>JALNZI010000187.1 GCA_023229385.1 Candidatus Omnitrophota bacterium | reverse complement strand
GTTTTCGATAACTACTTTCAAAGAACTGACAAAATTCGGGCTGATATTAGCGTAGGCTCCGCTGATTTCAATCTCCGAGACCTTTAACTGCCTCGGCATAATTTTTACCCCGTCAAACTTCTTGGTATATTTAAGCAGCGCCTCATCCCCGAAAAGGCGCACATCATCAATGATTTTCTTCACCTTTTCTTCAACACGAACCTGGCGGCTCAAACCGCGGTTATAAATCTTGTCTAATTTTTTACTTGTTGCCTTAATTATTTTCATCGCCACAACTTTCCCTCTACCTTCCTTCAACCGGGAGATCTTTAATTATAGCTCTTAATTCCTCAAATGCCAATCTAAAGTTTTCCGGTTTTGTCCCTCCGGCCTGGGCAAAATCCTGCCTGCCTCCGCCGGAACCCCCGATAACCGGGGCAACCTGGCGAATCAATGCCCCTGCATCTAAACCCCTGGGCAATAAATCCTGCGTAACCCCAATCACCAGATATGCCTTCGTTTGTCCGCTATCCTGCGAACCTAAAGCAACCATCCCTTTTCTTAAGCCCTCTTTTACTTTATCCGCTAAAATCCGCAAAGCACTCATATCTAAATCCGGCTCAAGCGAAACAACAACCCGCACTCCGTTTATTTCCTCCGCTTTCTCGATAAGCCGGGGAGCCGCATCCTGCAAACGGTTATTTACCTCCAAGCTGCGTTTCTTTTCCTGTTCTTTTAATTCCTTTATTTTATTTTTCTTCTCCGACTCTTCAACAACCTTCAGCTGTTCTTCTTGAACAAACTTCTCCGCAAAACCCGCGGTGGCCCCTTCAATCCTTCTTATGCCGCTGGCTACCGAACTTTCGCTGGTTATTTTTATCAGCCCAATCTTACCGATATTATCAATATGCGTGCCCCCGCATAACTCTTTTGAAATACCTCCTATAGCAACCACCCGTACATTTTCGCCGTATTTCTCCTCAAAAAACGCCAGCGCCCCGGATTTCTTTGCTTCTTTAAAAGCCATCTCCTTACAATCTACCGGCTGATTTTTAGCAATATGGCCATTGGCCACCTCTTCAACCCTGTCGATTTCCTCTTGAGACAAACCTTTAAAATGTGTAAAATCAAAACGGAACCTGTCTTCGGCTACCATTGACCCCTGCTGCTGGACATGATTTCCTAAAACTTCACGCAAGGCTGCCTGCAATATATGCGTAGCTGTATGATTTCTGGCAATATTGGCCCTGCGTTCAATATTTATCTGCGCAGATACCTTATTCCCTTTTTTAAAAGAACCGAAACTAACTTTACCGATATGCAAGAAAACATTATCCATCTTCTGCGTATTTAAAACCTCAAAGACATTCTTTCCGCTGATTAATTTTCCGGTATCCCCGGCCTGGCCTCCGGATTCCGCGTAAAACGGAGTCTGATCCAAAACAACTTCTAGATTTTCGCCTGCCTGGGCTTCAGTTATTTCCTTGCCGTCTTTTAGAATAACCACGACCTTGGCTTCTACAGAACTGTCTTTATAACCGAGAAATTTTGTCGGATCAAGTTTTAAACCTAACCCCTTGGCATCAAAAACATCACCCTTCATCTTGCTAAATGACTTTGAAAGATTTTTCTGTTTCTCGAGTTCGTTTTGAAAAGCCGCTTCGAAATTCCTATCAACCTTAATCTGCCTCTGGGTTAATTCATCCCTGGTTATCTCCAGGGGAATTCCATTAGTATCATATAATTTAAAAGCAGAAATGCCTATCGTGCTAGAGGTAACCGCGCTGGCAACAGTAAAACCATCAATTTTTGGATCATTTTCTAACCTTAATTTTATTTTCTCAATTTCACTATCCACCAAAGCACTGCTTAATTTCAAGGTATTAATGAAATTTACCTCTTCATTTAAAATGACCTGGGCAATATCCTCCTGCCTCTCTTTTAAATCCGGATAAGGCTTAGCCATAATCTGGGCAAGCTGGCCGACTAATTTATTTAAAAACGGTTTATTTATCCCTAAGCTTTTTAAATGTAAAACACTTTTGCGGATAATCTTCCTGACAATATAGCCGCGGCCTTCATTAGAAGGCGTAATCCCGTCATATATCGAAAAAACCGCCGCCCTTAAATGATCACTAATCGCATAATAAAGTTTTTTATTATCCGGAGGCTCTACTTCCACAGAATGCTTTATCTCTTCGATTATCGGCTGGAATAATTCTGTCTCAAAATTATTCTGTTTTCCCTGCATGACCGCAGTCAACCTCTCTAGTCCCATACCCGTATCAATATTCTTATTCGGCAGCGGCTCTAAAGATCCGTCATCTTTGCGGTTAAACTGGGTAAACACCAGGTTCCAAATTTCGACAAACCTTCCGCAGCTGCATGCTGGATCGCATTTTTTTTCACCGCAACCTGTATCCGGGCCGAAATCATAAAAAATCTCTGAACAGGGCCCACACGGCCCGTTTGGCCCTTTTGTTTTAGCTTCCGCAGGCCAAAAATTATCTTTATCCCCAAGGCGCACAATCTTAGCCTCAGGAATACCGATTTTATCTTTCCAGATATCGTAAGCCTCATCATCATCCTGATAAACCGAAACCCAAAGTTTCTCCTGGTCAATGCGCAATTCTTTAGTTAAAAACTCCCAGGCCCAGGCAATT
>JALNZI010000186.1 GCA_023229385.1 Candidatus Omnitrophota bacterium | reverse complement strand
TTATTTCCGGCTCCTGTTCCTGCCGTTTGACCTGCATATGGAATACGGCAACAAGGTTTTTAGCGTTATCCATCCCCAGGTTTTATTTGGCCTGGCCGTATTTCTCCTGCTTATCTTCTTTGCCTTTAAGAGAAGGGAGAGCGACCGGCTGTTTACTTTTTCCATATTCTGGTTTTTTGCCGCGCTTCTTCCGACCAATAGCGTTTATCCGATAAACTCGTTTTATATGGCGGAGCATTGGCTCTATCTGCCGGCAATCGGTTTCTTCTGGATTTTAGCCAGGGCGCTGGATTCTTTGTATCAAAAAAAACAGTTCCGTTTGTTGGCCATCGGCGTATTTATCTGTTTCCTGTTTGACTATTCATATTTTACGATCAAGCAGAATAATTATTGGAGCAGTGAGCCGCAGCTTTACAGGAGGATCCTGAAATATACCCCGGGCAGCTATATGGTGCATAATAACCTGGGAAACTTATATTCCAGGACCGGAAATAAGCCTGAGGCGGCAAATGAATATTTTATGGCGATAAAATATAACCCGGATTTTCTTCCGGCATATTGCAGCCTTTTGAATATCCTTTACGGTTACCCGGAGATGGATGCTCAAGCCGAAACTTACCTTAAAGCAGCCGAAGCCTATCCTATCTGCGCCAAGGCGTATTATCTTCTCGGCAATAACTACTATGACCGCAATGAAAAAGAAAAATCAATAGCGATGCTGCGCAAGGCTATTGAGTTAAAGCCGGATTACCTGTCAGCTTATAACAACCTTGCTTCCGGTTATGCCGAAGCCGGCAACTTGGAAGAGGCGATAAAGTTATGGAATGAGGCGGTCAGGATCAATCCGGATTTTGCGGTTGCGCATTTTAACCTGGCCGTATATTATTTTAAGCTTAAGCAGTATGAGCTGGCGATTAAGCATTGTGATACGGTGCTGAAGTTAGGTTCTCAGGTTGACCCTAAGTTCTTGAATGAGCTTGAGCCATTCCGGAAAAAGAAAATTTAGCCTCCCTTGAAATTCAGCCAAAAATAGTATATACTATCTATGTAAATGTACTGCCACGGTAGTAAAGGTGTTTTCGGCAAAACCTTTATAGCCGTGGTTTTATTTTACGGAGGCTACTTGTTTAACCGCTACTGGGGTAAAGACAGGCGCAGGTTTCAACGTTTACTTTTGAACTTGACTATCTGGTATAAAGTGCGCACCCCGGAGCATTTGCGCCAGGCATTTGGCGAAGAGGATATGGAGGCCACTACCCTGGATTTGAGCACGATTGGCCTGGCTTTTATATCCAAACACCATATCCCGGTATGGTCCACATTGCTCTTGAAGTTTATTTTCTTTGGTTCGCCGGAGGATCCGGTAAATATAGTCAAGCCGGTTGAGGTAGAGGCAGAGGTAAAAGCCTGCATACCGTATGAAAATGAGTTCCGTTTAGGCGTTTCTTTTAAAGGGCTTGATGCAGAACGCCGGGGCCAGCTTAACCGTTTTATTGGCGCGACTAATCGGCCGTATAAAGAATTCTAAAAACATGTTTTAATTGTTCCTGGCTATGTTATAATAACCACAAAGGAGATTGCTATGGATTTCAGTTCCCTGAGAAAAGATATAAAGCAGTTTAATTTTGAAGCCCTGCGTACTGATTGCGATAACTTCTTTGAGGGGGTTATTGTCCAACAGGAGCTGGATAAGCTTCACCTGCAGCTAAAACATATTATGGGGGAGCCGGTTTTTCCTTCCAAGGCCAGGCTGCCGCATAAGGTGCAGGAAACAGTTAACGGTTTCGGGGGGATTATGCCCGGCCAGACACTGTATTATAAATCTTCCGGGACAGATAGCGTTCTCGCCATGCTTTGGCCGTGGAAGGACGGCCAGCGCACCACGGTTAAGATCATCCAGCAGAATAATAATATCAATAACTAAATATGGGTTTTAAATATCTGCAGAAAATCCCCACTCCGCTTGAGATACTCCAGCTTATGCCGATGCCTGAAAAGCTAAAAAAGGTAAAGGCTGCCAGGGATAAGGATATTTTAAATGTTATAAAAGGCAATGACAGCCGTCTGCTTTTGATTATCGGCCCGTGTTCGGCTGATAATGAGGACGCGCTTTCAGAATATACATCCCGGCTTGCCGCTCTCCAGTCTAAGGTCAAAGAAAAGTTAATTTTAATCCCGCGTATTTATACGAATAAACCCCGCACAACCGGAAAAGGGTATAAAGGCATGCTGCATCAGCCTAAGGCTTCCGGCGACCCGGATATCTCCCGGGGGATCAAGGCTATCCGGCGGATGCACCTTAGGGTATTAAGCGAATCCGGCTTGACCGCCGCGGATGAGATGCTTTATCCGGGAAACTATCCGTACTTAGAGGATGTTTTAAGTTATGTTACAATCGGCGCCCGTTCAGTGGAGAACCAGGAGCATCGCCTGACAGTAAGCGGCCTGGATATCCCGGTGGGGATGAAGAACCCTACCAGCGGAGATTTAAATGTTTTGTTAAATTCCATAGAGGCAGCGCAAATTGGCCATACCTTTATCTACAATGGTTGGGAGGTTAAAACTGACGGCAACCCTCTGGCGCATTGTATTCTTCGCGGCGCAATTAACCGCCAGGGCCAAAGCATCCCCAATTAACATTACGAAGATTTAATCCATT
>JALNZI010000185.1 GCA_023229385.1 Candidatus Omnitrophota bacterium | reverse complement strand
AAAGAGGGGGACTTAAGCCATGAAGAAGGTAAAATTTTTAATTATTTTTATCTTTGGGTCATTTAATTTATGTTTTGGCGCTGAAGAGTCTATCACGATTACCACCTATTATCCATCTCCTTATGGTTCGTATAATGAACTGGCGACTAATAAGCTGGCAGTAGGGGATACAAATGGGAATGGTACTTTGGATGCCGCGGATCAGCCGAACAGGAATGGGGATATCCGGCTTAAAGCCCAAACAGGGGATCCTGCAACTTGGCCTGCCGGCGCTCAAGGACAGATTGCTTACTCAAGCTTGAATAATTCATTGTATTATTATAATGGCTCTACTTGGTCAGCATCAGGAGGAGGTGGATTTAGCTATACTTATTATTGTTTTTCAAGTACTACTTACGGCGCTCCTGTATGTACCAATGCCGGCGGCTCTCAAGGATATTGTCCTTCGGGATATACTCAAAAACTCGCTCTCGGTTCGTGGGGCTGCTGTAGCGGCTCTTTCTCCCCGCCTGGTTGCAGTTGTGGCGCCGGTTTCGCCGGCTGCTCCTTCGGCAGCAACGCTTTAGGCTATGCGTATGTATGCTCCCAGTAGTGCTTCCAGTAGACAGTGTACGTAACTAGATGTTTATCAAATAGATCCGTAAGAAATATTTGAAAATGGGGACAGCCTTGTCCCCATTTTTTTGTTAGATTAATCATCATCTTTCGTCTGTTGATGATGAAAGGAGGTTGTTATGTCTAATCAAATTTCCGTAGAGATGATTGCTGCGAGGATTTTTGAAATAAGAAACAAGAAAGTAATGCTGGATAAGGATTTGGCAAAGCTTTATGAGGTAGAAACGCGGGTATTAAACCAGGCAGTAAAAAGAAATATAACCCGTTTTCCAGAAGATTTTATGTTTATTTTAACAAGAAAAGAGGTAATGAGGATATCACAATTTGTGATATCCTTGAAATTCTCAAAAACAGTTTATGCTTTTACTGAACAGGGTGTTGCCATGCTATCTAGTGTTTTGAATAGCGAAAGAGCTATTCAAGTAAACATCCAAATTATGCGGGCATTTACTCAATTACGCCGGATGCTTTTAACTAATCATAACCTCAGGCGCAAAATTGAGGAAATAGAGAAGAAATATGACAAACAGTTCGCAATCGTATTTCAAGCTATTAAACAATTAATAGAACCGCCGCTAGTAAAAGAAAAAAGGATAACCGGTTTTCGTTAAGATTAATCTAGTATTTCTGATTCATATATTTTATAAAATTCCAAGTTAGATCTGTTTCTGTTTTGCGTCTATTGTGGTTGAAGCGAAGCACGGGGGTTCCCTAGAAAAATAAAGGCTTGACACTACAAGTTATATCTTGTATACTTTAAATGGAAGAAGATAAACTTTCTTGTGTATATTATTTTATTGATGAACGCGGGGGTAATCCAGTAAGGGATTTCATAGAGTCTCTTGCTGTAGGTGAGCGAGCCAAGGTATTGGCGTATATTAACGAATTAAAGAAGCAGGGAAATAATCTGCGCCGACCGATGGCAGATCATATGGGGTGCGGTATTTATGAGCTTCGGCCTAAAGACAACAGAATATTTTATTTCTTTTATTTGAAAAATAGCGTTGTTTTAGTGCATGCGATTAAAAAAATAGTGCGGGAAATTCCGCGTGGTGATTTGAATATATGTTTCAAAAGAAAAGCAATGATTGAAACTGGATGTAATCATATAGGAAGATAGATCAAAGAGGGATTTGGATGAAAAGGTCTAGGTTAGAAAATATAGAAGAGCATTTAAAGACAGAGCTGAAGAATAAAGTGTTTAAAAAGGCTTATGCACTGGAATGCGCCAAAGTGGCTTTAGCTCAGAAAATCGCTGAATTAAGGGAAGATGAAAAGTTAACTCAGGTTGGGCTTGCTAAAAGATTGGGCGTGTCACAGCAATTTGTCTCCCAAGTAGAGACTGCGGAAGAAAGAAACCTTACTATGGAGACTTTGATAAAAATTGCTGCTTCTTTGGGCAGGGGTATCTCTATTTCTTTTCCTAAACTTTCAAAACAGCAGCAATCCTGTTTGAGGGTGGTATAAGATTTAAAGCATTTTATAAAGAACCGTTTTCCTGCGCTTAGGGAAACGGCTTTTTTGTTTTTAACTTATCGCTTACCGTTTATCTAGAGCCGGCAATGCATAACTTTTCATTTGCTAAACGGCGTTTTTTTGGTATAATTAGTCTCTCAAATACAGGAGGAAGCTCTGCAATGATTGAACGTTACAGCCTACCGCAAATGAAGAGTATCTGGCAGGAAGAGTTTAAGTTTAAGACTATGCTCGCCATCGAGATACTTGCTATAGAGGCCTACTCTAAAGAAGGAATCGTCCCGCTAAAAGCAGTAAAGCGTATTAAACAAAAAGCCCGTTTTAATATCCAGCAGATTAATAAAATTGAAGAGAAGACACAACATGATGTTGTTGCCTTTGTCTCTAATGTCGCCCAATATATAGGAAAAGATGCCCAATATTTGCATATGGGCCTGACTTCTTCCGATATTTTAGATACTACTTTGGGGGTACAGTTAAAATCAGCCTCGGATATATTGATTGCTGATTTAGAAAAACTCCTGAAGGTTCTGGCTAAAAAAGCCAAGGCTTATAAAGATATGGCTTGTATCGGCCGCACGCACGGCGTGCACGCTGAGCCG
>JALNZI010000184.1 GCA_023229385.1 Candidatus Omnitrophota bacterium | reverse complement strand
TACTGATGCACCTGATAATCTATATTCGGGAAGAGATTGTCCTTATATTCAATATCTGAAAGCCAATTCTCATTAATGCTATTGGACTTGATATCCTCGTAAATCCGGTTAAACCTTAAGAGGTGGTCTTTAGTGCGGCGCACAGCATAACTGGTATGTGTGCCAGTTCCAAGTATAAACCCCCAATCAGAGCTTTGCGCAAGCAGCAGTTCGCGCAAAGACTGGTTTAGCGCCCGGCGCAATAAACCTTGAGCCCCGGGATAATTCCTCACCAGCTCGCTCATCCGTTCCGAAGCCACATGCAAATGACGGTAGATCCAGTCATTTGTCCCCTGCAGCCACATTTCCGAATACCCCTTATAACCCCAGCTGGAAAATGACGGGGTAATCACCTGATTACGCGGGTTCTCCCCCAAATATTCCGAAGGAGTAATCATACGTATTTCATTCTGGTCACAGGCAACTTTACGGAAAAGAAAATCCAGCCACATCGGCCCCTCATACCACCAGTGCCCAAAAAGTTCAGCGTCATAAGGAGAAACGATAATCGGCGGCTTACCCATAAGGTCATTAAGGTAATTTGCCTGTTTCTGACGGTTAAACATAAAATTTCCGGCGTGTTCCGCTGCGCGATCCCTTGCCCACTCCGCGACATACGGCTCTTTATGATTGCCTGTGCCGGTAATCCGGTAATATTTTATCCCAGTGTTAATCCGCACTCCGTCGGGATGGATATACGGTTTGATATAATCAAACTCCAGGTCAAAACCTATATCGCGGTAAAATTCCCGGTAGTTATAGTCCCCGGGGTAACCTTCGATAGAACTCCAAACCTGTTTTGAAGATTCCAGATCCCTGCCAAAAGCAGCTACTCCGGTACCCTTACAATAAACCGGAGCAAAGACTCCGTATTTAGGTCGAGGCGTACCATGCAACAGGCCGTGAGAATCAGTAAAGAAATAACGGATACCGGCTTCGCGCAATATTTCATCATGCCCGGGGCAAAAACCGCATTCCGGAAGCCAGATCCCGCGCGGCCTTCTGCCAAACACGCTCTCGTAATGATCTGCTGCCACCTTTACCTGGGCGCGCACCGAATCCCGGCAAACATCCATCAGCGGGAAGAAACCATGCGTAGCGCCGCAAGTAATTATCTCAAGCTTGCCTAAATCCTGGAATTTTTTAAAAGCATACACCAGGTTATTATTATATTTCTGAAAAGTATCCCGGGAGTGCGAGAATTTGATAAAATACATCTCCGCCAGGCGCCTGAATGGCTCCTGCCACTTTGTCCTCTCCATTTCTTTCTGGGACAATTCAATAAGCTTATTAATATGCTTTAAATAGCGCTCCTGCAATAATGAATCGGAAAGCATAGAGATAAGCGTAGGGCTTAAGGTCATCGTAATCCGGAAATCTATACCGTCGGAAACGAGCCCTTCAAAAACAGAAATCAAAGGAACATAAGTTTCAGTGATCGCCTCGTAAAGCCAATCCTCTTCCAGGAAATTCTCATGTTCCGGATGGCGCACAAAAGGCAGGTGTCCGTGTAAAACTAAACAAAGGTATCCTTTAAGCATAGGTTTATCTAGTCTCCCGGGTTACAATTGGCGTAATTGTACGTTCATCTATTTGATCCGCAGAAACAGCCTTAACCGGAATTACCTGTTTGCTATCCGGCAAATAATAACGCAGGGTGAATGTCCCATCCGGCCTTAATTTAATCGGTTGGCCCTGCACGGTAACCTGCGCATCGGGTTCAGTAGCTCCATAAACAATTAACTCGCAATCCACCTTCATCCAAAAACTTCTTTCCTTGACTGCTTTTCTCACCGGGCTGGAAGATATTCCTGAACTGAACAGCCCCTGCTTAAGGCGCTGCTGCCAGCCGCGGCCCACCGGGGAACTTTTGCCCAGGCCAAAACCCATTCCATAAAGCCTGGCGAATACATCGTCGGGGATCATCCATTCTTCATCAGTAATCCATGACGGACTATCCAGAGGAGTCGAAACAACATTTGAACGCAGGATAGTAATAAACCTGCCGTCAGTTAACATCAGCCCCAGGTCCACGCACCACGATCTGCCCGGGCCAGCCGTATCAATATACCAGCTTGTAGCAAAATCATTATATTGAATATCAAAGAAACTGTTGGCGTTAGAACCGTTAAAAATAATATTGGTAACGTCATAAACCCTTAAAATCTTTTTTGCGCGGTGGAATTCATCACCTAATTTGCTCTTTAACCCCTCGACAGTTTGATTCCTTAACTCCCAATAAGTATGCAGCCAGCGCGGATCGCGTACCTGTAAAACAATCTTATCCTGGTTATAGCAAGAGGGCAATTCCTGAGGCATCGTGCTCCGGGGACGCGTGTCTTCCGGATGAGAAAACTTGGTATTAACGGCGATGGTCTCCTGAAAACTGGGAATATCCTTGGGTGGACAAGCAGTCGTTTTCTTAACCGGGCCTTTCTTTTTCTTTGTCTTCAAAGATGCGAGCTTAGCCGGAACAATTTTTTTTAACTTCTCCTTCAGCTTTTTCAACATTTTCATAAGACCACCTCCCTCTAATAAAAAAGGGGGATTATCTCCCCTTTTCATAAAACCATTTCTCGCCATCCAAAACTCCCCTTATCTCATTTTCTAGTTGCCTTTTTGCAGATCGTCTTTACTTCCCTGGACAACCAACTGTTCTTGAACTAAA
>JALNZI010000183.1 GCA_023229385.1 Candidatus Omnitrophota bacterium | reverse complement strand
CTGGAATGTTCGCTACTGCATTCGATTAAGGTAGGGTTGCACACGCTTTTTATAGGACAGATCAAAGATGTGAAAGTTGAAGAAGGGGCATTAGCAAAAGAAGGACTTCCGGATATAGAAAAAATAAAACCCCTGATTTTTAATCCTTCCAGCCGTACTTATTATAGTACCGGCAAGTGCCTGGGCAACGCGTTTTCTCTCGGCAAGAAGGGTTAATGAGAAAAAGCAAACAAGGGGAGCGATTCTTAACCGCCTCAGATGCCAAGTCCCTGGATAAAAAAGCAGTGGAGCTCTTGGGTATACCTGTTCTTGTGCTTATGGAGAATGCCGGCCGTTGCGTCAGCGAGGAGGCATTGAATATCCTGCGCCAGCGTAGAGGCAAGGTCGCGCTATTTTGCGGCACGGGTAATAACGGAGGTGACGGATTTTGCGCTGCCCGGCATTTATTGACAGGCGGTATCAAGCCGGATATTTATTTGTCCGGTAAAATAGCCGATGTAAAGAATGAGGCAAAAACTAATTTGGATATTCTCCTGCGGATGAAGCAAAAAATAATCGAAGTCAACCCTGCCAATATTTCTTTAATCAAAACAAAAAAATACAGTTTAATTATTGATGCGCTTTTAGGCGTAGGGCTTAAAGGGGATATAAGGTATATTTACCAGGAGCTTATAAATATAATCAATGCTTCCCGGGCGTTCGTTTTATCCGTAGATATTCCTTCGGGTTTAGATGCTACTACCGGGAAGGTAGGGAAAGTTTGTGTGAAAGCAGATAAAACAATTACCTTTGTGGCTAAAAAACGCGGGATGGTTTCTGAGACAGGAAGAAAATATTGCGGAGAGGTGCTAGTCAGGAGTATTGGAATTGAACTATAAGAAGATAGTAATCGTATTGGCCTTGGTTTTATTCCCTCTGGCAGTTAGTTTTGCGGCTGCAGTCGGCTTTACCCTGGATGGTGGCGCTTTTAATAGCGTGCCTGAGCCAAGGCTTAGGTATCCTATTACAGAAACTGCTATTTTAACCGGCAGTGACCCTTTGGAGTTTAAGTGGTGGAATGATCTGGTCGGCATACGCGGATTTACCCTGAAGATATATAAAGGTTATAATATGTACGCGGCAAATTTAGTCCATAAGGAAGATTTGCCTCCTGATGCGTCTTCTGCTAAAATTAATTCAGATTTATTTGAAGATGGTCAGGTCTATACCTGGTCTCTGATTCGCGTTTCCGGAGCAGGATATAAAAGCGACAGGAGTTTTAATTCCTTTAAAATAATTAAACAGCCGTAGAAAGATGAAAAACAAAAGTTTATTTTTTAAGAGTTTTTACGTAAAAGTGGCATTATCTTTTATTCTTTCCCTGCTGTTTGTGGCGTTATTGGGAAATTATATCCTCTTAGAGTTTAGCCTGAGGTCGCAGTTCAACCAGTTGAGAGAGAAGCTGAAGATTGTGGCCCAGACCGCAGTGCTTTCGGTTGACGCAGATGAGCTGAGTAATATTCCGCTGAATCCGGAAGGGGTAAATACTCCTGCTTTTGAAAAGGTAGCCGGCCAGTTATTAAAAATAGAACAAACTAATTCCCTGATCAGGAATATTTACATCATGTCGAGGACAAACCAGCCGGGAATTTATCAGTTTGTGGTTGATCCCGACGCGATTAAGGCTAAGCCGATTGCCTCCAGGGTAACTTCTTATCCGGGCGATAAATACGATGCCAGCCGTTTTCCGGAAATGCTTAAGGCTTTTGACGGCCCGCGTTCGGATACTCAGCTGGGTATTGATGAGTGGGGTAAGTTACTTTCGGGCTATGCCCCTATTTTTGATAAGAATAACCAGCCGGTTGGGATATTGGGCATAGATATAGATGCCAATGATGTTTATCTTGCGGAAAAAGATTTGTTATTCAGGGGGATATTGATTTTATTGATGGGTGTTATTTTTGCCCTGGTTCTCGGTTTTATATTTTCGGCAAAGATAATTTCTCCGATTAAGAAGTTGAGTGACGGCACGAAGCATATAGCTGAAGGTAACCTGGAGTATCGGGTGAAGATACCGTCAGGTGATGAGATTGGCCAATTAGCAGCGTCCTTTAACGATATGGCAGCCAGCCTTGCGGATGCCCGCCAGAAATTACAGGATTATTTTTACCGGATGATCCAGGCAATGGTGCGCAGCCTGGAGGCAAAGGACCCATACACACGCGGACATTCAGACAGGGTCGGTGAATTATCCTATAATATCGCGATTAAAATGGGCATTCCTCTTAAAGATGCGGAATTGCTAAGAAAGGCCGCGCAGATGCACGATATAGGCAAGCTGGGCATCCATGATGATATATTGAATAAGAAGAGCGGTCTATCGCAGGGGGAATGGGACCTTGTGCGTAAACATCCTGAAGTAGGCGAAGAGATATTGAAACCGGTGTTTCTGGATACGCAGATGCTTTCCGTGGTCAGGTCGCACCATGAACGCTATGATGGAACAGGTTATCCTGATGGTTTAAAAGCTGATCAGGCCAGTATTTTCGCCCAGATTGCTTCGGTTGCGGATGCTTATGATGCGATGACCTCATCGCGTTCTTATCAGACGGCTGTAGCTAAAGAAGAAGCGCTGGCTAAAATAAAAGCCGGCTCAGGTACTCAGTTTAACCCCATAGTTGTCCAGGCGTTCGTTAAAACATTGGAGTAATTAGAAGAGGGGGATTAATGGGGCTCTTGGATTTCTTCC
>JALNZI010000182.1 GCA_023229385.1 Candidatus Omnitrophota bacterium | reverse complement strand
AGAGGATCTAAAGGAGGTTGATTTTTATCTTACCGGTGAATTAATGGGTTTAAGCAAGGCTATTAATGGGGATAGGTCGGATTATATATCAATGTCATTTCAACTTATTGATGCTGAGACCTCAGAGGTTATCTGGGAAAACGAATATGAAGTAAAGCGAGTAGGTGAGACAGGCGTTGTCTATCAATAAATTTTTATCAGGAGATAAAAAGCTATGCGGAAAAACATACTGTTGTTGGTCTTGTCGGTGTTAATTGCAGGTTGTGCGTCGGTTCCAGCTAAGGGGATTGCGCCTAAAAAAGCATCCCAACTTTATGAGGAGACCGAAACCTTCGTATATCTTAGCAAGGGTTTAAATAAACAGCTGCTGTTGGTGGATCAGGCATTATCATCTACCGAAGACGCCAGGTTAGTGGTGAAAGCTAAGTTATTTAATAAGCTGGCCGAGGATTTACGTGTGCAATTTCAGACTATTTTTAAGGATAAAGATGGTTACCCTACCGGTGATGAAACAAACTGGGAATTAGTTGTTATTCCGCACAATGCTTATTGTTACTATGAAGCTAAGGCTATGAATATAAAAGCCGAGAAATATGTTACGCGTTGCCGCTATGCTGAATAGGGGGGAGCTATGATAAGAAATATTCCAATTTTTCTGGTGGGGTTAAGCCTTCTGATCTTGAATAGCACTGGTGCTTTTGGGCAAGAGCAGCAGGAGAGCAAAATATATAACTATGAACAAAAGACTATCAATAAGGCTGTTAAGAAGGATTTAAAAATTACGGCTGCGATCTTTGTATCTGAGAATAACCTGAAAATTAAGGATAGCCTTTTTAACCCTCCGCAAGATGAATTATTGCAAGCAAGCGCAATTTCTGTTGATAAAGCAGATATTAAGATTGATAACAGTCAGCAGCAGGTGGAAAAGAAAACGGATTCAGGGTTAGTGACTGGACTTTTAACCGATGCCTTACGTGAAAGTGGGAAATTTGCTATAGTTGAACGCCAGGATATCAACGCTATTTTAAGAGAAGCGGAGTTCAGTAATTCTAAATGGGTTAATTCCGAACAGGCAAATAAAATAGGAAATGTCTATGGTGTTAAATATATCGTAATTGCTAATTTGCTTAAAAGCGAGGCAGGAGAAAGAGTCGCTATAAACAATTACGCTTTAGCTTTGCGTCTATGCGAAGTTGAAACTGGCAATATATCTGCCACAGGCGAAGGCGAAGGCGTAACAATAAAGGATGCAATTGCTAACGCCGTAAAGAATTTTTCTTCTAAGATAAATAGCCTTCCCTGGGGTACGCGTATTGTAAGGGTTGGAGAAGGATTTGTGTATATTGGCGCAGGCAGTGATGAAGGTCTAAAGCAGAAAGATATATTAGAGGTTTATAAATCAAGGGATAAAATTATTGATCCAGTAACTGCTAAGGATTTAGGCACAGAAAAGACAAAAATAGGCAGGCTTGAGATTGTTGAAGTCTTAAGTCCGGTTTTATCCAAGGCCAAGGTTTTGGAATCCCTGGAGACAATTACTACAGATTTTATCGTCCAGGCCATTCCAACAGAGGGTGTTGGTACTGATGAGATGGCTAAATGGAAGAAGATTTACGGTGATGTTTCTTCTTTGGATAAGCCTAAAGCTGAGGTGGCTGGAAGTTCTCCTGCTGTAGCCGATGCCGGGGCAACAAATATGAGTATGTCAATTGAAGGGTTGGTACAGGTTGCCAGTCCTGCAATAGTTATGATTACTACTGTTAGTAATACCGGTGGCGCTCTGGGCAGCGGTTTTCTTATCAGTTCCGACGGGACCATTGTTACTAATTATCATGTTATTAAGGGTGCTGAAGGTCTGGGTGTAAAGTTTGCGCAGGAAAAAGAATTAATTAGTAATGTTAGCGTGATAAAAACTGACGCTATTCGTGATATAGCTTTAATTAAGATTAATACCCCGGTAAATGCTACTCCTTTATCTTTAGGGGATTCAGAGCAAATCGTTGTAGGTGAGCGCGTGGTTGCTATTGGTAATCCGCAGGGATTGCAGAATACGATATCTGACGGATTGGTAAGCGCAGTACGTGATGCCGGTGGCGTAAAGCAGATCCAGATTAGTGTTCCGATTTCTCACGGCTCAAGCGGGGGCGCACTGTTAAATATGCGCGGGCAGGTTATTGGTATTACTTCTTCTGGTATAGATCAGGCGCAGAACTTGAATTTTGCTATTCCTATAAATTACGTCAAAGAATACCTGCAGCAGTAAATCTTTTTTTATTCTCTGTTTCACCCATCATTGGGTTTGGATTATTTAAATTAAGGGAGGATTTAATGAAAAAGTTAGTTTTGTTGCGCCATGGAGAAAGTACCTGGAATAGGGAGAATCGTTTTACCGGCTGGACCGATGTTGATTTGTCCGGCCAGGGAATACAGGAAGCCAAGAAGGCGGGTGAGGTACTTAAAAAAGAAGGCTTTATTTTTGATTTGGCTTTTACTTCGGTATTAAAAAGGGCTATCCGCACCCTATGGCTTACGCTTGATGAGATGGATTTGATGTGGATACCGGTTTATAATTCCTGGAGGCTCAATGAAAGGCATTACGGGGCTTTGCAGGGTTTAAATAAATCCGAGACTGCGGCAAAATACGGCGATGATCAAGTTTTGATATGGAGGAGAAGTTATGATGTGCCTCCGATGGCGTTAGATAAACATGACCCGCGTTTTCCGGGCAATGATCCCCGGTAAAGATCTT
>JALNZI010000181.1 GCA_023229385.1 Candidatus Omnitrophota bacterium | reverse complement strand
GGATGTTTCAGCAAAACCGATTCCACTTCCGGCTCAAAAACAATTTCTCCGCCAACCTTAATCATTTCTTTCTTCCTGCCGACAATATAAAGAAACCCCTGGGTATCGAATTTACCCAGGTCCCCGGTATAAAACCACCCATTCCGGATAGTCTGACGGCTCAGCTCCTCGTCTTTAAGGTACCCGTCGGTAACTACCCAGCTTTTTACCACAACTTCACCTACCTGGTTTGCTTTTAATTCTTTAGCCGAATCATCGAAGATCTTTACCTCAATCCAGGGAGCAGGCCTGCCGACACTCTCAATATTCTTAGAACCCATCGGTAAAACCACGGTCGGGGCATTGGTCTCGGTTAAACCCCAACCGTTTAAAAGCTGGGCCTTGGGGCAAAACTGATGAAACCGGCGCAAGGCATCCGGAGAACTTGAAGCACCAAAAGTAACGATCCAACGCAAACTAGATAAATCAAAGGTCTCAAACTCTTTAAGTTGTAGCAGGGCATAATACATCGACGGGACAATCCAGAAAAAATTAACTTTATGACTTTGCACATTCCTTAAGAAATCCAGGGGCATAAAACGTTCCATCAATACCAGGGTCAGGCCAAAGGTAATCGTATTCTGAATATAAATCAAACCGCCGAGGTGCGAAAACGGAAGGGCGCAAAGCGTAACGTCCTTAGAGTTTAAGTCCGCATTGACAAAGAAGGCCGTTGATTTCGTCGGGGCATCCAGCTGAAGATAATTAATCAACACCCCTTTTGGTTTTCCGGTTGTGCCTGAGGTATAAAAGATTATGGCGTAATCCTTTTCTTTTACCTCTAAACCGGAGAAATTATTTGTTTCTTGAGCTAAAAACTCTTCGAAACTCAACGTACCCTCTTCGGCAGTACGACAAGAAATGATATGTTTTAATGAAGGCAGTCCAGACTTAAGATTGGCAAATGAAATATTGGCTTTATGTTTGGTAATCAGAACCTTGGCTTCGGAATGGCTAAGGCAAGAGATTATTTCATCCTCGGTAAGCATAAAATCTAAAGGCACACTGCATGCCCCGATTGACCAGATAGCCAGATAACTATAAATATATTCCGGCCAGCTGGGGAGATAAATAGCAACTTTATCCCCGCGCTTTAGCCCAAGCTTAAGTAAACCTTGGGCCAGAGAAAAAACTTTATTCTTCAGCTGGTCAAAAGAAATCTGTTCCTGGCCAAAAATAATCGCTGTCCTATCCCCATATTCTTTTGAGCGCTGTTTTAAAATATCAACTATATCCATTAGAATCCATACCAATAATTAACCAGCGGTTTGCCTTCGGCTGACTGGTCTAAAATCACATTCTTCAAACGAGTATACTCTAAAAAACCTTCCCTGCCCAACTCCTTGCCAAAACCGCTCTGTTTAAACCCGCCGTAAGGAAGCTGGCTATAAAACATCCCGTAAGTATTGATCCAGACAGTTCCGGCATTTATTTTCCTGGCTAACTCCTGAGCCAAAAACAGGTCCTTGCTCCAGATACAGGCAGCCAGGCCAAAATCCACGCTATTGGCTAAAATTGCGGCTTCATCCGGGCCGCTAAATTTATTAATTAAAACCACCGGGCCAAATACTTCTTCTTTAAATATATGCGAATGCGCATTGGCATTAACTAAAACCGTAGGTTCAAAGAAATAACCGTTTCTTAATTCCGCGTTTTCCGGAATCTTCCCGCCGCATAAAAGTTTAGCGCCTTCGGCTTTTGCTTTTTCAATATAGGCAATTACCTTTTTACGCTGGGCGTCATTGATCAATGGCCCCATTTGAGTCTCAAAATCATCAGCCAGGCCTAATTTTATGCGTTTAGCTTTCTCCACGAAATCAGCCAGGAACTTAGCGTAGATTTTTTCCTGCACGAAAATCCGGGACATCCCCGTACACATTTGCCCCTGATTTAAGAAAATCGACGCAAGGCAGCTGTTTACCGCAACTCCTAAATCAACATCGTCAAATACAATACTGGCGCTTTTACCTCCCAACTCCAGGGTCATCTTTTTTATATTCTTGGAGGCATATTGTAAAATCTCTTTGCCTGTTTCATTGCTACCGGTAAAAGAAATCATATCCACCCGTTTATCCACGCAAAGCTCTTTGCCGATTTGCGAACCGCCGCCGTTAATCACATTTACTACTCCTGCAGGCAGGCCAGCCTGGTGAACAATCTTGGCCAACTCCAAAGCAGTAAGCGGAGTAAGACTGGATGGTTTTAAAATAACTGTATTCCCGGCAGCTAAAGCCGAAGCTAATTTCCAGCAGGCAATCAAAAGCGGATAGTTCCAGGGAATAATCAATAATACCACACCCAGGGGTTCACGGAGTAAATGGGACTTCGCATCTTCAGACACATTTAATTCTTCATCAGCCAGGTAATTTATGAAATTGTTTCCGGCAAACTCAAAAGTCTTGGCGCTGGAAGGAATATCCATAAAAGTGGTTTCTTTGATCGGCTTTCCGGTATTTTGCGTTTCCAACTGCGCCAAGGTAGCAGCATTATCCAAAATACCCTGGACAATCTTAAAGATAAATTCTCGACGCTCAAGCAAGGAAAAATGCGGCCAGGGCCCGGAATCAAAGGCGGCCCTGGCGCTTGTCAAAGCTAGCTCCGCTTCCTTTAAAGAGGCCATCGAGGCTTCAGCAATTACCTTACCCGTAGAAGGATTGATAATATTCTGTTTCTCCGAAGTCTCGATAAATTTGCCGTTTATAAAAAGCGGGTA
>JALNZI010000040.1 GCA_023229385.1 Candidatus Omnitrophota bacterium | reverse complement strand
TTAAGGGAGAAAGAACTCGGCCAGCAGGATGTTTTTAAGCGTCCTAAAACAGAGTTCCCCGCGGATGCCCAGGATAAAACCAAAGAAGAAGGCGATAAGTATTTTGAAGCAAGCCTGTTTGATTTAATCAGCGCGTTTTCCCAGGCATTAAAAGATATCCCCAAAGAGGTTTTTTATGAAGTAATCAAGGATCAGTTTACAGTTGAGCAGAAGGTGCATGATATCCTGCACTTATTATTAATTGAAACAGAGGTAAAACTTTCCACCCTGTTTAGTAAATCAAAAGATAAACTGGAAATAATCGTCATATTCCTGGCAATCCTGGAATTAGCGAAAATGAAAGAGATTGTTGCCCGTCAGGCCGCGGCGTTTGAAGATATAATCATCTCGAGAAATAAGGAAAATATCATACCCTATGAGCGAAGAGACCAGGAAAACCCTGCTTAAGGCTAACCCGATTGTCGCCGATATTAAGGAATCCGAAGAGGATGTAGTTTTAAACATTTCCTTGAGGCCGAAGAAATTTTCTGAATTTGTCGGCCATAAAGATATTGTGGATAACTTGAAAATAGCGATACAGGCAGCTAAACAAAGAAACGAGCCGTTAGAACATGTGCTTTTAAGCGGACCTCCGGGCTTGGGCAAGACTTCCTTGTCTCATATTATTTCGCATGAGATGGGCGCTAAGATTACCGCTACCAGCGGACCGGCTATTGAGCGCGCCGGAGATTTAATCGGAATATTAACCAACCTGGAAGTCGGGGATATACTTTTTATCGATGAAATACACCGGATGTCGAAGGTAGTTGAAGAATTTTTGTACCCGGCGATGGAAAACTTCCAGATTGATTTTGTGATTGATAAGGGCCCATACGCTAAAACTATCAAGTTTAACCTTAAGCCTTTTACCTTAATCGGCGCGACTACGCGTACAGGACTTTTGGCTGCCCCTTTGCGGGGTAGGTTTGGTATATTTTACAGCCTGGATTTTTACAAGATAGAAGAATTGGCCAAGATTATAAAAAACTCCAGCGCCTTGTTAGTAATACAGATTGACGAAGGGGCGTCTTTGGAGATTGCCCGCCGCGCCAGAGGCACTCCGCGTATTGCTAACCGGCTTTTACGCCGGGTGCGCGATTATGCCCAGGTATTGAAAATTGAACGGGTGGATCAGGCGGCAGCCTCGAAAATTCTTGATGAGCTGGGCATAGACCAGGCAGGTTTTGATGATTTAGACCGTAAGGTGCTCAAGCTCATCCTTGAATCTTTTGGCGGAGGACCGGTGGGGATTGAGTCCCTGGCTGCCAGCTTAAATGAAGAAGTGGATACTATCGCCGATACAGTCGAGCCGTATCTTTTGAAAGCGGGGTATTTGAAACGTACCTCCAGGGGCAGGCTGGCCACCAAGAAGGCATTTGAACATTTCGGCCTGAAGTTTAATAAAGAACAACAGGAAGAGATTTTTTAGTCTTTGAAATGAATATCCTATTGCATATCTGTTGCGGTCCATGCCTGATTTATCCCTTGAAAAGGTTGAATTCCCAAGGTTTTAAGGCAAAGGGTTTTTACTATAATCCCAATATCCATCCTGTGGATGAATATAACAGGCGTAAAGAAGCGGTTGCGGTTTTAAGCAATGGCCGGCAATTTGAGGTAGAATACCCCGAGTATATACCGTCAGATTTTTTTCAGGCAATCGGAACTAATTTGAGCGCTCCGCAACGTTGTCTGCATTGCTGGAAATTACGCCTGAGCAGGACAGCTTTATATGCTCAGGCTAACGGTTTTGACGCATTTACTTCTACCTTGCTGGTTAGCCCTTATCAGGATCAGGAATCGCTGAAAGAGCTGGGTAATCAGGTTGCCAAAGAAGCAAAAGTAGATTTTTATTACGAAGATTTCCGTGAAGGTTTTAGGGTAGCGCACGACGAGGCCAGGGCTAAGGGGATTTATTGCCAGAAATATTGCGGGTGCAGCTTTTCTGAAGCCGAACGTAAGATTAAGGTAAAAAAATGAAAAAGAATATATTAATTTTATTGCTGGTATTATGCCTGTTTAGTTTAAGCCTGGCTTTTGCACAGGATAAAGGAGCTCCGGTTAAAGAAGTTCCGGCCAGAGGCATCTGGGTTTCAGTTTTTTCAAGCAGGGATGTGCTTTATGCCAAAGACGGGGTGAGCAACCTGATCGCCCGCTGTAAAAAGGCCAAGATAAATGAGATTTACCTGCAGTTCTTCCAGTCGGGAAATGCCTATTATGATTCTAAGGTTTGCGACAGGACTAAATATGATGAAATGGTTAAGACTACCGGAGTGGACTGCCTGGATTTATTGCTTAGGGAGGCGCAGGGGAATAATATAAAAGTTTTCGCCTGGATAAATGTCTTAAGCTTAGGAAAGAATAGCAAGGCGGATATCCTGAAGAAGTACGGCAATTCTGTTTTAACCCTGGATCAATATCAGGTGGCATCAAAAATTGAATCCAAGATAGAATTGGATAAATATTACCTGCGAGAAGATCAGATATTTTTGGAGCCTGGGGATCCCCGGATAGAGGAATATATCCTGACCGTGGTTAATGAGATCATTAACCGTTATCCTTTGATCAGCGGTGTGCACCTGGATTATATCCGTTATCCCTCGCCGGTGCCGTTTGTCCCCGGCTCAAGGTTTAAAAAATTTGGCTTAACTTATGGTTATGGTCCGAAGAATGTGGAGCGTTTTAAAGATAAGACCGGGCTTAATCCTCTGGATACACTGAATAATGAAGATGAGTATTTGGCTTGGGACAATTGGAAGCGCCAGCAGGTTACGGACCTGGTGCGTAAAATATCCGGCCTGGTTAAAATTAAATCCGCAGACCTGGCGGTTTCCTGTGCGGTTATCCCGCTAACCGAACGCGCCTATACCAACGCCTTCCAGGATTGGTCAAGCTGGCTTGAAGAGGGGATTGTTGATTATGTTGTGTTGATGTCTTACACTAAAGACAATCAATTTATAAAAGAGGTGGTTAAATCCGGCCTGGGCAATCGTGGTAAAGGAAAGGTATATGTCGGCATCGGCCTGTTTTTAATGAAAAATAACCTGGATTTATTTTTTAACCAATATCGGGCGGTTGCCGATTTGCTTCCTGATGGAATAGTATTTTTCTCAATTGACGACCTGAACGAGCAGGTAATCAGTTTTCTGAATTCGAAACCGAATCTTAAACCTTAAGTTTATCCCATCCCTCATATAAATTATGCTCACGCTTTCTGAATTTGATTATCCTCTTCCTAAAGAGTTGATTGCCCAGTATCCTCTGGAAAAAAGAGAAGATGCCCGGTTAATGGTCGTAGACCGGAAAACCGGAAAAATTACCCACGCCGTATTTAACGATGTAGGAAGCTTCTTTAAACAAAAAGATTTATTAGTACTTAATGATACCAAAGTCTTGCATTGCCGTTTAATGGGTAAGAAGACAACCGGCGGTAGGGTTGAGATTTTACTTACCCGGCGCCTAAATGGCTCGACATTTTCCTGTCTGGTTCAGCCAAGTAGGACTAAGATCGGAGAGAAGATTCTTTTTGCGGAGGGAAAGATTTCCGGGGCCTTGAGCGCCCGCGGGCAAATCAGTTTTAAACAGCCGGATGCGGATGTAATTTATAATTATGGCGTTGTACCTTTGCCGCCTTATATAAAACGTGAGCCGGTTGATTCGGACAAAGTTTATTATCAGACGGTCTACGCCAAAAACGAGGGTGCGCTTGCTTCGCCGACTGCCGGCCTGCATTTTACGGAAAAAATGCTTGCGGATTTGCCTCTTCAGGGAATTCAACTGGCTTATGTAACTTTGCATGTGGGCTTAGGGACATTTCGGCCGGTAAGATGCGAGAATATACTTGAGCATAAAATGGAACCTGAATATTTTCAGGTGCCGGATGAGGCCATTGCTAAGCTTAAACAAGCTAAGGAAGATCACGGCAAGATTATTGCTGTCGGCACGACCGCATTAAGGACTCTTGAGACTTATGCTGACGGACGCAAAGAAGGCAACACGGATTTGTTTATTTATCCGGGGTATAAGTTTAAGTTAGTTGATTGCCTGTTGACTAATTTCCACCTTCCGATGACTACGCTTTTTATGCTGGTCTGCGCTTTTGGCGGAGAAAAGCTGATGAAACAGGCGTATCAGGAAGCGGTTGAGAAGCAATATAGGTTTTATAGTTACGGTGACGCAATGTTGATTATTTAGCCGTCTGGCTTGTCTTGTTTCCCGCAGGGACGCTCGTTTGCCCCTGCGTGGCAAACTTCGCTCGGGTTTCGGCCTCGCTCTGCCGAGACATTTATTGTGGGCAACCTTGCCCGCTCGGCCTGCAAACGCCCTGCTTAGAAACAAGCCAAGCCATCCGCTAAGTAGCATATTTAATTGGCGTAGAGCGAGGTGTCCAAAGCCATTAAGCAAATATTTACTTGCTTCTTAGTATTCAAATTATGATAAAGATAGAAAATATATTATTAGTTAATATAGTAGTTTTACTTATTGTTTTAAATTTTTTCTCTATAAAGAATTTGGAAGCTACTGAAAAAATCATAGCACAAAATGAAACAGAAGGAGAAAGAATGAAGCTTGAAAAATTTCAAGAACAAGTGTTTTTTAGTACGGTTCGTATAACGCGTCCGAATAAAACAGGGACAGGGGCTTCTATTGGAACTGGTTTCTTGTTTAGGGTCTCTCTTAATGATAAGAAGAATAGGGGCGTAGTGCTTTTGGTATCTAATCGTCATGTTTTTGCTGATCCTTCAAGCTCGCTTATCTTAAATTTTAATAGAAAAAAGTCTGATAGTTTAAAACCCGAGCTTGGACAGGTCATTCCTATGAAAGGAGATGAATTTAAAGATATATATCAAGGTCATCCAGATCCTTCTGTTGATTTGGCATGTATAAATGTTTCAAGCATTGATTTCCCAGAAAATAACGTATTTTTTAAGTCTCTATTTCCTGAAATGCTCTCTGATTTCTCTGAGGTTGATTTGCTACCTGGGGTTGATGTTTGGTTTGTTGGATATCCAGAAAATCGTTTTGACACTGTTAATAACCTTCCTCTTCTTCGCAGGGGATATATAGCAAGCATTCCAAAAATAGATTTTAATTCCAAGAAACAATTTGTCATAGATGCTCAGGTATTTCCTGGATCAAGCGGTAGTCCTGTATTCGCTGCACTTGGCGGAAACTTTAAGCTTATTGGAGTGGTAGCAGAGACTATGATTCGGAACGAGCAATTACAAGCGATTCCAACTGGCACAGTCTTAGGGGTTGAGCAGATCCTTGGGCTCGGCATTGTTATAAAATCAAGTCTTGTGAAAGAATTAATTGATTATGCAGCGGAACAGATTAGATTGAAATTAGAAAAACAGGATGTCGAACCCACGATTGGTAAATCTAGGGATGGAAACCAAGGATAATATTCTATGGGTATATATTAGGCGCATATAAACATCTGAATTATATAAGTATTTAGAGTCAATAAGTAAGATAGAGAGATCTAGAATAAGTAGTTCTCATTTAATGGGTGGTTTGGTTTCTTTGCGTGTCGAGGGTGATTAGGGGCAGGGGTATCTAGGAGGAGAAGATGAAGACACTGATAACTTATTATTCCTATAGCGGTATTACTGAAAAAGTAATTGGTATATTTAAAGAAGCTTTAGAGAAAAAATCTGAATTAAAGATTCAAAGGCTAAAACCAAAAGAGGAAATCACTTCTTTTTTTGCCCAGTGCATGGCAGCCAGGTTCAAAAAAAGATGCGAGATAGAAGAAGCGCTGTTTGACGCGAGCAGTTTTGATACTGTTATTATAGGTTTACCGGTATGGGCATTTGCCCCTACGCCGGCGATTAATACATTCTTAGATAAAGTTACGGGATTAAACAATAAAAAAGTGATTGTCCTGCTTACTTCCGGAAGCGGCGCCGGAGTCAAAAATTGCTTTAAATATATTGGGGATATTCTTCGCGCTAAAGGCGTATCCAGCATAAGCGAAATAAATATTCCTAACGCCAGGATGAAGGATGTCGATTTTATTATATCGTCTATAGAAAAAGTTTTGTGATGTTAGCTATGTTTACTGTAATCCATAAAGATAAAAATAGTAAGGCGCGATTGGGAAAGCTGGTTACCCCACACGGGGAAATTGATACGCCGGCATTTATGCCTGTAGGCACGCATGCTACGATTAAAGGGCTGATGTTTAAGGATGTGGAGGAGGCAGGAGCCCAGATAATTCTTTCAAATGCCTACCATGTATTTTTACGCCCGGGGATTGAGACGATTAAGAAAGCCGGAGGCCTGCATAAGTTTATGGGCTGGAATAAGCCTATACTTACGGATAGCGGAGGGTATCAGATTTTTAGCCTGGCGCTTTTCCGCAAGATGCACGATCAGGGAGTTGAGTTTCAATCTCATATTGATGGAATGAAACATTTTCTTACTCCCGAAGATGTAATTAAAATTGAACAGGATTTAGGTTCGGATATTATTATGCCGCTTGATGAATGCATACATTATCCTTGCACCCGCGATCAGGCAAAGTTAGCCATGGACAGGACGATTTCTTGGGCAAAAAGGTCAAAAGACGCGTATGATAAAAATAAGCAGGCCTTATTTGGGATTGTCCAGGGAGCTACTTATGAAGATTTGCGCAAGGATTGCGCCAGGATCATGGTTGATCTGGATTTTGACGGTTATTCTATCGGTGGAGTTTCGGTTGGCGAGTCCAGTAATTTAATATATAATATTATAGAGTTAGTCGCGGGTATCCTGCCGGAGAATAAACCGCGCTATGCCATGGGTATTGGTTATCCTTTTGATATAGTGGAGGCGGTTGACCGCGGGGTGGATATGTTTGATTGCGTAATCCCTACGCGTTACGGCAGAAACGGCACAGCCTTTACCAGTTGCGGCAAAGTGGTTATCCGCAATACTGCTTACGCCGAGGACTTCCGTCCGCTGGATGCAAAATGCGGCTGTTATGTCTGTAAGAATTTTACCCGGGCGTATCTCAGGCATTTATTTAACGCTAAAGAAATGCTGGGGCTGATTTTACTCAGCTTGCATAATGTTTATTTCTTCCTGGATTTAGCCCGTCAGATCCGCCAGGCAATAAAAGAAGATAAGTTCAGCCAGTTTAAACAGATGTTTTTAAGCGACTATAATAATCAAATATGCGCATAGATATAATTACTATTTTCCCGGATATGTTTTCGGCTGTGTTGGATGAGTCCATTGTTAAGCGCGGCCAGCAAAAAGGCAAGGTGAAGATCTTTGTCCATGATTTGAGGCGCTACTCTTTGGATAAGCATCATAAAGTTGATGACCGTCCGTTTGGCGGAGGCTCGGGCATGCTTTTGCAGGCGGAGCCAATCTTTCGGGCCGTAGAGGCGGTTAAGAAAAAAATTAAAGGTAAGCCTAATGTAATATTGTTGTGCCCTCAGGGAAAAAGTTTTAACCAGGCTTATGCTAAAAAACTTTCTAAATGCAACAACTTAATATTTATTTGCGGCCATTATGAGGGGATAGATGAAAGGGTCAGGCAGTATTTGGCGGATGAAGAGATTTCAATCGGGGATTATGTTTTAACCGGAGGGGAGCTTCCGGCAATGGTTTTGGTGGATAGCATCGTCAGGTTGATCCCGGGGGTTTTGGGGGATAAAAATTCCTTGAATTTTGAGTCATTCGAAGGTAATCTATTAGAATATCCGCAATACAGCCGGCCGGCTAAATTCAGAAAATGGCCAGTCCCGGATGTTTTGGTTTCTGGTGCCCATAATAAGATTAGCGCCTGGCGAAAGTCTGAGGCGTTAAAGCGGACCAGGGAGAGAAGGCCGGATTTACTGAAGAAGCAGGGAAAAGTACAAAGTTAGTAATATCGGGAATAAGCAAAGATCCTTCGCCTAATCACTCGAAAATTCTAGAGAATTTTCTCGTAGGCTCAGGATAAATTCGCGCATTGACTTACTCGCACTATCGTGTTCGTAAGTCAAGCGCTCATTTAAAGGAGGCAGTAATAATGGACATTAAGACAATTGAAGCAGGTTTTACGAAGAAAGAGATGCCGCAGTTTAACGTGGGAGATACGGTGAAAGTTTTTACCAGGATACCCGAAGCCGACGGTAAATTCCGCCTGCATCCGTTTGAGGGTGTGGTAATCGCAAAAAGCAATTCCGGGATTAAGCTTAATTTTACGGTAAGAAAAGTTTCGTTTGGCGAGGGGATTGAGCGCGTATTTCCGCTGTATTCACCGAGTATTGAGCGTATTGATATTCTTCGTTCAGGAAAAGTCAAACGTTCCAAGCTTTATTATTTAAGAAACAAGATCGGCAAGCATGCTACTAAGATAGAAAGCAAAGAAGCAAAAGCTAATTAGTGCTGCGCTACGAAAGAAACTTAAAAAAACGCGGGTTTGATTTAATTATCGGCGTAGATGAGGTTGGCCGCGGGCCGTTAGCCGGGCCGGTAGTGGCAGTCGCGGTGTTGTTAAAGGAATATAGCTTTCGTAACCGCATCGACGATTCCAAGAAATTAAGCCCTGCAAAAAGAAAAGCGGCGTTCTTTGAAATAAAAAATAAATCTTTATACAAGATTGCCTCGGTAAGCCAGGGCCAGATTGACCGGATAAATATTCTGCAGGCTACTATTTTGGCTATGCAAAAGGCGATCTCCGGATTAGCCGGGAAATTAACTCCTGCCGAGCTGAAACGCGCATTCGTAATTATAGACGGTAATCTGCGGATGAAACTGGGTCTGCCTTATCAAAGTATTATTAAGGGGGATGCCAAATCTTTAAGCATCGCCGCTGCTTCCATATTAGCTAAAGTGCACAGGGATTCGCTTATGGAGAAATACCATAAGCTTTATCCGGAGTATGGTTTTGATAAACACAAGGGTTATCCTACTGCCGAGCACCGTTATGTTTTAAAGAGAATAGGCCCCTCGGCAATCCACCGCAAGAGTTTTCTAAAGTGCCTGGAAAAAATTTAGAATTCGGTAAACAAGCTGAAAAGGCGGCAATAAGATTCCTAAAAGGCCGCGGGTATAAAGTTATTCAATGTAATTATAAGACTAAATTCGGCGAAATAGATATAATCGCCGAAGACAAAGGGGTTATTTGCTTTGTTGAGGTAAAGGCCCGGCATTCCAAATTGTTCGGCGAGCCGGCGGAAGCGGTTTGTGCGGCAAAACAAAGGCAAATTTCTAAAGCGGCAATTTGTTACTTGAAAGCAAATAACCTCCTGGATCATTCGGCGCGTTTTGATGTGGTATCGCTTTTGTATGTGGAAGATTTACCGGAAATAAATTTAATCAAAGACGCATTTGAGCTAAACTCTACCTTTACCGTTTAAAACTATGGAATATAAAAAACAGAATTTAACCAAATACCTGGATGACCTTTCGGCTAAGCTTGCCGCCCCCGGAGGGGGATCTGCCGCAGCTTTAAATGCGGCTATGGGGGCAAGTTTAATCAGCATGGTGGTTAATTTTACTTTGGGCAAACCCAGGTACGCCGCGTTTGAGGCGGAGCTAAAACAGATATTAGCTAAATCCGAAAAATTAAGAAATGATTTTCTGGAGTTGGTGGATTTAGATGTGGTTGCTTATCAAAGTAAGGATCTGCGCAAAGCTTTGGATGTGCCGCTAATGCTGGCCAGGCTATGCTGCGAGGCTGCGAAATTATGCCCGCCATTAATAAAAAAAGGAAACCTAAATTTAATTACTGATGTAGCGATAGCCGCGGTATTTCTTGAGTCGGCTTTTGTCTCCGCTTGTTTTAATGTGGAGATTAATTTAAAGAGCCTGGATCAGAAAAAGTTAGCCCAGGGTATAAAAAAAGAACTGGGCCAGAAAATCAAAGTTATTCAGAGGATTCGTAAAGATGTGGAGGACAGCGTTGGCAAGGTTATTAGAGGGTAAGCCTGTAGCTGAAAAAATCAAGCTGGAAATAAAGAGCCAGGCGCAAAAATTAAATCAGTCCCCGGTTCTAGCCAGTGTTTTGGTCGGCGATAATCCCAGCGCGGCTTCTTATGTAAAATCCCAGGCCAAGACCGCTCTTGAGCTGGGGATTATTTATAGACCTTTTCAACTGGATAAAGATACTACTGAGCAGGCTTTAATCGATTTTATCCTTAAGCTTAACCTGGATAAGACAGTCAATGGTATTATCGTGCAGATGCCCCTTCCTCAGCATATTGATTGCCGGAAAATAAGCGAAAGCCTGGCACCGTTTAAAGATGTCGAGGGCCTGCATCCGGAGAATACCGGTAAACTTTTTTTGAGCCGTTCAGGTTTTGCCTCTTGCACGGCCAGCGCGGTAATGGAGTTATTAAATTCTACCGGCGTGGATTTATATGGCAAGGAGGCAGTGGTTGTCGGCCATAGCGAGATCGTAGGTAAGCCGCTGGCGTTCTTATTATTAGATAAATTTGCTACTGTAACTGTTTGCCATATCGGAACCAGCAAGGCAGGTAAACTTGAAGAGCATGTAAGAAGGGCTGAAGTGCTTATTGTGGCAGTCGGCAAGGCTGGTTTAATCAAAGGTGACTGGATTAAAGAAGGGGCAATTGTTATTGATGTCGGCATAAACCGGGTAGGCGCTAAGATTATCGGCGATGTAGAATTTGAGGAGGCCCAGAAACGCGCCGCTTATATTACTCCTGTTCCCGGAGGAGTGGGGCCATTGACCGTGACAATGTTGATGCGGAATTTAGTCGAGGCAGCCAAGCTTCAGCAGTAAATATTATTTAATATTTTGCTCTTCGGGATATTGTTCGCGTGCGAAAATTTTCGCCGTGCGCTACGGTTTACGGCTCGCTCCGGCAGCGCAGGTTCCTTACGCATTAGGTGTTGCCTGTACTCGCCGTAAAGCCTTGCGCACATTTGCCGAAAATTTTCCAATGCACGCTCCACAATATCCCTTGCGCAAAATATTTATAATATTAGCGGGTGATAAGTCTTGATTCGAGTCCCTGCGGGGAACAAGACAAGGCAGACGCGTTATCTTAAAATATAATGACATTTAAAGAAAAAATACAGGCGGGAAAATTTCTGCTCACCTCAGAGGTTGGCCCTTCCAAAGGTATCCACTCAGAACAATTGCTAGCCGATGTTGAGCTTTTCCGTACGAAGGTAGATGCGATAAATGTAACGGATTTGCAGAGTTCGGTAATGCGCCTGGGTTCGCTCACCGTCAGTTTCCTGCTTAAGCAAAAAGGTTTTGAGCCGATTTATCAGCTTACCTGCCGTGACCGTAACCGGCTGGCACTGCAATCGGATTTATTATCCGCGGCTGCTTTGGGAATAGAAAATATTTCGATT
>JALNZI010000180.1 GCA_023229385.1 Candidatus Omnitrophota bacterium | reverse complement strand
CTCGGAAAGGTAATCTTTGTCGTTATTATTGTTATCCTTGCTCTTACGGTTTATATAAAGACGTTTATTGAGCCGAAATATAAAACAATCTCGCAGCAGAGAATTGAGCGCGTGAACAAAATTGAATACCACAACGAAACTATCGTCCAATCTTCTAAGGGGATAATTCGCTCTATTTGGGGCATTATCTATTAAGGCATATGAGCAAGGTAATTGAAACCGTCTTAAGCAAGAAGCAGTATTTCATAACAATAGTTTTAAGTGTTGCGGCTTCTGTCATCTCGGCAATAATTATCAGGAAATTTATTGATAAGAAAGATGTCGCTCAATCTTGAGATTTTTAACGGGATTTGTGTTGATACTCTAACCGGAAAGACCTGCTCAAAGGGGGTTTGCCTGGTATCCGGGGCCAGGACAATCTTTATAGGGATAAATACTTTAGTTGAAATAGCTGATTTTTTAAAAGAAAGCGGCATACAGATTAAGCCCGATGATTAAAAAACTTATGAGCAAAATCCAATGTAGTCCTCTCTCTTGCTTTAGTGTATTCTTTCTTATAAATCTTGCTCTCTTCGGCTGGATAAAATCGGATATGATTCAGATCCGTCAGGAGTTAAGCGGGATTTATGTCCTGTTAGTGCCTAATCCTCAAAAAATAGCCCTTTTAAGCCCTGTGGTGCAAAACTCACTCAAAAAAGCATTACCACCTGGTTAACCAATAATATGCGATTCTCTCTAGGTCAAACTGCCCTACAACCAACCAAAAAATCGGCCCCTGCCTGGATCAGGGGCCTCGCCTTTAATAGGGGCGAAGTTTTACTCGAGTAAAAAAGTCTTGACAGGTGTTCATTATTATTGTATATTATTCACAACTGAAAGGAAAAAAATAAATGAATGAAAATCTCGTCGGGAAGGGGGTGAAAAAAGACATGGGTAAGTGGTTGTCTATTGAAAATATCATGACAATGACAGGGAAAACTCGAAATACTATCGTCCTGGGTTGGATAAAAACAGGGTTGTTAAAAGCTGGAAAGACTCCAGGTGGTAGAGAATGGATAGTAAACGAAAGAGATTGGGAAAAGTTCGAGAAATCCCTGTTTACAGGCGCCCATACGTAGATAGAATGAATAAATCTGGCGGTAATACAATCGAGAAAAACCCCAAAAAATCAGTCTCAAGTTTACTCTCCTTAAACTCCTCTCTTCCCTTAACTCCTCCTTGCTTCTATAGTATATCGTTAACTACGTATAATAATCCTATCTTTGTGCTAAATAGCTTATTTTTAAGCATTTATGGCATTTTGATAGGCGAAAGCGCCGCACCTAACGATATATTATAGGAAGTACGCCTATGGGGAAAAATGAGCAAAAAGAACTCTGAAACATGTATTCAAGCTGCTCTTTTTTGGTTGCAATTTATGCAGATTGTTGTTGATTTGCGGAGTTTTGTTTAAGGTCTTGTTTGGTGCTGATTATGTATTGCCCGCCCTGGATCCTAATCGCGGATCCGGTGGTTATTCCCTTGGCTATCAGGTTGTGCGCTCTCTTAAGGATCCGGCTAAAGGTTTGCTGGGATATGCGCATGGATTTAGCGGCTTCTTTCTGGGCTAAACCCAGGTAATCGGCCAGTCTTAAGGCCTCAAATTCATCCATTTTAAGCTCTACCTCGTCAGGCCTTCCCGGCCTGCCCCTGGGGCTAAATTGGCTGATTTTAGGGTCAATTTTGACTATCCTATATTTTCTGGGTCTTCCTCGAGGACGCATTTACTTAGACTTACCTATGTTTAACGCCGGTTTTATTATGAGTACCTACTCGCTATCAGCCAGTAGTTATTATGGGTACTTACTTATAAATGCTGATTTTTAAGGCCTGCTTTGTATTTAGCAGGCCTTAAGATTATATCTTATAAACTTTATCGCCCTGCCTAACCCGGGAACTTACCTGAAGGCCGATTTCATCGCCTTTTTTAGCGTTTGAGATGTCTACCCGGTCAATCTGCATTGAAGTTACAGCTTGGGTAAGGTCAGTGGTATGCCCCTTTATCTTTACGGTATTACCCATTGCCAAAGGCTCTTTTAATTTGATTACCGCTGCCTGTACGTGAGGAAAATAGTGCGTAATTGAACCGATGAGAATACCTTCTTGTTTAGGAGTTTTCTTTGTTTTCTTAAGAGGTCTTTTTGCTGCGGGCTTGCGTTTTTTTAAGGCTGTTTTCTTCTTTAAAACTGGTTTTCTTTTTGCTACCTTTTTCTTGGCCGGCCGTTTTTTTAGTACTTTTCTGGGTGTTTTTTTAACTGTCTTTTTGGCCGCTTTTTTGACCTTTCTTTTCAAAGCCATAGCGACACCTCCTTTAAAGGATTACTTTTTCAGATATATCAGTTATAACCGGTATGCGGCAATATATGCCTAAGGCAGCCTGCATAATTCCCCATAAGGAAACTAAAAGGAATAATGCATAGCCGAATACCCAGATCAACCAGCCTAATAAAGGTATGATTGAAAGTATAAAAGCCGCTACCTCCATAACAAAAAGAACCAGCCCTTGCCTGGCATGGTAAAGGGCGAATTTATTGTTTTTCTTTAGTACCAGGGTGATTATACAAAGAAAGGAAATATAAGAAATTACAGCAAAAAATTTCCCTTCCCGGATCATTTCTTCATCGTTAGCTTTTGGCATAGTTTCCTTTAATTTATTTTTTCACCTCAAGCAGGGAATCCATAGTTCCGTAAGGGTTCACTTGCTTTAGCGGGTTATTCGGATCTTCTGACCAGCTGCCATCAATTACAAAACGGT
>JALNZI010000179.1 GCA_023229385.1 Candidatus Omnitrophota bacterium | reverse complement strand
TGCTGCCTGACCAGGTCAACCACCCCGTTCAAGAAAGTAAGCGGCTCCAGGATCTGGGCACCGATAGTCGGATGCTTTTTAATCTCCTCCCATTCCGCAGGAGTAAGCCCGGAAGGCTTAAGCAATATACTATCGCTGATTCCTATCTTACCCAAATCATGCAACTCGGCAGCCTGACGGACCAATTCAACTTCTTTAGCCGGAAGCCTGAGCTGGTTACAAATAGCTACCGCGTAACGCGCCACATTTTCTGAATGGCTATGCGTATAATGATCCCGGGCGTCAATTGCCTGCGCCAGGACCCGGATCGTACGCATATATGTCGAACGCAAATCTTCATAAAGCCGGCTTAAATTACTTGTGGAATCTTCAATCCTTCTGGCTAAAAGAGTATTCTGTTTTTCCAGAGACTGGTTAGTTTCTTTTAAGCCCTGGACCATTTTGCGGCCGGCTATTAATGACATATGCAGCCGGATACCTTTTTCCACTACAAACTTTAATTTATCAAAATCAATCGGCCAGCCTAAGACTTCATAAACCCCGACATCGGCAAACTGGTTGCCCTGGCTATGCTCTTCCACTTCCAGCAATACGACTATCACGCAATCAGGATCAACTTTTTTAAACTCGGCTATCGTCGAAAGGATATCCAGGTCCGGTATGGCATACCTTATAATAATTAAATCGAATATGCTATGCTGCAGGCTGACCACCCCTGCCTGGGCAGTAGATTCAGTAATCAGGACATACTCGCCCAGCTTTAAGAGATGTTCTTTTATTTTATTAGCATAAGCCTTGTCATCACAGATGAAAAGTATCTTACCAAAAGCAGACATTTATTCCTCAGTAGTTATTCTTATTGCCTCATCCAGGCTGATCAAACCTTGCCCGGCTTTAAGATAAGCATCATCGCGCAAAGTTTTAAACCTTAAGCGCTTAACAGCATATTCCCTGATCTCATCAACTGATCCTCTATCTATAAGTATATCTCTTATATCGCCATCAATCAAGACTGTTTCTGATAACGCGATCCTGCCGGAAAAACCGCTGTAATTACAATGCTCACAGCCTTGAGAAATATAAAACTTGGCTTTACTGCCAAAGACTGTCTTTTCCGGAAAATCTTCAGGTATCTGCGCGGGCTTACGGCATTTAAGACAAAGCTTGCGCGCCAGGCGTTGGGAACAAAGCAAAATCAAACTGGAGGCAATTAAAAACGGCTCCACCCCCATTTCAATAAGCCGGCTGATACCGGAGACAGCATCTTCAGACTGCAGCGCAGCCAGCACCAGTTTTCCCGATACAGCCGCCTTAACCACGATATCCGCGGTCTCGGCATCCCTAATCTGATCGATCATGACTACATCGGGATCCTGGCGTAAAACAGCACCCGCATTCGACCTGCCTAAAACCTGGGTAATCCCGGGTATCTGGTACTCTGTGAAATCTTCAATGGTAACAATATCTTTTGCAACAGTATTTAGCTGATTCAATAGTGAATAAAGCGTAGTGGTCTTACCTGAGCCAACAGGCCCGCTGAATAATATTAAACCCGAAGGTTTTAGCGCAGCTGATTTAAGAATAGCGGCATTGCCCTCAGAATAACCCAGCCCCTCCAAGCCTTCATATAATATATGCCTATCTAAAACATGCAAAACAAATTTCTGGCCAAAAGTTGTGGGCAGGCTGGAAACCCTGAACTCAATTTCTCTATCCCCTGACTTTACTTTAAATTTGCCATCCTGGGGAATACGGTTTTCAGTAATATCAAAATCGGAAATCGTTTTCAGCCTGGCAAGAATAGAATCCTGGTTTATCTTTGGGGCCTTTAAAACATCCTGTAAAACTCCATCCACCCGGTATCTAATCCGCAGGCAGTCGAACTCCGGTTCAATGTGAATGTCCGAAGCTCCCCTGTTTAAAGCATGCGCCAATACAATATCGACCAGCTTTTCAATAGGCTCTTGCCTCTCCTGAAGTATGGCGGCTGAATCGATCTGATTATCTGAATCTTTAATCCCCGCCTGATACAACCTGGCAATAGCCTGATTAATCTCATTTTCAGGGCTGAACACAAAAACAATATTACTCCGGCAAAAAACAGCTAAGTCATCTAAAACAAAAATATTCAAGGGTTCAGAAGTGGCAATAATTAAATTATCGCCGTTTTTTAACAAAGGTATAGCCTGATACAGTCTGGCGATACTCTCCGGAAACAAATTTACAATTTCCGAATCAAATTTAAATTTCTCCAAACTTAAAAAAGGCAGGTAAACCCGGCCCGAGAATAAATCCGCAAGGACATCCCGGGTAACCGCCCCCTCCTCGATTAAGACATCTCTCAAAGGAATACCCTTTTTCTTCTGGATGCTTAAAAAACGCTCCATCTGTTCTTCGTTGATCTGCGTATTTTCAAGAATAGTCTTTTTCAATGAATTCATCTTATGCCTCAGGCTGCGGTTAAACGCAGGACTTCTTCAATAGTAGTCTGGCCTTTTAAAACAACGTCGAACCCCGCCTGGCGCAAAGTCTGCATACCTTCCAGGCAGGCCGCTTGTTTAATCACCTGCTCATCCGCAGGGCCTAAAATTAATTCGCGCATCTTCTGGCTAAACTGCAGCGCCTCGACAATCGCAACCTTACCCGAATAACCGGTATTAAAACAATGCGGGCATCCCTTTGCTTTATAAAACTGCGGCTTAGCAATCTTATGGAGATTAATTCTTAAATCCGCAATTACCTTTTGGTTAAGAGTATAGGCCTCTTTGCAATGCGGACACAGCTTCCTCAACAGCCTTTG
>JALNZI010000039.1 GCA_023229385.1 Candidatus Omnitrophota bacterium | reverse complement strand
AGGAACTTTGAGTGCAGCCATCATTCTATTTCTCAAATATTCAATGTCTTCTGTTCCAGTAAACTTTAATCCATCAACCGTATCTATTTTGGTTCCACTGGAATTACCACGAACTGGCATATATAAATCATCAGTTAATGACATTAAATTGTATCTCAAATTGTATTGACCCGTATTTGGATCCATATATGGAATACGTTTGGTTTCATTGATGACTTTTTTAATATACATTTCCACTTCATTGGGTGGGATATTACCTACATCAATATAAAAAGCACGTCTATCAGGAGCACGGAGAATTCGATGTAAAAGCATTGCATCTTCCATTAATATCAATTGTTTCCACATTCTCCTTGCTGGTTCTAAAATAGAACGACCATATGGTAAATAATAAGCATCACTGATTAATCTGAAATGCGAAATTTCATAATCATAAAATTGATTGTTACCAGGACTTAATCCAGTACCCAATGATTTATCATATGTAAATCTTATGTTTGTTCCATCGGGTGATTCAAATCTGTCTACACCATATGGTGATAATGGATATACATTAGTAATACCTATTTTTTCAACTATATCCATTTTAAGAAAAAAGTCTCCGTATTTAACTAAACTTCTTATCCAGATTGGTAAATTGAATTCAATATTTAATATGTCATAAAATAAATTAGATAACACATTTTCTAAATCCTTATTTTCTGTGTTAATAGTTATAATATCATCATATTCATTATTTAATGAACTTTCTTCTGAATATATATCCAACACCGTACTGAGAATTGGATCAGTGTCCATCGTATCATAATCTTTGTACAAATCCATCTTATTATATGGTCTGTATCTTGCATCACCAGTTGTATTCCAACTACTTGCATAATTAGCACCACTATAACCACGTCCATAACGATCAATTGCTCGATTGGTTTCAAGATTATTGTATGCTTGAATTTTGTCGAGATCAATAATTTTTAATTTATTATCTTCACCTCTTACAATTACAGTGGATGAAAATATTTTTTTTAAATTATCAAAAAAGCTTTGTTGTTTTGTCATTTAATGTTTTTGTTGTTAATCTATTAGTAATCAACATTTTTTACAATAACCATGAATAATCTTCTTCTTCCTTATAAATAGAACCAAATTGATTTTTTTTGATTCCAGACAACTGATAATTTGCAAATGATGAAGTCATATTTGGATATTGACTTTTCCCACTTGTTATTCCTGATATTAACTCCTTAGTCATTTCAGTATTTTGAGTTGATAAACCTAAACTCAAATCTCTTACCCATAAACCAAAAGCTAATGGTAAAATTAAATCATCGTGTTTTCCTGATTTAGCTATCTGTTTTCCGTTTTTCCATATGAACGTTCTGAATTCATTGAATAATCTAACTGAATTGAGTATAACCAAATTTTCTCTCATTAACTTAATCATGTTATTGATAATCAATGGCCGTGATTTTCCACTTGTACTAAAACCAGGGACACCAAATTCCAACGGATTGTTGATGAACTTTTGTAATTTGTTCATATTAGATTGTAATGTTGCTGGCATCATATCTATTTCATTTCTCGGAGTATAATAAAGACGAGGATAATTTTGATTTAATGGTGTTACTAATGTTGAATATCCAATTCCGGTATTTTCAATTACCAGCAACCCATTGTTGTATTTAACAGCAACATCAATTGATACCTGACCAAGTGTTTCAGGAGGAAGTTTATCCTGGAATTCTGCTACTTGTTCCATTGTATTGGAATCAATTACTTGTATACCGGATGAGTCTCCTGCATCTCCTCTTGATGTATCAACAGCAATTATATAATCATGGTTATATTCCGGTTCTTTCCATACCCAAAATTTATCTTGATTTCCTGATTTTAATATGGGAAATTTACAAGCGGTTTCATAAATTTGTAATATTTCCGGTTCAATTACAGTATTACCAGAAGAAATCCACGATGCATCACATTCCTGTGCAGCCATTCTTGGGCCCAATTCTTTATCTTGTTGAGCTCTCCACAAGTCATCGTGTTCAGGATGTACATTCCATTTTAATTTGATAGGATAAAAACTATTAATACCCGATTCAGAATCTGTAAACAAATCAAAGAATTTTCCTTGTGGCCCATTTGGTGTACTTAATGCTATGATCTGACCACCCGCTGCAACAGTTTGTTGTAAGGATGGCCATCTTGTATCTATGTTTTCAATGAATGCACAATTGTGATTAATTATATCAGATTCAGTAATATATTCATTTCCGTTTTTAACACTCAACAAGTCATATAAATCAATTGATTCATTAACAATACTAACGGATAAGATAATATTATCATTAAACAGTACATCATTTGCAATTAATTTTTTTGCACATCGAAAAGTATTATCTATTAATTTTAATTTATGATTTTCTGAACACTTAAATTCTGTTACAATATCATTTTGTCTTTTGATTTTTAAATGTACATATTTTTGTAATGTAATTTTTTTGACTCCTTTAAAATCTTGAAATCCCGTTGGAGTTTCTACTTCCCAATCTGAAATAAATTTAATTTTTGTATCAAGCATTTCGGGAATTTCAATCGAATTCCCATTATAATAATTGGTGAATAATTCATCAAATGCTATATATTTTTGTTCCCCCGTGATTTTGTTTCTTACAAGTAATTGATTATTAACGGTTTGTGAACATTCATCCAAAATCAACAAACTTAATGCCTCCGACCGACCCATTTCATCTGAGCTGGCAATCGCTTTTACTTGTGATCCGTTTTTAAATCGCAATGATAATTTATTATATTCGTCCGGTGATTCACCTCTCAACCATTTGGGAAGATTATCATACATGAACCCGACTTTGATAAACAAATTCCTAGCTACTGATTGTTTTGTTGCGACGATCAACACATTTTTGTTATCAAAAAATTCAATTAACCAAAGAATATATCCAGCACAAAGTGTACTTAATCCAAGTTGTCTGGATTTCAGAACAATTACCTTTTTGTTATCTTTGAATTTTTCAATTACATCTTCCTGAAAATCCCATAAATTGAATTTAATTTTTCCTTCGGTTGGATGTTGAATATAACAATAGGTTTTTACAAAATAAGACGGGGATTGATAACATTTTTTGTATTCATCTATTATATATTGTTTTGTCAGTTTTTGCGGCATAAAAAAAGCTTTACTACATTAAATAGTAAAGCTCTCGATTATTTTTAAAATATTTACTTAGTCATGCCACTTCTCTTCTTCCTCTTCATATTCATCACCGATTGATTTTTTGATTTTAACATTTAAATCCATTGCATAAGCTTGATTGGAAATAATACCATCTAATGTAGCTACCGTAGTCATTAATTCTGCCTTAACTTCAGAAATTTCTTTATTTATATCTTTTAATTCAGATATATATTTTTTGTTTTCAGACGGATTGTCTTTTGATTTTTTATAACCGGCTAATGCAGTTTGTTTTTTTGTTTCAAGTTCCTGTAATTTTTTCTGTTGAATAGAAGCCAGACTTCCAATTTTCTTTAAACTTTTATCAACTGTTTTAATCGCCTTGACATCTTCCGATGTTGTTTCAAATTCTTCTTTTAATGTCTGATATATACTCTCGTTCAGTATTGTTTTAAATTGGTTGAGTTTTGATTCAGACGTTAATTGAGAAGTATAATCTTTGAATCCATTCACCATTGATTTATTGAATCCGTGTTTAGTGGGATCTTGTAAATCTTTGTAAAAATGTAATTGTTCTTCATTTCTATTTTCAATATGGCCATCCGGGTATTTTATAGTAAATGATTTAATTTCTCTATTATCATCCGGTGCCGTATAACCAGACATATTAATTATTATTACATCTTTACCAGTTGATGTTCTTGCCATATACACCTTATTAATATCATCATCTGATTCAGTTAATCCGTATTTTGCTAAAATTTTCTTAGCATCTTCAACGGATTGTCCTCCCATAACACCGACCATCTCTGGATTCATATTAACTGTCTTTTTAGCGATTTGGAGTTTATGCCATTCGGGTGTACCTTTTTCTGGAATCTTTGTCTTTATTCCTTCTTTTAATGCATTTTGTTTCATTTCTTTTGATTTTTGTGTATGTAATGTATTTTGTGCACCGTGGTAAGCACTCTGTTCACCGTTAACGTCATTTCTACCAACCACGTTATGATGTTTTGCAGCAACCTCTTTGTGATCTTCTGCACTAAAATCATCATAATCCTTATGAGTAATTGGTCGTCTTATGTCATATGGTTTTCCTGATTTGGTTACACCTTTATAATCTGAATCTTTCATATATATTTTATTGATTTGGGTTGATGTTATAATTTATTTTTATCTTTTCAGATCTTCTCTTAATTGTTTTACATTGGTGATTCTGAATTTTGTTAAATCAAAATCTTCTTTTTGTAATTCTGGATAATCTTTCAGGACTTCGGGAGGTACTGGTTTGCCTTCGGCCAGGGCTTGTTCAACATTATCAAAATGTGTTTCTTTTAAATTCAAATCAGAGTATCTTCCCGCCCCACCCATCATAGATACAAATTGATGATAAGTCATTTGCCAAAATTCTTTTTTCGGCTTTGGTAGTTTACCATTATTTTCTAATTTTAATTTTATTGTATTTAAAATATTATTTTCTTCTTCCGATAGGTTTATAATATTGTCAGTAGTTTTAATTTTATCCTTGATAAATTGTTGTTCCGTCTTAGTCAACTTATTAAACCACATTCTTGAACTAAGAAATTCTAAATCATCTCTTCTTATCTGCCAAGGTTCCTTTTCTGATGTAGATTCATTCAAATCTTCTTTTTGTAATTCTGGATAATCTTTCAGGACTTCGGGAGGTACTGGTTTGCCTTCGGATAAAGCATTTTTAATAATCGTATAATGATAAACAGCTCGATCTCTATTTTTAGCTTTATCTAAAAGGGGAAGTACATCTGTGGCTTTTACCTTTGCCAATCTTTTTGCTTCTTTAAACCTTCGATATTCAGATTCTGTAAAATCATCAAGATCGGGTTTATTAGCACCACGTGCTGTTATTAAATTACCAAAATTTGAATCACCACCATAAAAGTCGTAAAATTCATCCCTTGTCATTTACCAAGGTTCCTTTTCTGATGTAGATTCATTCAAATCTTCTTCATTTTCTTCCTTATGATGGGGTAAATATTCTTCCATCAATTGTCTTAAAAAATTACTCCAATAACTAACATCAACATCTTTCATTATTCTTGTATCTGCATCCAATAAATGTGCTAGATCATAATAATTATACATCTTAGATAAATCGGATAAATTATATCCATATCTATTCATGTTGTCATCAATATCAGGTAAATGATTTTTTACATATTGTTCAAAATCATCATCATCAAAACCTTCTTGTAATTCGTCATTATTTGTTTCTTCATTGATGTTTTCATCCAAAACTTCCCACATTCTGTTGCCTTTTTTGTCAAATTCATAAATCATTTCTCCTTTGGATCTATCGACCTTTCTTTTTGCTTCCTTTAATGATAACCAACTTGATTCATCTGTTCCTGCATATTTAATTTTACCTTCTGGGGTTATGATTCTGTATTTATATTCATCAGTTTTTTCTTCTTCATTAATTTCAATACCAATTTCTTTGTTTGGTTTACCATGATTTACAACAGTTAGACTATCATCTGCTTCATCATATGTAACTGTAATTCCTTGACGTTCTAAATCATCAATTAATTTTTCTGATGTTTCATCATCCAAACTTTGCATTAAATCATATTCTTCTGTATCATCACCAAATGTTTCTTCTCCGAATACTTGACTAAATGAATTCTTTAATTGACCGACTATATAATAATCATTTTCTTCTCCTTCGGTCAATCCACTTTCTCTTTCAGATAATTTTCTAATTGTTTCTTTTACTCCAGAAAAATTCGTATCATCAATAGGCAAATTTAAAGCTCTTGATAAATCTATAATACTATCGGTACCATCTAATTTTAAAATAGATAATTTTGCTGGAGAAACATTATAATGATTTGCTATTTTTGACCGGAGAGTTTTGTTATTGTCTTCTTCTCCTTCGGTCAATCCACTTACAAATTTTACATCATACATATCTGGATCATTATGTGCCATTGGTTCATTTTTACGTAATAAATCAGATTTATCTTTTATTGTTCTATAAGATTTAATACCCGATTTTGTTTTTTTGTTATTTTTTATCTCGTCTCTAACAAGAGCTACTAAATTATCTAATTCCATGTTTTTATTTAAATAAAATATTTAAAAAATCTTTTCCCATCATTTTGATTGCTTGATTTGCAAGTTCCTTTGTTTCAAAAGTAGCACGATCACTTGAATATTGATAAGCGGTATCTGCTGCATTACGTAATTTCAAAAAATCTTCATCGGTAACTATACCAGTTGATTCACCATTCTTATATATAAGATAACCAGAATCGTCTTTATCTGATTTTTGTCCTTTGTTTAAATCATTTACGATTGCATAAAATATTTTTCTTGCTTGACCAGTACTTAATTTACTCGGATCAATGTCTTCACCGGTAGTTTTTTTGATGTAATACGGAAGATTCTTTTTTTCTTCCAGTACTTCTTTAATTAATGGTCGAAGAATATTTTTGATTTCGGATTTGTTCATTTGTTAATCTGTTCTTCAATTAATTCTAAATCCTTTTTTAACTCATCTACATTCACATTCGATTTCCAATCTTCTATTTTTCCATCTTCTGTTATGTAGTTATTACTATTCATTGTATTGATATAATCAGTTAGAAAGTTTTTTATATCAACAAGTACTACTTTTTTGTTTTTATTGATTATATCTTCTTCATATTTTGAATATGTACCATCAATTTTCATTTGTGTTTCTTCTTTGACAACACAATCAAAACAACATTTTCTTAATTTCCAAAATTTATGATTTAATTTTGAATTTTGCATCGGATTACCACATTTTGGACAACTGAGTGGTAACAACATTTCTTTTCGTACATTACTGAATTTGGAAACAATTATTTTTATTCCATTTGAAATTGTGTATTTTTTACCATTTTCTTCCCAACAATCACCTTCCATGTGTTCTTGGTCATTGTCTTTATTAATAACAATTTTAACTGGTTCTTTTAATTCGAGTTGTTCTAATGTTTTTTTGAAATCCATATACAATATAATTTTATCTTATAATTAGTATGGATTTTAATTTTTTAAGGAATTATAGTAGTTTTGCAATTCATTTTCGGTTTTAAAGTATTTGATGTTTTCCGGTTTATAATTAACCATTTCACGGCCTTTTATAATCAATCCATCATAACCAAGGTTTAACATTTCTTTTTCAATAGTTGTATTTGTTTCAAAAAAATGTGTATCATATTGCTCATTATATTTTTTACAAAAATCATTAACAAGCTTCTGTCTCCAAATTTCTGCATCATTTAAAGAATAAACTATTTTTGGATTTTTTGGTATTGCATTTACAACATAATATATTTCACCATATTGCTTGGCCATCGCCTTGTTACTTAAAGGTACAGTATATAATCCCTTACCAAAAGAACCATAAACTTCATTTGACCTTCCTAATTCTTTTATGCCTCTAAGTGTTACATTTTTTCTCTTCCAAGATAAATATTCATTCGATGATTCCTTAAGAACTTCTAATATCATTTCCTTTATAATTTTTTTTAATTCCATGTGTATAAATGTTTTTGTTCCATCAATTAATTAGTTTGAATTTTAAATTTTTAAGGAATTGAATACAAAAAAACCACATCATTTCTGACATGGATTTCCGTTTGTTGCAAAAGAATCAACTGGAAAAGAGTACTCAGTGTATCGTTACCATCGGTGTTACAAGTATACCATAAATACACTTTATTTCCCACCAATCAATTTTTTTAAACGACTGTTTTACTTTTTGTTCTACTTCAAATACATCTTTTGCAACTACTATTCGTTGTTCTAATTGATTACCACCGTCGACATTGATGGTTACCAAATAACCGAAGTCATTACCCCATGACATGTCATGAAGTTGTTCATTGTTAATGTTTTCGTTTTTAACGTTGGGTAAAGTTGCGAGTAAATGTTTCTTAAATTCAGAAGTCATTTCATCAATAGTTATTATATTTGTTTTTACAACGTTGTATAACTGTTCGGTTGATAATTCTTCATCTTCCTTTCTGTCGTAATAAAGAAAGTTGGAGCATAAATCACTGATTATATTTAAAATTTTTTGTTTCATAAGGTTGAATTATATGTATTTATTTACAATTGTTTCATGAGACATTGTATAATGTTTGATATGGTGCCTTCAAAGATTTGTGATAACATCCAATCGTATCCCTGATGAAAACCAAGTTCATAACTGGTTTTATCATATTCTGGTGGCAAGTTACCCATTCTTTTTTGTCCAACAAGCATACAATCGGATTCAGTGGGAATTGATTTTATAATAACATCAGTGATATGGTGTGCACACACACCAGTCTGGTATGTGATTTTATTTACATTTTTTTGTTTCATAATTGATTATAGTCTATATAAATTTTAAGAAATGTGTTCTCTTGTATTAAGTTCTGTTTTGATTAAATTCAAATATGTTTTGTGTTCATCATATAATTTTTGCATATCTTCATCATCTTCATAATCTAAAACCTCTCTATATCCACAAATATTGAATCTTTTACGCTCTGCTCTATAATATCGTAATAGATTTTTCGTGTTTATTTTTTTTAGTTCTTGAATTGTCTTTCTCATGATTTGTGTTGTTTAAATCATTTTTCTTCCGTAGTAAGATAATCTTCTACTTCTTTTACACTACAACATCGTGCAAATTTTCCGGTATTTTCATTTAATACAAATACAAAATCAACATCACCATAGATGAAAGCTAATTTAGCTGCTTCAATATCAAAAACACACATTGCATTATATAATGGCATCGTCGGTCGACAATTTATATATTTTGTATCCAAAATGCCGAACGCCCCGGACATTGCATTAACAGGCAATTTAATTCTCTCGTTACTCATAATTTATTTTGATTTCCATTACTTAAAGTATTTATTTTTTTTTTTGAAATATATCATCATTTCATATCTATATCCAATTGGATATTATAATAAATTTACGACTTAAAATATCCGGTGATTTTTAAGGTTGAACATCGGATTCCTTCATTGACATATACAAATTGTTTCAATTTTTCTTCGATTTCTTCTCTTGTCAAACCGAATGATTCAATTTGTGTTTTTCCTGTAAATGAACGGCCATCAATTGACATACCTTCAAATCTTACGATTCCTGTATCTCCGAACGTTCTTGCAAACCATCCCGTAATTTAAAATTTAAATTGTCTCTTTACATTAACTGTTAGGTATGCATTGACGACACACAAAAAAAAGTATAAGTCATTGAGTAAATCAACTGGAACATAACCGTAAACTGTGTAATTTGTATCTAATGAATCTGCTCGGGACAATAATTCATCGTATCTACTAAATTTTTTAAATACGTTATCGTTGTTTATACTAATCATCGAACCTTCTTCATTTATAATAACAAGTTCCATTTCTAAATAATCAGCAACCGGTAATGTTTGTCTCGGATGACAATAATGACCATAACTACCTTGAATAGAAAGTGTATATTTTCCAACTTTTATCCCTTCAAGAATCCTACACTGTTCTGTACTATTTGCTTCTTCTTGTTTTTGAAGTTCTGTAATCAATCTCATGATTTTATTTTTTTTTTGAGTTAATTAATTTGTTTGTTTGTTTTTTCAATTACAATACAAAAGTAAAACAAATTTCTAACAAAACCAAATTTATTTTAATTTTCAATCAAGAAAAAAATGAGATTCATACTATTTATATAAATAAAAATGTATTCATATGAATAAATTGGAATTAAAACAAATGATTAAAGAGTGTTATAAATATATTTTAAAAGAAGAAAACGCACCTACATACATATTCAGTTTTAATATCTCTGATGATATGATTGATTTTACTATTCCCAAATCAATTCAAAACGATCCAAAAGTAAAACGAACTATAAATGAATTTAGTAAATGGTATACACCAACAGAATTTACTGATTATGATGATTTTGATGAATTAGAAGTCGAAGGAAAATTCGATGAAGTACTCGATGCAATTAAAATTGCTTTATTACCAAAAGTAAAACAAATATTAGGAAATGATGTAATTTTAAAAAACTTTTATGATATTGTCGGTGAAATACAAATAAGAGGAACAGGACAACCAAATGATACACAAATTTCTGCAATGTATAGATTACTAAATGGTGCAGAAGGAATTGAATTTGAACAAAAATGACAAAGGGAGAATTAAAACAATTGATTAGGAAAATCATTGAGGATGAACAATCAATTGATGAAGATATGAATGTAACTGGTAATATCGCTGGTTATCAAACTAAATTTGCTTTTGGAAAACGACCAAAAAAATCTCTTGAAAAAGATGGATTAAAAGTAGTTAAACGTTCAGGAAATAGAACATATGGAACGAACAATGATTTTTCACTAAACACTGAAAACACAATGAATAAAATTGAATTAAAGAAATTAATTAAAGAAGTAATACAAGAAGATGCATCCAATTATTATATCAAAGAATTGGATAAAGCAGAAAAAGATCATGATTGGACATATAATATGACAATTACTGTTGGTGGAACTAAAAATAAATCTAAAACATTGAGTATAAATAAGGATCAATTTGCAAAACACAAAACTATTTTTGAATGAACCGAAAAGAATTAAAACAATTGATCAGAGAAGAATTGTCGAATTATCAAAATTATGATGATCCAAACAATGCACCAAAAGGTGATGCAAAAGAAGTAGCTGCACATCTTCAACAATTGGTTGATAGATTTATTAATTCTGCAAATCGTGAATTAAAAAAGTTAGGCCCATATTTAGCTCCTCAAATGAAAAAAGATTTGTTTGATTCATTAAAAACTAAATTCAAACAATTATAAATGAGATGATATTTGAAATTGGAGATAAGGTTCGATTGTCAAATAAAGCAATTATTGATGCTAAAAGATTTTCAAATGACAATGATTGGAAAGAAAAACCAATTTCAATGTATGTAAATTATAAAAATGAAACATTTACAATTATCGGAATAGAAGGAACAACGATTATTGTAACAGATTCAAGTGGAAATATTCCTCCACCAATTAATATTAATTATTTTAAAAAAACCAAATGATATGACTAAAAAAGATTTAAAACAACTCATTCGTGAAACCATTAATGAGATTCCTACTAACAAAAAATCAAAACAAAAACCAATTTCTCTTAAAGAAACGATTAAATCACTTGTTCGTGAATTGATTAAAGAAGAGGATGAAGAAGAAGAACCAATTGAAAAGAAAACAGTTT
>JALNZI010000038.1 GCA_023229385.1 Candidatus Omnitrophota bacterium | reverse complement strand
GATGGGTGGTGCAGGGCAAGGCGGATATTACCGGCGCGGGGTTAAAGTTAGCTAAGCATGATGTCCCTGTGGAAAATATTTCCGGGGTGTTTGAATTCAGCCGGCAGGGCCTGAGCTGGACGGACGCGAAATTTAAATATCAGGGTACTGATTATGAGAGCAGCGGAGATCTGGATGATTTCTCCGCGCCCAACGTAAAACTGCAGTTATCTTCCCGGGATTTATCTTTGTCCGGTGCCTTTAGCGTTGCTGACAAATTAATTAAAATTACCCAAGCTAAGGGTAAATATTTTAATTCGCAGTTTTTAGCCAGCGGCAATATTGATGATTCCAATCCTGGCGCGTTAAAGGCGGATATCAGCGGCAAGATTGTGCTTGAGTTGGGGGATTTAAACAAGATATTCTCCAAGAAATATCCTGTTATAAACAATATTCAGCCAAAAGGGCAGCTGGATACCCAGTTTACTTTTAGCGGCCCGGTTAATGATTTTAAAAATTGTTTTATTCAGGCAAAAAGCTCAAGCAGTAACCTGTCTTTTTACGGGTTAAACACCGGGGATTTCCTGCTGGATTATTTACAGGAGGAAAAAATAGCCAGGATAGTCTCAATGCGCGTTGCTTTTTACGAAGGTTTAGTTGACGGCTCTGCTTCGCTTAACCTTGATTCCGTTAATCTGCCGTACCATATAGAACTGAAGGCAGGCGGGATCAAACTGGAGAAGCTTAAACTGGATACGGCGTCTAAAAATAAAAATATCTCCGGCACATTTCAGGCTGAGCTTAAACTCAATGGTTTTTCCGGGGATTTAAATAAATTAAGCGGAGCGGGTAATCTTTCGGTTAAAGAGGGAAGGCTTTGGGAATTAAATTTACTGCAGGGAGTGGGAAAATTGTTGTTTGCCAAGGACCTGGGGAGTATTGAACTTTCAGAATGCGCTTGTTCCTTTCTGGTGCAGAATAACTCCGTTTATACCGACGATTTGAAATTAAAGGGTAATGTCGCGGAGTTTTCCGGTCCGCTAAGGATTGGTTTTAATGGTTCTTTGGAAGGTTCTCTGGAAGTGAATATATTAAGCGAAATGGTTCCTTTGAGCGGCACATTACAGGATGTTACTACGGCATTTATTGGCGGGGTAGGTAAATTCGGGGTAATTAAATTAAGCGGCTCGCTTAAAGAGCCAAAATACCACTTTAAGCCGATAGTCGCCAATATTGTTAAAGGGTTGACGGATATTATTTTCGGCAAACAACATTAGTTGTTTATGGTTAATGTATTAAAAACTTTAAAGTTAATCAAAGAACAGGTTAAGGATTATATAGTCCCTTCGGTTACGCAGATCTCCAGAAAACGCGACCCCTATCAGGTTTTAATCTCCTGTATACTTTCCCTGCGCACAAAAGATAAAACTACGATTCAGGCCAGCAAAAGATTGTTTAAGGTTGCGGACAAACCTAAAAGTATGCTAAAATTAACTGTTGGAGAGATCCGGAAACTGATCTATCCGGTAGGTTTTTACCGCAACAAGAGCAAGGTTATTTTGGGCTTAAGCAAGAAATTATTGGAAGATTATTCCGGCAAGGTGCCGGGTTCTTTGGACGCGCTCTTAGGTTTAAAAGGGGTGGGCAGGAAGACAGCTAACCTGGTTTTAGGTTTGGGTTTTGGTATCCCGGCAATCTGCGTGGATACGCATGTACATAGGATTTCAAACCGCCTGGGTTGGATAAAAACAAATAATCCCGAGGAAACAGAGTTTGCCTTGCAAAAGATTATTCCCGGGGATAAGTGGATTGAGTTAAATACTCTTCTGGTAACTTTTGGCCAGAATTTATGTTTTCCGGTTTCGCCATTTTGCAGTAAATGTAAGGTTAGAAGGTTTTGTAAAAGACGCGGGGTAGTTAAATCGCGTTAAATAAAGGGAGAGAAAAGATGCCTTTTAATAAGATTATTCTTGCCGAGAAAGATATTCCCAGGCAGTGGTATAATTTGGCCGCGGACCTGCCCGGCCCGCTGCATGCGCCTTTAGGCCCGGATGGCCAGGCGCTTAAACCTGCGATGCTGGCTAAGGTTTTCCCGATGAATATAATTGAACAGGAGATTTCAACCAAGCGTTGGATTGATATTCCCGAGGAGGTATTAAAACTTCTTTCTTTGTGGAGGCCTGCTCCGCTGCGCCGCGCCCTAGCGCTGGAGAAATTCTTAAAAACTCCTGCCCATATTTATTATAAAGATGAAAGTGTCAGCCCTGCCGGAAGCCATAAGCCGAATTCTGCAGTAGCTCAAGCCTGGTATAATAAAAAATTTGGAATCAAACGTTTAACTACGGAGACCGGGGCCGGGCAGTGGGGAAGCGCTATTGCCTTTGCCTGTAATTTAATCGGCCTTGAGTGTAAAGTTTATATGGTGCGCATCAGCTTTGACCAGAAGCCAATGCGTAAGACAATGATGCAGGTCTGGGGCGCAAAGTGTGTTGCCAGCCCCAGTCAGGATACGGCATCCGGCCGGGAAATTTTAAAAAAGACGCCGCATACTCCGGGAAGTTTAGGTATTGCTATCAGCGAGGCGGTAGAGGATGCGCTTTCCGATGAAAGCGGAAGTTCGCGTTATTGTCTGGGCAGCGTATTAAACCATGTTTTATTGCATCAGACAATTATCGGGCTGGAAGCCAAGAAGCAATTGAAAATAGCCGGAGAAAAAGGCCCGGATGTGGTTATCGGCTGCGTGGGAGGGGGAAGTAATTTCGCCGGGATTTCTTTTCCGTTTATCTATGATAAAATTCACGGTAAAAAGATTGAGATCATTCCGGTTGAGCCTACAGCCTGCCCGACATTGACCAAGGGTCCGTTTACTTATGATTTTGGCGATACCGCCGGGTTAACTCCGTTATTAGCGATGTATACTTTAGGCCATGGTTTTGTGCCTGAGCCGATTCATGCCGGAGGCCTGCGTTATCACGGGATGGCGCCTTTAGTCAGCCAGGCAGCGGTAAAGGGTTTAGTCAAACCGCGCTCATATGATCAAATCAAGTGTTATGAATCAGCGATGATTTGGGCAAAGACAGAGGGAGCTATTTGTGCCCCTGAGACCAGCCATGCGATTGCCTGCGCTATTGATGAAGCAAAAAAGGCCAGGCAGGAAGGAAAGAAAAAAGTCATATTGTTTTGTTACAGCGGCCATGGCTTGATGGATTTAGCCGGTTATGAGAAGTTTTTATCCGGCAAGCTTACGAAATATGCGCTTCCGAAACATAAACTGAAAAAGTCTTTAGAGTCTATTAAGGGGTTGCCTAAGATAAGATGAAGAAAATCCGTTTGAGCGGTAAGCGCGCGTTTATTTTTTTAACCCTGGTGCTTTTAAGTGTATTTAGTTTTCAGCTACAAGCATTTGCGGATACCCTTTATTTAAAAAACGGCCGCAGTATCGAGGGATTGATTAAAAAAGAGAGTGCGGATGAAGTTGACCTGGAGATCAGCCTCGGTTCGATGAAATTCCCTATGAAACAGATTGACCGTATAGTCAGGTCTTCTCCCAAAGAGGCTGAATTAATCAGACAGGAATGGGCGGATGAGAAAATAAAGGGGCAGGAACGGGCAAAGGAAGCGGAGTTAATAAGAGAGCATGAGCCGAAACAGGTAAATATGAATAAACAAAGCGGGCATGTGGTAGTAACGGCTTTATTGAATAATAAAGTTAAGGCTAACCTTGTTTTGGATACAGGCGCATCGCTGATATTACTATCGAGAAAAGTAGCTGATAATTTAGGTATAGACGTTGGCGTTAATTCCGGAGGGGCTCCTATAGAGTTGATCATGGCTAATGGCCGCAAGGAAAAGGCAAGGATGATAATTTTAGAAAGTGTTAAGGTTCAGGATTCGGAGATTAATAATGTAGAGGCGGCGGTCTTGCCTGATAAAGAAAGCGCGACTATGTCGGATGACGGGTTACTGGGGATGTCTTTCTTGAAGAAATTTAATTTTAAGATTGACCAGAAAAACGACAAATTAATTTTGGAGAAATTGTAAATGAAATCGCACACAGAATACCTTTATTTTAATACTGAGAAGAAGCAGGATTTTATCAATATTACGGATCAGGTAGAAGGGGCCTTGCGCAAAAGCGGGATTAAAGAAGGCTTGTGCCTGGTTAATCCTATGCATATTACCGCCAGTGTTTTTATTAACGATGATGAAAGCGGGTTGCATAAAGATTTCTCTATCTGGCTTGAGAAGCTGGCGCCGTTTGGCAAAGACAAGTACCAGCATAATCTGACCGGTGAAGACAACGGGGATGCGCATTTAAAACGCACGATTATGGGCAGAGAGGTGGTTGTGGCGGTTACGCAGGGTAAACTGGATTTTGGCCCCTGGGAGCAGATTTTTTACGGGGAGTTTGATGGGCAGCGCAAGAAACGGGTGTTAGTTAAAATTATCGGCGAATAGCTGGCGGGTCCTGCCGATGCCTGTCCTTTGTCGGCAATTGCCTCCAAAGGATCAGTTATCGTCATCCGCCAATAAGCGTTATCTCTATTAACATGAGGAGCGGTATGAAGATTAAGAATACGGAAATTAAGGTGGTGTTGGGGGATATTACGGAGTCGAGGGCGGAGGCGATTGTCAATGCCGCTAATAATAAGCTTTTGATGGGTGGCGGGGTTGCCGGGGTGATTAAAAGAAAAGGCGGCAAGGTTGTTGAACAGGAGGCGCTCAAGAAAGGCCCGATAAAAATCGGAGGAGCGATTGCTACTTCCGCTGGAGAGCTGGCGGCAAAATATGTAATTCACGCGGCGACAATGGGGATGGATTTTAAGACCGATGAAGTAAAAATCCGTGATGCTGCCAGAAGTTCTTTAAAGTTAGCCGAGGAACTAAAGGTTAATTCTATTGTTTTTCCGGCTTTAGGCTGTGGCACAGGAGGTTTTCCGCTTTTGGCTTCCGCCAAAATCATGGCTCAGGAGGTATTAAAACACCTGCGGGAAGAGAACACTTCTTTGAAGGAAATTATTTTCTGCCTTTATGATCAGGAGGCGTTTACGGTTTTTAATAAAGGCGCCTTGGGTTATTTGGAATATGTGACCACAAAGTTATCCGGCGGCCCGTATGTTACGGTGGATGCGATTATTGAATTACCCGATGGGATTGTGATTATCAAACGCAGCAATCCACCGTTTGGATGGGCCTTGCCCGGAGGATTTGTGGATTACGGAGAAAGCCTGGAGGATGCGGTAAAAAGAGAGGCGAAAGAAGAGACAAATTTAGATTTGACCGAAATAAAACAATTCCATACTTATTCAAATCCGCAGCGCGATCCCCGGTTTCATACTGTTGGCACGGTTTTTATCGCTAAGGCCAAGGGCAAGCCTAAAGCAGGGGATGATGCCGCGAGTTTAAAAGTTATCAAGCCAAGTGAGGTAGGAAAATTGGACTTTGCTTTTGACCACAAAAAAATTCTGCAAGATTATCTGGAATATAAAGCGGTTAATTTATGAAAATAAAATGCCCAAAATGTGGCGGGATTGCTAAATTTATCAATAAAGCCGAACCTATCTCCTATGGTGATGGTATACGCGTGCCTATCCCGAAAGAGTGGTCAATTATTTGTAATGAATGTAAAATAGAAAGTATCGGTGGGTTTACCCCTCAGGATAGATTAATTCATAGATTTATTCTGATATTCGGTGTATTGATTAGTTGCTGTTTTTTGGTTTTGGAAGGTTTATTGTTTGAGCATTTTGATATCTCGGTATTATCGGGCTGGGTTTTAGGTATAGTTGGTTTTATAGTTATTGTTTTAGTAGGTGGGGCATTTATTTTTTTCCGGCAATTATCAGAATGGTATTTATGGCGGAGAGTTTCATTGAGAATAAAATCTAACCGTAACTTTCAGGTTCCAGGTTAGCCTTCATGCAATATTTACCCTTCGCGGAGTTGTTTTTCGGCATCAACAATATCGCGGTTTATAACGCGGATGGTTTCTTTTATTTTTTCCTTAAGCAGGTAAGAGGCAATCGGAGCCTGCGAAATTTCCCTTAAAACCTGCACGCTCATCCTGAAATAACGCACTACCTCGCCTTCGTCGCAATCAGTCATTTGCAAGGTTCGATCAAAGTTTGTCCCGCGCAGCCAGGCTTCTATACTGGAGCATAAATGAAAATAAGGGAGTTTGCTGAAGGGGTAAATTTTGTAGCGGCGTTCTTTGTCTTTTATCCTGTCGTAGGTTTCTTCGCAGGTACGTTTAAGCTCGCGGCTGGATTTAGATATACCTGTGGGCATGCGTTGATTTTTGCGCGGCTCAAAGACAACTGCGGAAGCCACAACTCCTAATCCAAATTCATCCAATTGCTCAAGTATGTTCTGATCGTATAGTTCTGCAAGAACCAATTCGTATCCGTAAACAGTCTTAGCGAACTTTCCTTTTTCCGTAAGTTTTCCTTCATAAATATAGTTTAAATCTTTTAACAGCCTGAGTTTGGCGTCCAGCAGGTTTAAGGCCTGTTTCTGTTCATTTTTATTCGATTGGTAGTAATGCAAGGAGAGGGGATAGATTTTAAATAAATCTTCCTGGTATTTCTCATAAAGGTTAAGGATGGTAGCGTATGATGTATTCAGCTGGCTTCTTACTTCTTCCGGTTTCCCGTAAATTATCCGGTTAACTTCTTCAAAATTTATTCTCTGCGGATTAACCCGTGTATAAACAAACCCTTCTTTGTCAATGCCGCGCCTTCCGGCCCGGCCGGCCATCTGGTAAAAATCGCGCGTTTTTAAATTACGCACATAAGTACCGTAGAATTTGCGCAGTCCGTCGAACATAACCGAGCGGCTGGGCATATTTATCCCCAAGGCAAAGGTTTCGGTGGTAAAAATAACTTTAAGCAGGCGGCTGGTAAAAAGCCGTTCAATTACTTCTTTTAATGTCGGCAGCATCCCCGCGTGATGATAGGCGATCCCGCGCTGCACAAGGGGATAGAGGATTTGCGCTGACTGTTCATGTTTTAAATTAAAGCGCACCAGTAAATCTTCATACATCTGGGTAATTGCCCGGCTTTCCTTGGCGTCTAAAAATTTAAATCCGTAGAGGTCCTGGGCTAATTCTTCCGCGCGCTTGCGGCTGAAGACAAAATATATCGCCGGTAGGCCGTCGTTTTCACGCAGATAATCAACCAGGGAGTTGAGCCTGTTGGGTTTACTGGAGCGCAGGCGCTTAAGGCGTTCAATTTTATCCACTACTTCATTCTGGCACTGAAAAAGAAAATGCAAAGGCACAGGACGGTTTTCTTCAATTACTACTTGAATGGGTTTATTATGAATGGATTCAATCCAGGCGGCGAATTGTTTAATATTAGGAATAGTCGCGGAAAGCCCCAACAGGTTCATGTGTTTAGGCAGGAAGATCAGGGATTCTTCCCAGACTGTGCCGCGTTCCGGGTTATCGATGTAATGAATCTCGTCAAAAATAATCCAGGAGTATTTATTCAAGCTTTCCGGCTCATCCAGTATTTTGTTGCGGAAGATCTCCGTGGTCATAATCAAGACCGGGGCCTGGGGATTAATCGAGACATCCCCGGTAAGAATGCCGATATTGTCTTGAAATTGGCCTTGAAAGTCGCGGAATTTCTGGTTAGAAAGGGCTTTGATAGGAGCAGTGTAAATTACCCCCAGGTTATTCTTTATGGCATTGCTGATAATGTATTCGGCAATTGCGGTTTTTCCTGCGCCGGTGGGGGCGGAGACGATTACGGAGTGGCCGTTGTTGATGTGGTCAATTGCTTCTTGCTGGAACCTGTCGTAAATCATGATTTCTATTATAAGCCAAATCGCCGCAACCGCAATATAATAATATTTCCTCGGGGTCCTGCCGCTGAAGTCTCCCCATTCCTTCGGGGTAAAGCCTCCCTCGGAACGGGGATGCCCCTCTTCAGCGTCACCCCTCGATGAATAACTTAAGAATTCTTGCTACCTTTTAATTATTTTATACTGAAATGCCTTTAGTAGTTTTCGCAGCGAATGTCGTGCTTTCGCAGGAGCGAAAGTACGACCTGAGCGAGAAAACTAACAGAGGCAATTACAGTATAGGGTGAAAACCTGGCGTACCAGGATAGAGACGGAAGGCTTATGCGTAAAATGATTGATTTATAGAATATTAATAATATAATAAAAATATGGGATATGAGGTTGCGCTGGATAAGGCGTGGGAGGATTTGCTTCGTCTTAACCCTAATCCTGCCAATAATTTATTAGTTAAATTCCTGGCGGATGAGTATAGTGTAGATTTAAAGCAAAAAAAGGTTTTTTCCTCTTCCTGCAATGTCCCGGCAAAGGATTTTCTTAGTATTCTGCTTTTGCATTATTTGGCGAAAAGATTAGCTGGTTTTCCTGCGCCAAGCGGCCAGTGGCTTACCTTCAGGGAATTTTCCGGGGTTGAAGGTTATTTTGAGGCATTCCGCAGGCGTTGTATTGAACCAATAATCCGTAAATACGGCAGGAACCCGGATGCCTTAAAAGATATTTTAAACCGGATGCCGGCAAAAATCTCAGACGGCGCGGATGTCAGTTTAGTTATTGAGCCATTTATAGATATTCCGGTTTTGGTTAAGCTCTGGAAGCAGGATGAAGAGTTTGCCCCCGAGGCAAACATATATTTTGACGCAAGCATAAAAAAGATTTTTTGTATTGAAGATATCGTGGTGTTGGCACAGATGGTTGTTTCCCAACTATGAGGAAAAATAAAACCCCGCAGAAAAAAATAATTTTTTCTTTGGCCCTGGGATTATTAGTCCTAACCGGGTATATTTTTAGCGGTAATTCCGGAGCGCGTTTTAATCCTAAAAAAAGCTTTAGTCAGGATATCTCTGCTAGCCATAATTATGACTACAATAATATTTTGGTAGCCAGGGTAGTTGATGGCGATACGTTAAAACTGGAAAGCGGGGAATATGTGCGTTTGCTGGGAATTGATACTCCGGAGCTGCATGAATCAGCTAAGCTGCATCGGGATGCCCAGCGTTCCGGCGAGAGTGTTGAGGCAATTCAAAAAGCCGGCCGTAAGTCTTATGAGTTTACCAGGCAATTGGCCGAAGGAAAGCGCATAAGGCTGGAGTTTGATACGGAAAAGTATGATAAATATAACAGGATACTTGCTTATGTTTTTCTTGCGGATGGAACATTCTTAAACGCCAGGATCGTGGAAGAAGGTTATGCTTCGATTACGCATTATAAATTGAATGTAAAGTACGCGGATTTATTTTTAAAATTATACCAGCAGGCGCGCGAAAATAAACGCGGACTCTGGAGATAAAAGGATTAGACAGGAGGATCTATGTTGAGATATTTAACCGCAGGTGAATCGCATGGAAAGGCAATTGTGGCTATTCTGGAGGGTTTTCCCGCCGGCCTGAAAGTGGATGTCAACAGGATGAACAAGGAGCTAAAGCGCCGGCAGTCTGGATTTGGCCGGGGCAAGCGCATGCAAATAGAAAGTGACCGGGTAGAAATAACCTCCGGCCTGAAAAATAACCTTACCCTTGGCAGCCCGATTACCCTTTTAATAAAGAATAAAGACGCCAGTATTGAAAGCCTGCATAAGGTTATGGCTGCCCGTCCGGGCCACGCGGATTTAGCCGGCCTGCTGAAATATGGTTTTACGGATATCCGGGAGGTTTTGGAGCGCGCATCAGCGCGCAGCACGGCGGCTACAGTCAGCTTAGGCGCTCTATGTAAGGAGCTTTTGAATGAATTTGGTATAACTATTACCAGTAGGGTTTTATCAGTAGGAGGCGAGTCTACTGCTCAGAGGATAACCGCGAAGATAGCCGAGGCGATTAAACAAAAAGATACGGTAGGAGGGATTTTTGAAGTGGTTGCTAAAAGAGTGCCGGTGGGCCTGGGTAGCTATGTGCAGGCTGACCGCAGGCTGGACAGCCGCTTGGCAGGTTCAATTATGTCTATTCCCGGAATTAAATCTTTCGAGATCGGCTTGGGGTTAGGGTACGCGGTTAGTTTTGGTTCCGAGGTACATGACGCGATTTATTTTAATAAAAACAGAGGTTATTCCCGGATGACTAACAATGCCGGTGGTATTGAGGGCGGGGTATCTAACGGCCAGGAAATTGTTTTACGCGCCTGCATGAAACCGATAGCGACGCTGATGAATCCCCTGGATTCGGTGAATATCCAAACCAAGAAGCCGGCAAAAGCGGCGATTGAACGTTCAGATGTGTGCGTGGTGGAATCCGCCGGCGTAGTTGCTGAGTCAGCCTGCGCCCTGGTTTTAGCTGATGCCTTGCTTGAGAAATTCGGCTCGGATTCTTTAGCGGACATTAAAAAAGCCTACGTTAATTACAAGGATAGAATAGCACATGCCTAATCTTAGTTACTATCACGTAGAGATAGAAAAAGCCAGCGATACTAAAGATGTAGTTATAAAAGGCGAAGTTACCAATAGTAGTGATAAATCTTATTCTACAGTGGCGGTGCGGATCATCCTTTTTAAGAAGAACGTTACAATAGCCAATGTGGTATTTACGATTAATGGCTTGCCTGCCGGAGCCACCAGGGCGTTCAGGAAGACAATCGAGGAATTGAATTACGATCAGGTGGGTGAGGATATTAGCCGTTATGATATCTATACTGAAACCGCTTTTTGATTTTTTAAGAAAATACAGAGTTAGATAATTTTACCCCTATCGTCTATTACAGCAGAAAGGGGGTTAATATGGAGAATGTGATAAGTGTCAGCCGTATCTGTAAATTGGACGGTGATTCAAAGCTTAAGGCCTTTGTTGATGTTTCTATTTCCGGGATTGTTGTCAAAGGCTTCAGTGTAGTAGACGGCAGTAAAGGGTTGTTTGTGAGTATGCCGCGCCATCAGGGCAAAGACGGCAAATGGTATAACACGGTTTATCCTGCTACTAAAGAATTAAAGCAGCAGTTAAGCGAAGCGGTATTAGAAGCATACAATAGTTAGTTAACTAAGGGACGGTTCTCAACTTAAAGCAGAAGTGTCCCCAATAGGGGGACAGTTTAGCTTTGGTTTCAGAACCGTCCCTGCAAAAAATGAATATTTATTTAGTGGGATTTATGGGTACCGGAAAATCCTCTGTCGGCCGTCTATTAGCCAAAGAGAAAAGCAGGCTGGAGAGCCGAAGCCAGTGGAACTTTGTTGACTTGGATGAATTGATTGAATTAAAGGAACAGCGCAGGATTGTGGATATTTTCGCCAAAGACGGCGAGGCGTATTTCCGTAAACTCGAGAAAAAGATTTTAAACCAGGTCTCTACCCAAAAGAAATTTGTGGTTGCCTGCGGCGGTGGAATAGTTTTGGATAAGGGCAACGTCAGTCTGATGAAGAAAACCGGGATAATGATTTGTTTAAATGCTACTCCCGAAGAAATATTAAAAAGGGTTTCTTCCAGTAACGGCCGTCCGCTATTGAACGTAGATAAACCGAAAAAACGCATAGAGCTTTTGCTGAAGATGCGCGCCCCTTATTATATGCAGGCTGATGAAGTAATTGAAACAACGGGTTTATCGGTTAAGCAGGTGGCTAAAAAAATATCTAAAATACTTGCCGGTAAGAAATATATCTTT
>JALNZI010000037.1 GCA_023229385.1 Candidatus Omnitrophota bacterium | reverse complement strand
CCCCAGGGAGAATTCCCGGTCGTAATTATCGGTGGCCACATCAGCCATGTGATAGGTATAGCCGGAAATATCCCCCGATGCCTCTTTTTGCGATTTCTTCAGAGTATCGTCGGTAATATGCTGCAGATCATCCAGCACACCTTCTTTTTTCTTGAGGATTATTTTCTTAAAATCTTTTAATTCTTTTTTAGAAAGCTTTTTCTTCAATTTACTTTCCCCCTATTATAGCCTTGAGGCAATTATCGCAAATCAAAGGATGCTTTGGATCGCTGCCTACCTTCGATGAATAATTCCAGCATCGCGGGCACTTAGAACCCTCAGCCTTCTCTACCTTAACCGCTAGATTCAGAGAACTGCCCTTATCAAAACCTGCCCTAACTTGAGAAACCTTAAAAATCTCGCATAGCTCAACATTAAAGCTTTGTAAGAATGTATAACGATCCAGGGAGTTTGTCAATATATTTATTTGCGCATCAAAAGAACTGCCGATCAGTCCTTTTGAACGCAATTCTTCTAAAGCCTTCGCGGCAATCGGAACTAGTTCTATTAATTCTCCTAATTCCTGTTCCACTGTCTTTATCTGCCTGGCCCCAAAATCATCCTGACGGAAAACAGGATTGGCCTGCGGAAAATCCAAAAGGTGAACGCTCATTGTTGATTTATCTTTTTCTTCCTTAGGCATACTCTTCCAGATTTCTTCGGCCGTGAAAACCAGGATCGGAGAGATCAATCTTATCAGGCAATTAAGTACCGTATATATCGCAGTTTGCGCCGCGCGTCTCTCCACAGAATCAAAACGGTAAGTATAAAGCCTGCCCTTGACCATATCCAGGTAATACATCGAAAGCTCTTCATTGCAAAAATCATAAATTCCTTTATACGCGCGATGGAATTCAAAGGAAGGATTCTCAGCTGTACCGTAAGCGGTTTCCACGTCAGCCCTAACCATCTCCATCCGGTAAAGAATCCACTGGTCAATCTTGCGCAGTTTTTCGTAAGGCGTCTGGTCAGTCTCCGGGTTAAAATCATAAAGGTTGCTTAAAATAAATTTCGCGGTATTGCGGATCTTGCGATACGCCTCTGAAAGCCGGGTGAGGATTTCTTTAGAAATACGGATATCCTCATTGTAATCGCTTGAGGCTACCCACATCCTTAAAATATCCGCACCATAATCTTTGATGATCTGCGCAGGAGAAATAACATTACCCTGGGATTTGGACATTTTTTTGCCTTCGCCATCAACCACAAAACCATGGGTAAGCACGTTCTCAAACGGCGGCTTGCCGTCAATGGCCATGGCCGGAATAATCGATGACTGGAACCATCCCCGGTGCTGATCGGAACCTTCCAGGTATAATTGCGCGGGAACTCCGCCTAACTCTTTTCTTTTTTTCAAAACTGCCTGAGAACTTACTCCGGAATCAAACCAGACATCCAGAATATCCGCACCCTTAGTAAAAGATTTTCCCTTTTTACATACCGGACAAACCAATCCCTCAGGGATAAAATCGTCAATGCTGCGGCTAAACCAGCTATCTGAACCTTCTGCCGCGGAAAATTGGGCGAATTTCTCAATTACTTCGCTGTTAAAAAATTCTTCCTTGCAATCCTGACAAACCAAAGCCGGTACCGGCACGCCCCAGTATCTCTGACGAGACAGGCACCAGTCAGGCCTCAGTTCCACCATTGCCGAAATCCTTTCCCTGCCGGCCGGAGGAATCCAATGCACATCTTCTTTTATCGCCTTTAAAACGTTCTTGCGTAAATCATTATGGTCGATATCCAAAAACCATTGCTTAGTCGCCCTAAAAATTATCGGATGCTTGCAACGCCAGCAATGCGGATAAGAGTGAGAAATTTTTTGCTCTAAAAGTAAGGCTCCTATTGTATTCAGTTTTTCAACGATCGCTTTATTGGCATCATAAACATTTTGCCCGGCAAACTCTCCGCAGGTTAAATCAAATTTACCTCTTGTGTCTACCGGCATCACAATATCCAAACCATACTTTAACCCGGTTTGATAATCCTCCGCGCCATGGCCGGGAGCGGTATGCACTAAACCTGTCCCCTCTTCAGAAGAAACATAATCCGCCAGGACTACTTTTCCCGAACGCAAGCCGAAAGGATGATCATAAACAATACCCTCCAGATCTTTACCTTTAAAATTCCGGATCAGCTCATATTTATCAATACCCATTCGTTCCAGCACGTCAAGCCGGCAATCGGCAATAATTAAATTTCCCTTGCCCGTCTTAATATACGAATAGCCAAACTCCGGATGCACGGCAACCGCAACATTGGCCAGCAGGGTCCAGGGCGTAGTTGTCCAAATCACCAGGTGGCTATCCTGCAGCCAGCTTTTATTTTCTTGGATTTGAAATTTTACAAATACCGAGGGAGAAACATGGTCTTCATATTCCACCTCTGCTTCCGCTAAAGCGGTTTCGCATTTAAAACACCAATTTACCGGCTTAAGCCCGCGGACAATAAACCCTTTTCCGCCGTCATATAATTTATTAAAAGACCGGATAATCGCTTCTTCATATTCATGGCTTAAAGTCAAATACGGATTTTCCCAGTCAGCGAATACCCCCAGGCGTTTAAATTGTTCTTTTTGATTAGCCACGTGTTTCAGGGCATAATCATGAGCCTGCTTCCTGAATTCAAGTTGTGGGATCTGGTGTTTGGCTATTTTTAACTCTTTAAGTAACTGATGCTCGATAGGCAGGCCATGACAGTCCCAGCCGGGGACATAAGGCGAATCATACCCCTGCATAGTCTTATATTTTATAACTATATCTTTTAAGATTTTGTTTAAGGCATGCCCGATATGAATATCCCCGTTGGCATAGGGCGGCCCGTCATGAAGGACGTACCTGGCCTTTGCCGGCTTCTTGCGGATAAGTCCGTAAAGATCCAGCTTGTTCCAATCCTCCAGCATCAGCGGTTCCCGCTTAGGCAGGTCTGCCTTCATCGGAAAATCTGTCTTGGGCAGATTCAGTGTATGTTTATATTCGGAATCAGTGGGCTGGCTATCCGGTTTCATTTTACGTATTTACCGATAATTATTTTTAGATCTTTTTTCACTTTTGACGGAATAAGTTTTTTGTCGGTCATAATAGCGAATTCCAATGCCTTGCCGCAGCTACAGGTGCGCTCAGGTTTTAATTCCTTGATTACCTTACAAATAATCTTTTTGGCATTCTGCACATTCTTCTGCAAATTACTGACCACCATATCCAAGGTTACGCTCTCATGCTCCGGATGCCAGCAATCATAATCCGTAATACAGGCAAGCGTAGAATAACATATCTCGGCTTCCCGGCAAAGCCTGGCCTCGGCCATATTGGTCATGCCGATTATATCCATGCCCCAGCTGCGGTAAAGATTACTCTCTGCCAAAGTTGAAAACTGCGGGCCTTCCATATTAATATAAGTTCCGCTTTTATGCATATTCAGGTTTAAAGATTTTCCTGCCGCATAAATCTGGCTGCAGAGATCCGGGCAAACCGGATGGCTAAAAACAATATGGCTGACTATGCCCTGATTAAAGAAACTCATATCCCGGCCGTAATTCGTCCGGTCCACAAACTGATCCACTACCACGAAATCCAGGGGCTTCATCTCTTCCCTTAAACTTCCGCAGGCAGTCACCGAAATAATCCTTTCTACGCCTAACTTCTTCATCGCGAAAATATTGGCCCGGTAATTTATCTCACTCGGAGATATCCGGTGGCCTACACCGTGACGAGGCAGAAAAACCACTTCTTTGCCTTCCAATTTCCCGATAGTAAATTTATCCGAAGGCTGGCCAAAGGGAGTCTTTACACTCAGGCGCCTGATGACCTCCATGCCTTCAATTTTATACAAACCGCTCCCGCCGATAAGCCCGATTCTTGACATAGTTACTCCCGTTTTGATAATTCCTGGGCGCGTTTTTTAGCAGCCTGCGCCGCTTCAGACCATGAACCATTCCCCATTAAAACCTTAAGCGCAGCTTCGGTTGTGCCGCCGGCGGAAGTGATCATTTTACGCAACTCCAGCGGAGAATTACCCGTCTGGATTAAAAGCTGCACGCTGGAAGCTGTAGTCGTCACCGCCAATTCCAGGGCCATCCGGGAATCAAATCCCAGATCCACAGCTGCCTGCTTCAATCTCTTAACATATTCATTTTTACGGTTGATCGGGACATTTAAAGGATCCAGTTTATTAATCTCAATATCATAGAAGATATATGCCGGCCCGCTTCCGGAAATAGCGGTTAGCGAATCGATCATTTCTTCTTCTACCGGCCAAACCTTACCCAGGATATTGAATAACTCCCGGGCAAAATCCAAATCCTCGTCAGTAACCTGCCTGCCCTTAACCAAACCTGTTGCCGAAGCTGATATCTTTACCGCCATATTCGGCATTACCCGGATTACCCGGGCGCCAGCTAAAATTTTTTCAATGTAACCCGTAGTTATCCCGGCAGCAATACTAATCACCAGTTTACCCCGGATTAAAGGTTTAATTTCATTAAGCAACGTGTCAAAATCCTGGGGTTTCACCGCCAACAATACAACGTCTGCTTTACTTACCAAATCAGCAAGCAAAGTTTCAGTCTTTAACCCGCTGCTATCGGCCAGTTTTTGTTTATCCTTATCAAATACGCTGACCTCAAACAAAACCCGCGCCCCCAAGGCAATAGCGCTGCCCATATTGCCAAAACCGATAATCCCTAATTTTTTCTTTACGTCTGCCATATCAAATCAACCGAATATTGCCCTGCCCAAACGAATTATATCCGCGCCCTCTTCTATAGCTACCTCAAAATCATCTGTCATGCCCATCGAAAGAACCCAGGATGGATTTATTTTATCGCGCAGGTATTTAAGTTTTGCAAAATACTGCCGCGCCTCTTCAGGGTCATTCATCAGAGGGGCAACAGTCATCAATCCCTTGACCCTCAGGTTATCCAGATTTAAAATCTCTCCAAGTTCATCCGCGAATACTTCAGGGATAAAACCAGATTTAGTAGCCTCAAAAGAAGTCTTTACTTCCAGAAGGACATCCTGAATTTTATTTATTTTTTGCGCCTGCCTATTTATTTCCTGCGCCAGTTTAACGCTATCAACAGAATGGATCAGGCTGAATATTTTTAAAGCCTCTTTTACTTTATTTACCTGCAGGTGGCCGATCATCTGCCAATCCGCTGAAGGAACCAGGCGGTATTTTTCCTTTGCCTCCTGCACCCTGTTTTCGCCCAAATGATTAAAACCAGCATCCACCGCTTCCAATATTTCTCTAACCAGCCTACCCTTAGTTACACAGAGTACGGTAATGTTACGCGGGTCCGCTTTGATTTTTGCGCAAGAAACGGCAATGCGCTCTTGGACTTTTAAAATATTATCTTTAATCATAAGCCGAAGTGCTTATTATACACAATAAACTTAAGGGGGTCAATTAAAAGAAGGCGGGTTAAAAGTATTCCTGATAAACTTCCTTAAAACGGTTTATCAACCTGATGAGCAGGTTCTGGGCAGGCTTGACCAAAGAAGCGCCTCCTACGGTTTTATTCTCTAAATCCTCACAAATCATACCCAGGCAAGTCAGGTAAGTCAAATATTTCTGGCCGCTTAAATCACTATGTTCTTTTAATAACTGGACAATCTCCGGATTATTGATTCGGCCGATCTTTACCGGGATACCCATTACGCTTTCCATCATCTCGATAAAACCATCACTCAACAAGGTCTTACCGGTCATAATAAAATTATCGATCTCATAAAGCGCGGCCCTTTTTTCCACCGCCTCTTTTATCTGCGTACAGATTAAACGGCCGGAGCTGGTGGCGATCTGGGCTACCTGCTTATGTTTTATCGGCTTATAAAATTCGTCTTTTTTAACCAGAATTTCTTTATCTTCCGGAATAATATCCGGATCCCCGATAATTCCGTAAGAACGCTTGATATCCTCGGCTAACTCGTAATTGATCTTTAACCCTTCGGAAAGCTGCAAGGTCAAGCTGCTGCCGCCTAAAGGCAGAATTTGGATATCCTGTAATAGCCCATCCTTAAACACAAGCAGCTCGGTTATATCACTGCCGACATCACAAAATACGCTTAAGCCTTTTTTCTCTTCTTTGCTGAATACCGCCCGGCTTGTGGCCAACCCCGAGAAGGAAAGGTTCTTTATTTCATACCCTGCCTGGGCAACAGCCCGGCTTAAGCTCTGTAAAGAAGAAAGTTTGGCATAGACCAGAAATAAATCCGCTTCCAACCTGTGGCTGTATAAGCCAACAGGGTTGATTACATTGCTTTTGGAATCAATAGTATAGCTGGAGGCGATTACGTGGATGATCTCTTCGTCCAGGCTGGAACCAAGTATCCGCGCCTGCTCATTGGCATTAGCTATGTCTGTCGAGGTTATAACCTTATTGCCTCTTTCCGCTAAGGGGATGATCGCGTGGCTGTGTTTGGTAGATATATCCCTGCCCGAGAAATTTGTATGGATAAATTTTATTCTTAATCCGGATTTAGCTTTTAAGTTCTTAATGATCCGGTTAAGGCAGGAAACTAACTCCAGGGCATCGACAATAACCCCCTCCTTAACCCCGCCGGAAACAATAGTATCAAAGTAGATATGTTCGATGCGCCCTTTTTTAATCTGCGCAAGGGAAGCGGCGATTTTATTTGAACCGATATCTACTGCGCAAATATAACTGTTATTTAACATCATTATCCTTGTTTAATTTAATCAGCGGCTCTTTAAACCTGAGGTCAATATATTTAATGTTCACCAGTTCTTTATCCGCCTGCATAAGCAATCCGCCTAAAAGCATTAATTTCTGCTTGATACTGCCTTCACCGATACGCACCTCAAAACCAACCCATTCTAACTGCGGAACCGGCTTGATATAATTCGCTGCCTGCCTGGGCAAAAGAATAAATATCCCGGCGTTCTGCAGGCTGAGCAGGTTAATTTTTTTTAAAGTAAATTGGCGCAGCGTCCTGTTACTCTTGAATTCCCTAATAATATTTAAAGCTAAATCGATTTCCGGACGCTTATATTTTATTCCCGGCTTGGGCCCGAATATTTTCGTTTCCAGGCCATAGATCACAGGTAAGCCTGCTTCTTCAAGAGAGCCGGTAAGGCTGAAAAATACTCCATCCTGGTCTATGGCATAAGTCTTATAGAAATTAACCAGGGCAAGCGGCTGGCGCTTTATAAATTCCACGATTATGCAATTCGGCAGTATCCTTAAAAACCTCACCCTGCGGCAATCCGAACACCTGGATAAGGCCCTCAGCGACTCGTTATTTAAATCCAGCTTAAAAATATTCCTGCCTTTTAAATAATCAAACGAGAGGCTGGAATTCCTGACTAAGACCTGCTTAACCGCAAAAAAATCAGAAGTAATTAAGACTTTCCAAATATATCCTAATAATAATGAGATGGCAAGTAAAATTATTACCGGGATAATAATTATTTTTAAAGGTATTTTAAACTTTTGTTTTTTCATATGCTAATTCCAATAGTTTAAGACAAAGCCGGTTAAAATCAATACCTAAAATCCTGGCTGCCTTAGGCAAGAGGCTGGTCGCGGTCATTCCCGGGATAGTATTAGTCTCTAAAACAAAGGGCAAGTTATCCTTGCTTAATATAATATCTGTACGCGAGCAGCCAAAACAACCTAAAAGCTGATGCGCTTGCAAAGCTGCCTGCTGGACCTTTTTGGCTATCTCCGGTTCCAAAATAGCCGGGACTATATAATCCGTCAGGCCTGCCTGGTATTTAGCCTCAAAATCAAAAAACTTATGTTTAGGAACAATCTCAATTACCGGAAGCGGCTTTTCATCCAAGACGCCAACCGTAAGTTCCCTGCCGGAAATATACTGCTCAATAACTATGCGCTGATCAAATTGAAAAGCCAGCTCAATAGCCGCGGGGATTTCCTGCTCAAGATCGACGATTGAAAGCCCGATACTCGAACCATGGTTAGCCGGCTTTACCACAACCGGAAGCCCAAGCTCATTTTTAAATTTCTTGTTTTTATTATAAAGCCCCTTCTCTAAGAACTGCGACCGGGGTACATAAAGTTTACCGGCCTTAAAAACTTTCAACGCCCCGATCTTATCCATTGCCAGGCGGCTGGCCTCTACTCCGGAACCAGTATAAGGCAAATCCACCTCTTCCAGGATTTCCTGGATTGAGCCATCTTCGCCAAAACGCCCGTGCAAAGCAACAAAAGCGCAATCCAGATCAAAGCTATTTAACAGACGGATATTCTCCTCTTTGTTATCAGTCAGAATATCAATCCCTACAGCCTCCACCCCGGATTCTTTGAGCGCGGATAAAACCGCCTTGCCGCTTTTTAGCGAGATCTCCCTTTCCGAAGATGGCCCGCCCATTAAAACCCCTACCCTGCCGAAATCTTTTATCTCCATATTTTTATCTCAGGCTCCAGATTAATTTTAAACCTCTCTTTTACTTTTTTACGCATCAAATCCATAAGCAATAATATATCATTGCTATCGGCATTGCCTTTATTTAAAATAAAGTTAGCATGCACCCCGGAAATAATCGCTCTCCCTTTTGAACTCCCCTTTAATCCACAGGCATCGATAAGCTTGCCTGCGCTTAGCTTAGCGGGATTCTTGAAAATGCACCCGGCGTTTGGCAATTTACTGCCTTGAGTCTTATTGCGCTGCAAAAGATATTTCTTGATCCGTGAACCAATAGTATTTTTATTTCCCGGGCACAGCTTAAGCCTGGCTGAAATAATAACATACTTATTTAAATTGGATTTCCGGTATGAAAACTTGAGATCTTTGGCGCTAAGTAACTCCGGATTTCCGCGATAATCTAAAACACGCACTTCTTCAGCCAGCTCGCCTACTGATTTTCCCCAGGCGCCGGCGTTGCCTGCCAGGGCCCCGCCCAAAGTACCGGGTATGCCCGCAAGAAACTCCAATCCGGATAAGGCATTATTTTTTGTGTACAACATGAGCTGGTTCAGATGGATTCCCGCTCCGGCCTCCAGATATTCTCCGTCCCTATATACATGTTTAAAGAATTCTCCACCCAGCTTAATCACTAATCCGTTTAAGCCTGAGCTGCTCGCCAGAATATTGCTTCCGGCGCCTAAAATAAAAACCGGCACCTTTTTACGCCTTGCCCAGACCAACGCTTCTTTTAACCCTGCGATATCCGCTGCCTCAAGAAAAAATTCAGCCGGCCCCCCGACCTTAAAACTCATCAACCGGGCTAATTTAACTTTAGTTTCAATCTGCTTATTTAAGCTTTTCGGCCAAATCATCAGCAACCTTTACAATATCCCCGGCCCCTAAAGTGATTAAAATATCACCGGGCCGCAAAAAATCCAACAGATATTCAGTTATTTTTTCTTTCGCCAGATATACCGCCTGTTTATGCGGATGGCCTTCTTTTATTTTTCTCAATAAACCCGGGGCATCTACTCCCTCAATCGGCTGCTCGCTGGCAGCGTAAATATCCGAAATTACCAAATGATCCGCCAGCTCAAAAGAATCTGCAAATTCGTTTAAAAGCAGCTGCGTGCGGCTGTAACGATGCGGCTGAAAAACAACGATTTTACGCCGGACCCCTAAATTAGCCACAGCCGCCAGCGTAGCTTTTATTTCCGAAGGATGATGGGCGTAATCATCCAGAACCAGGTATTTATCGCTTTTAAATTTGATCTCCAGCCGGCGGCCGGCGCCTTTGTAACCCTCTAATGTCCTGCGGATAAAACTTAAGTCAATCCCCAATTCCAATCCCAGTCCGATAACCGCCAGGGAATTAGATATATTATGCCTTCCTCCCAAAGCCAGATGGAAACGGGATATAAACTTATCCTTAAAATAACAGTCAAAATCAGAGCTCAGGCCGTTAAGTTCAATATTTTTAGCGGAGATATCCGCCGGTTCATTCAGGCCGAAAGAAACCGACCTGCGTTTATAATCCGAAATAAGTTTCTTCAAATTCAAATCATCCGCGCAGGCAAAAACACAACCGCCATCCTGGGTACGATTTAGAAAATCTTTAAAGGCGTTTAATTCATTTTCAAAACTGCGGTAATAATCCAGATGCTCGCGGTCAATATTGGTAATAATCGAATACTTCGGCTGATAATATAGGAAAGAGCCGTCCGACTCATCAGCTTCCGCCACAAACAATTCCCCGCTTCCCAGGCAGGCATTGGTATCAATGTTCTTGAGTATCCCGCCTATTGCCACAGTCGGACATAGCCCTGCCTCAAGCAGCATATAAGAAATCAACGAAGTGGTAGTAGTTTTACCGTGGCTGCCGGCAATAGTTATAGCGGTCTTATGATGCATCAGCAAGGCCAAGGCCTCGGCCCTCTTTAGCAATTTAATACCGGATTTCTTCGCCTGGCGTATTTCGGGATTGTCTTCTTTAATCGCCGAAGAATAAACTACCGCGCTTTGGCCACAGATATTCTCAAGCCGATGGCCGATAAATATCTTTGCGCCCAGCCGCTTAAGTTCTTCGGTTACCCGGTTTTCTTTCAAATCCGAGCCGCTTACTGAAAATCCCGCCTTAAGCAAAAGGTGGGCTACCCCGCTCATCCCTATCCCGCCGATCCCGATAAAATGATAATATTCCTTCATCTAAGAATATACTTTCTCCAGGAACTTTCAAAATCCTTCAGATCCTTAAAAGAATAGGTCAGGGTCAGCGACCGGGCCAAATCCTTTTTGTCCCTTAAGTTCTGGCAAAAAAGCACAAACCTGTCTTTTCCGAATTCCGCTATCAGGTATTTTACCAGGCTGAAAGATTCAGCGTAGAATAACCCCACTTCATCCTGCGCCCTTAAGCCTGCGCCTTCCATCTTATTCAATTCATCAAAACTTATAAAATTGCCCTGCCTTATTTTATTGGCCAAATCCGCCTTGGCAAAATAAATCTTCTGTTCCTGGTAAGAAGCGACTCCCTCTTCCAGCCAAAGAGGTATAGCCGGATTATTAAACCCGACCATCTCCCGGAAAATTATGTGGGCCATTTCATGGGGAAGGACATTATCCAAAAACCCCCGGGCAGTGATAAACGTCTGGATAAGCTTCCTGTCCACCTCGGCCCGGCCCGCCGACCAATTCGGATCCCCTGTTTCATCAACATACTCTTTCTGGTTATCAAACAGGTAAATCCTGGCGCGGTTATCCCAGGTCCAGAAGTTGAAACGGTTAAAACCTAAACCATCGGTAATCTTATTATAATACTCTTCAGCTCTTGCCGCTAATTCATTAAGCTGCGCTTCTTTTGCGTTCTTGTAATAAATCAAAAAATGTGTGCTTTTAAAAATCTGCCAGGGCTGATTATCCGCGCATACAAACAGGGGAAAAAATAAAAAGATGATTAATAATTTCAGCGTTTTCATTAATTTAAACTTAAAACCTCTCCGGTAAGCAGGCGACAGGCATCTTCACTCTGGATCAACCCGTATGTCTGGCGCATCCTCTCCAGTTTTTGGCGATCTTTTAAAAACCCTTCCAGAATAACCTTAATCTTATCAACAGAGAGATCGTCATCACGAACAATTAAAGCAGCCCCATTGCCTTCTAATACTCCGGC
>JALNZI010000178.1 GCA_023229385.1 Candidatus Omnitrophota bacterium | reverse complement strand
CGTAACCACGCTTATGGGCAGAAGAAGATATATCCCGGAGATTAACAGCAAGAATATGGGTATCCGCCAGTTTGCGGAACGGCAGGCGGTAAATACCCCTATTCAAGGTACAGCCAGTGATCTGATCAAGATGGCAATGGTTAAGATATCCGAACGGATCAAGAAAAGCGGCCTGAAAAGTAAAATGATCCTGCAGATTCATGACGAGCTGGTTTTTGATCTGCCGGTTAAGGAGCTTGATGTTTTGGCTAGGATAGTAAAAGAGGAAATGGAACAAGTGAAAAAACTCGATGTGCCGATAAAAATAGATATGAAAAAAGGAAAAAACTGGTTGGATATGGAGGCTGTTTGATGAAGATAGCGATGATTGCTTCTGAGGTTGTCCCCTTTGCCAAGACTGGCGGCCTTGCCGACGTGGTTGGCGCCTTGCCGTTAGTCTTAGAGGATTGCGGGCAGGAGGTAATTGTTATTATGCCCAGGTATAAGTGTATCAAAGAAGGAAAATTTAAGACGAGCCGGGTTTTTAAAGATGTATCAAGCGCGGTTATCGGTAATAACATAAAAGTTTTCTTTTTAGAGAATGATTTATATTTTAACCGCGGAGGCCTTTATGTGGACAAGAACGGAGATTACCAGGATAACCTGGAGAGGTTTGCTTTTTTCTGCCGCCGGGCGCTGGATTTATTAAAAGAAATAGATTTTCCCGCCGATATTCTGCACTTGCACGATTGGCAGTCCAGTCTGGTTGCGGTGTATCTGAAGAATTTATACGCAGAAGATCGTTTCTACAGCAAGATGAAGAGCATCCTGACAATCCATAACCTTGGTTATCAGGGGTTGTTTGCTGAAGATGAATTTGGAAAACTGGGTTTAGAGAGCAACCTTTTTAGCGTCTCGGGGTTGGAATTTTACGGCCGGATCAATCTGTTAAAGGGCGGGATAGTTTTTGCTGATTTTATCAATACAGTCAGTCCTACTTACGCCGAGGAGATCAAGAGTGAAGAGCTTGGGTTTGGTTTGGACGGCCTATTAAGGGAGCGCAAGGATGTTTTAAGCGGGATAGTCAACGGCCTGGATTATTATGTTTGGGATCCCAACACGGATAATTTCATTATGCATAACTTTTCGGCTAAAACAATAGAAGATAAAAGTTTTAATAAAGGGGATCTTCAGGCAATCTGCGGCCTTGCGGTAAATAAGGATATCCCGGTTTTAGGTATTGTCTCGCGCCTGGTCGAGGCAAAAGGCATGGATATCCTTACCCAGGGGCTGGATGAATTATGCAAGATGGACGTGCAGCTGGTTATTCTAGGGATGGGTGATTTGAAATACCATCAGATTTTATCGGCGGCGCAGAGAAAATATCCCAAGAAGATTTCTTTAAATTTAAAGTTTGATGATCCGTTAGCACATAAGATTTATGCCGGCAGCGATATTTTTCTTATGCTTTCAAAATACGAGCCCTGCGGGCTCGGACAGTTGATCAGCCTGCACTATGGGACTATTCCTTTGGTTTTTAAGACCGGCGGGCTGGCGGATACGATAAATAAAAATAATGGTTTCCTGCTGACTACTCATAATAAAGAAGAATTTCTCAAGCTTCTTAAAAAGGCAGTAGCTGTTTTTAAAGATAAAAAGAAGTGGATGCACCTGGTAAATAATGCCCTGAAGTGTAATTTTTCCTGGGAGGCCTCCGCAAAGAAATATATCCAGTTATATGCCAAAGCAAAAGAAAGCTAAATTAGTTTTAGGCCTTACCGGCGGCATCGGTTCCGGTAAGAGTACCGTAGCCAGGATGTTGAAGACAAAAGATTCGTTGCTGATTGATGCCGATAGGCTGGCGCACGATTCTTTTAAAATCGGCAGCCCGGTTTATAAAAAAGTTGTTGCTTATTTCGGCGAGAGAATACTTAAGACGAATAAGTGTATTGACCGCTCTAAGCTGGGAAGAATAGCTTTTGTCAATAAAGCGGCTTTAGTTAAGTTAAACAATATTGTCCATAAAGCCCTGATCGCCGATATCCGGCGCCTGATTAAGGACTCGGACAAGAAGATTATAATTTTAGATGCTGCCTTGATTATCGAAACGGGGTTAGGCAGGATGGTTGATAAACTTCTGGTGGTTAAGGCCGACAGGGAGCAGCAGATTCTCCGCAGCCAGAAAAGGCTGGGTTTAGATAGGGATGAAGTCCTGCAGAGGATGAAATATCAGATTTCGCAAGCCACAAAGTTGCGCTTAGCGGATTTTATCATAGATAACCGTGGTTTAATCAGTGAAACTCGGAAACAGGTTTCCGAAATAAGGAGGATGGTGTGGAAAAGTTAGATATTAAGAATCTTAAAGATATGAAAATTGGTGAATTAAATAAGCTGGCCAAAGAATTAAATGCCAACGGCACCAGCGGTTTAAAAAAACAGGACCTGATTTTTAAAATACTTCAGGCTCAGGCGGAGAAGGAAGGGTTGATGTTCGGGGAGGGTGTATTAGAAATCCTTTCTGAAGGTTTTGGTTTCTTAAGAAGCCCGAATTATAATTACCTTCCCTGCCCGGATGATATTTATATTTCTCCGTCGCAGATCAGGAAATTCGAACTGCGCACCGGGGATACTGTGAGCGGACAGATCCGCCCGCCGAAAGAGGGGGAAAAATATTTCGCCCTGCTTAAGGTGGAGGCGGTAAATTTTGAGAATCCCGAAGAGGTAAAGGAGAAGGTGCTTTTTGATAACCTTACTCCGGTTTATCCGCGCCAGCCATTTAACATGGAGACTAGGCCGGATGAAATATCCATGCGGATTATGAGCCTGCTTACTCCAATCGGTAAAGGCCAGCGTGGTTTGATT
>JALNZI010000177.1 GCA_023229385.1 Candidatus Omnitrophota bacterium | reverse complement strand
CCCTACACGACGCTCTTCCGATCTGCCGCAGAGTAGGGATGACTTGACCCTGGCCAAACAGGCCCATCCTCAAATAATCTCCCTGCTTAAATACATCTAAGATTAACGCTTCCGGGCAAGGCATAAGGCTTAAGCCTTAACTTTAAGATCAATTATAGCGGTTAAATGCGCTTCCTGGATTATCTCAACCCTATAATCTCCTGGCGAAATATTCTCAAAAACGCTATTGCCTGCATCTGAAACATAAGACTCCAACTCAACTTCATCTTTGATAAGAGTTACCCGCAGATTTTTATGAATTTTCTTTCCTTGCTTATTTTTAACCTCAACCACAAGGCCAAAAATCTTGCTGCTCTTACTTTCAAGCCTGGCTAAGATCCTAAGCTCGTGTAAATCCTTCAGTATATCCACTCTTTCTTTAAGCTCATTTATTTGACGGCTGCGTAAAACAGGCGCCGGGATTAACTCTTGACCCACAAGCACATCGCCACTGGTTTGGATAATTTCCCAGGCCCTATCTTTAAGCCTAAGCACTATCTCAAATATATTATCCTTAATATCGCTACCGATATTTCTTTTGACCTTTTCCAGCAAAGAAACAGGAACATCCTTGCTCAAATGCGGCTCAATTTTAAACTGTGTAATTAAATACTCAGAACATTTGTTGCATTTCAACAGGTGACCCTGGATTAAATCTTTATCTGCTTGAGAAAGCTTATCTTCAAGAAAACAAACCAAAACCTCTTCGCTGGGATGTTCTTTATCCAGAGTATCGCTAACAGCAGCCTTCCATTCCTGATAGATCGCCTTGACTATTCTTTCAAAATTGCTAAACATATACCTTCCCCCGGTTAAATAGACGTATTATTTCAGGAAATCTAACTTGAATCCTTTTCTTTTAAAACAATCCTGCAACTTCTGGAATATCCTGCTTTTACGCATATCTACCGCCCCACGGTTGATTTTATAGTACTCCCTGATTTGCTCCAAGTTTAGCCCCTGATTCAGAAAGAGCTCCATAAAATACTGCTCATCGGGCTCAAGCAAACCCACGCAATCCTGCAAAGTCTTACGCTTATCCTGGTTATTCAAAAACTCAAGCGCATCAACCGAAAGATCCTTCAAGACATCCTTAAAACTAAGCCCCGGTTCAATTTCGGCATCAATTGAAAGCGCAGGCTTGAGTTTCCGCAGATAATCTATAGTAAAATTAATGGTAACCTGCCTGAGCCAGCTGGCCAAAGAACAACCATTTCTGCCCTGATAAGTCGATAACTTTCGATAATTATCTTTAATTAAAGAATAGAATATTTCTTGAAAAATATCTTCTACCTGCCCAAGCGCAAGACTGTAGCTTTTTACTGCTAAAACACTGTAGATATAGTTATAAATCAGGCGGGAATAACGTGAGATGAATTCATTCCAGGATTGCTTGTCCCCTTTAACACAAGCTTGGACAAACCTCAAGTCGTCCATGGTTATAATTATATCACTAAAATAAGTTTGTCAAATAAAGAAATAGGGTGCCCCCAGGAACTGGGGACACCCCTATGATTGAATTAAAAAACGACCCTCGAGGTCAATAACTAAACCTATTTAAAAAGGGTGTTTTTAATGATGAATGAAGCAAATACAATAGAAACCATCGACATAAGCTTAATCAATATATTTAAGCTCGGGCCAGAGGTATCTTTGAAGGGATCACCTACAGTATCGCCAACTACCGTAGCTTTATGAGCAGCCGATCCTTTGCCTCCATGATTACCCTCTTCTACGAATTTCTTGGCATTATCCCAGGCACCGCCAGAGTTAGCCATCATAACCGCCAATACAAACCCAGTAACAGTTGCACCGACAAGCAGGCCGGCAACCGCATCAATCCCAATTAATAACCCTACAGCAATAGGAGCAACAATCGCCAAAAGTGACGGGGCAATCATCTCCTTTTGAGCTGCCGCGGTGGCGATACTTACACAACGCGCGTAATCCGGTTTAGCCTTACCTTCCATAAGGCCAATAATTTCCTTAAACTGTCTGCGCACTTCAACTACGATTTTGCCTGCTGCCCTGCCTACCGCACGCATAGTCATCGAACAGAATAAAAATGGCAACATGCCGCCTAAAAACAAACCTACCAATACCGTAGGATTCATCATATTAGAGTTGATATCTTTACCAAAAATCATAACCTGGTCTTTATAAGCAGCAATTAACGCTAACGCAGTTAAGGCTGCCGAACCGATAGCAAAACCTTTACCTGTTGCCGCGGTAGTATTGCCCAAAGAATCCAAGGCATCTGTTCTTTTTCGTACTTCAGGAGGTAATTTAGCCATCTCCGCATTTCCACCGGCGTTATCGGCAACCGGACCATATGCATCAGTAGCCAAAGTGATACCTAAAGTTGAAAGCATACCAACCGCAGAAATCGCAATACCATATAAACCGGAGTTAAAGTTTGCCGCGCCACCCGATACAAAGAAACTAATTAAAATAGCAAGGCAAACAATAATTACCGGAATCGCGGTAGACATCATCCCTACGGCAATGCCGCTGATAATTACAGTTGCCGGGCCGGTTAAAGAAGCATCGGCAATTGTACGCGTTGGTTTAAATCCACTGGATGTATAATACTCGGTACACAAACCAATCAACACACCGGCAATTAAACCTGCCAGGACTGACCAATAGGTACCGATATGTTCAATACCTAAAGTATATTTAATCAAGAAAAATGAAATTACCGCAACTATAAATGAGCTGGTAAACACACCTTTACGTAAAGCTGCCAGAAGGACTTTTTGACTTGCCTGCTCACCGCTTTTCACAAAGAAAGTACCGATAATTGAG
>JALNZI010000036.1 GCA_023229385.1 Candidatus Omnitrophota bacterium | reverse complement strand
ACGCTCTTCCGATCTGAATTTAAGGAATGTGAATCAGAGTTAAATGAAAGTGTATATATGGGTATAGATTTAAATCCAGATACAATTGGAATTTCTGTTTTTAGAAATGAAAAAATTATTCATGTACAGGAATTTAGTCTCAAAATAATATTTGATAAGATTTTGAATGACAAATTTAATTCTGATTCAAATAAAATGAAATATTTTCAAAATAAATTGAAATTTGAAACATTTGAAATAAGTAAATCTATTACTTCCTTAACTAAATATTTCAATTGTAAAACCGTTTTTATAGAAGATTTAAAATTTAAACAAAAATTAAACAAAGAACAAAAATATAATCATGTTGGTAATAGAAAATGTAAAAATTTATGGAAACGGGAATTATTTATACAGAATCTAACCAAACGATTAAATATAAGCGGAATTAAATTATATTCTGTCAATCCTGCATATTCGAGTTTTGTTGGTAATTTACAACATGATTATACTGATGCAGTAAATGCCTCAATTGAAATTGCAAGAAGAGGATTTGAATATAGAATAAAGAAAAACAAGAATGGATTTTATCCAAATCTAATGGTAAAACACCAATGGAAGGAAATGGCTGCCAGATTTACAGATTGGAAGAAATTCTATTTTGAAATAAAAAACTTGAAATTGAAATATCGGGTTTCATTAGATGAAGTTAACCATTCATTTAATGTTTTTGAGCAAAATTCGAGTCATAAAAGTATGATTTTAAATTATATTTTTTATGATTAATTATCGAATTTCGTATTTTATAAGGGATATGTCAATAACAGATCTCAGTGTTCTATTAGATAAAATTTGCAAAGTGAGAATGTTTGGCATTCCAGACGAATATAAAATATCAAATGATTGGTATTACAGAGAAAAGGCTGTTAAATATTTTTTGTATAAAAAAATAAATGATTTGTTTCAAACAAATGATACACAACAAGAGATTGTTGAAGAACGAGAAAACCACGATTGTACAGAGAGTTGTGTTGGGTTTTGTACTAATCTTTAAAGAAAGTTGTTGACAAAATAAAATTTAAATAAATATATGCAAGTAGATACAAATTTATTAGAAATGGAAGCGGATTTGACTAATGTCAATTCCGTCAAAGAAGTGGTGTTATCAAGATTATTAACAGATGAAATTATAACCAGTGAACAAGCACAAGAATATTCCGAAAAATGGAATGTCATTATTATAAAACCAAGTTGGTTCAAACGATGGAAAAATAAATTTAAACCTAATAGTGATGATAGTTATATGTATAAATATGTTCGGTTTGAGGACTGAGTGTACATACAATTAATATAACAACCGAATGGATTTTTTTATAAAAACAAATTAAATATTTAAGTTATGGGAAATAAAAAGGATTCCATCGGAGACAGAATGAAAGAGTTTTATGAGAACAGAACTCGGATTCTTCTACCAAGACGAACGTATACTATTATTCGAGTGGATGGAAAATCATTTCATACTTATACAAAGGGATTAACAAGGCCATTTGATAATCAACTTACAAGTGATATGGATGAAACCGCTTGTTATATTTGTAAAAATATACAAGGTGCTAAATTTGCATTTGTACAAAGTGATGAAATTTCAATTCTGTTAACAGATTTTGATGGATTGACTACCGATGCATGGTTCGACGGAAATATCCAAAAAATGACAAGTATTTCTGCAAGCTTAGCAACAGCTAAATTTAATGCATTGAGACCTAATAAAATTGCATTGTTTGATAGTAGAGTGTTTACTATACCATCAAGTATTGAGGTTGAAAATTACTTTATTTGGAGACAACAGGATGCAACAAGAAATAGTATTTCATCCGTTGCACAATCATTGTTCAGTCATCGGGAACTCGAAAATAAGAATACTGACCAAATGCAAGAAATGTGTTTGCAAAAAGGTGTAAACTGGAATATTGACATTACCAATAAATTAAAACGAGGTAGATTAATCATCAATGAAATTTATGAAAAAGAAAGTGTCATGAGAAAAAAATGGATTAGTACTGAGTCTCCTATCTTTACACAAGATCGTGAATTATTAAAAAATCTCATTCCTTCTCAAAATCAATAACAAATGATTGAAAATCCAACTATACTTCGATTGAATATATTCATATAAATTAACAAAAAAGTTGCAACAAAAATAATAAATTTGGAATTCTCATTAATTTGTTTTATTTTTGTAGTTACAATTTAAAAATCAAAAATGACAACTAATTTAAAAGAAATAGGATTCTACACATTATCGGATGAACGTGTTTTAAATACTTCCGAAACTTCACAAATGAAAAGATGCGAAATGATTATCACTGAATATTGTAATTTCAAATGTCCATATTGTAGAGGTTTAAAATCTGAAATATACGGACAAAGAAAAATAAAAGAACTTTCATTTGAAGAAATAAAGAGCAATATTGATTTGTGGTGTTTAAGTATGCCATTAGAAAATATACGTTTTTCTGGTGGAGAACCAACATTACATAAAAACATTGTAGAAATTGTTGCTTATGCAAAAAACAAAGGAATAAACAGAATTGCAATTTCGACAAATGGATCAAATAAAATTGAGCTATACAAACAACTAATTGAAGTTGGATGTAATGATTTTTCAATTTCTTTAGATGCTTGTTGTGCCGATGATGGCGATAAAATGGCAGGCGAAATAAAAGGCTCTTGGGAAAAAGTAGTTGAAAATATTGAAGCAATATCAAAACTTACTTATGTAACTGTTGGCGTTGTTTTAACACCTGAAAATATAGATAAAACAATAGATACTATTCGTTTTGCTCATAAACTTGGAGTTGCTGACATTCGCATTATTTCGGCTGCACAATGGAATAAACCAATACCAAGATTGAATGAAGTTGAAACCGAAATAAAAGAAGCACACCCGATTTTGAAATACAGAATTAAGCATTTTTCGGAAGGTAGAAATGTTCGTGGAATGATTGAAACTGATTCTAAAAAATGTGCATTGGTTTTAGATGATTCTGTTATTGCTGGTGATTTTCATTTTCCTTGTGTAATTTATATGAGGGAAAAAGGCGAACCAATTGGCAAAGTTTCAGAAAATATGAGAAATGAACGTGCTGAATGGTTTAAAAAACACGATTGCTTTAAGGATGAAATTTGCAAAAGCAATTGCCTTGATGTCTGTATTGACTATAATAACAAGTACCGTGATTTACATTGAACATTTTAACGAACAGTCATTTGATTGGCTGACTTGGCGAAGTGGCAGTATTTTACAAATATTTAAAATACCACATAGAACTCATGCAATTACTGATAATTCAGATTTGATTAGAAAATATGCAATTGGTTGGTGTAATGCTACAAATATACCATGCAGACCAAAACACGATCGTATTGCAGTAATGTTTAATACAGGAGAAATTTATAATTGGTGGACACACTTAACAGTTAAAGAATTTATAATATGTTTTCCAGAATTAAAAGAATATACCGAGAATATAAAGAATTGAGATACTTAGCGTATCACGATTCATTAACAGGATTACTCAATCGAAACTGGCTTTATAAAAACATTGGTTCAATTGAATTCAAATACGTTTATTTTATCGACATCAATGACTTACATAAAATAAATGAAAACGGACACACGGTTGGTGATAAATATATAAAAGATGTAATTTCGACTATTAAACATCATGGAATTCTTTTGAGATATGCAGGAGATGAATTTATATTATTTTCAAATTATGAAAATGAAGTAAAAACCAATAATTATTTTTCTGTTGGGTGTTCTCATGTTTCAGAATCAATTGAAGATTCAATAAAAGATTCTGATTTAAAAATGATCACAAACAAGAAAGTTTTTAAATGTGTCAACAACTGATTGAAAATCCAACTATACTTCGATTGAAGAATAAAATAGGCCCCGATTTATATAAATTATAACATAAAAATGAAAACAGTAGAAAATATAATTGAAGATATACAACAAACAATAGTAGATGCAGGTGGTAAATTTATGCGACAAAAAGAAATCGGTGAAATGAAAACAAAAGATCTTCTTAATTTATTGCTACGAAACCACGTTGAATTTGAAGTCAAACATACACCAGATACATCTACAACTTCATCTAACAATGATCAATTTATCAGGTCAAAATATATATGGTGAGTATATAAATTCTGAAAAACTTCTCAAGAATCAAGAAGATATTGATAAAGTTAAAACTGCAATAGAAATCATTACAGATTTCAGGGGTTCAGCGGAAGGTTCTGATATAATAGAGTATTCTTAAACAAAGAACAACCATTGGAAGTTTAATGTCTGATCAATTAATTTTTATTATCAATTCTTTCTTCTTATCTTTCTTTGAATTCCAATGACTGGTTGAATTACCAACATACCCAATTACATTGTTGTTCTCAATTAAACCAATTGGTAAATTGACATACATATCATGATATTTATTCAAAACATTAACAAATGTATTCTTCCAGTCATCAATACTATTATAATTAACTTGTTTTGAGTAAGTCTCTTTGTTGAAATATGGAATACTGGTAAATCCAATATCATATTTAATATTTTCGTTTAAGTCTTCTAATTTACAATTAAATAATTTTACATCATTGAAATTAAAGTGAGATACTAATTCAAGTAATTCATTATAAGTTTGAGTATTTGGTTCACAACCAATATATGTACCATTTGGATATGCTGCTTTAAATCCAACCAATCTTCCACCAAATCCACAACACGGATCAAATACGATTGGATTATTACCATCACCGAGTATGTATTTGTATATTGAAAATGCAAGTACTGGTTTAAAAAATGAAATTGAATAACGAGATGCACTGAGTCCTTTGATTATTTGATGAAGACTTAAATCAAATACTTCACCACTGTTATTTAGTCCAATTCGATATGCAATTATTTTTTCCATGACGTCATCATCATACCATGCTTCAACCGGACTAACTGAATTTTTAAACGAAGACTTCCAGTATGATTTACAGGTGGATTTAAGGTAGGTAACTCCTGCTGAGAATGCAGCATTATTGTTAAACGTTGGTATGTTGTTTTCAGTTGTAATGATATTAGACTTGTTGCAGGTTTGAATCTTGGTTATTATTTCCGATGGGGTTTCAGTGATTGGGGGGTAGGGGAACTCTGGATGAATCAATTTAAGAAAATGTAATATAATAGGTTTATATTTTTTTAATGTTGTAGTATCACTAATAGTTGATTTAATTTTTACGAATGTATTTTTGTCAACAATTGATGTTTTATATTCAATGGGTTCAATATCATATTTGGTATTATATTTAAAAATGTCATCAATCGTGTTAATTTTATCCAAATCAACCTCCTTAATCCGTATCAATTTATCTCCCAATTCATTTGATTTTAAAATTGATTTATAGGCATTGTTAACTTGTCGCAGATTAAGATGTTCTAACTTAGTAGGATGCCAATATGTTCCATCTATTTCAATATATTTATCATATTTCGGTAGATAAAAATCAATAAATCCATTATGTATTGGAGCCTGTGTTGTAAATATAATATCATTATCAATTAAAAATTTTTTAAATTTAATTTCCAATTTAGATGGCCCATATTTGTTATTTTTATAAATTCGGGACATTGCTCTTGTTTTCATTTTTGATCTGGCTGAATCTGTATGTTTTCTTCCAGTCATTCCATTTGGTGCATGACCGAAGACATGATCATATTTATAAGGAGGACGTACAAGTAAAGTTACCGGATTTTTGCACCCACATTTACACAATTGAACTTTATTTTTAAAAACATAAGGAGTTACATATTCATTTATTATATTTGATATATCATGATCAATTCTTAAGTGGTATGCTAATAAACGATGGGAACCAAAATATTGGTGGCAAATCAAACATTCGATTTTGTTTTTTTCTGCTCGTTTGTTATAATTTAGATATTTAGTTCTATACTCTCCATATTTTTTGATATAATCAGATGTAGTCATATCGTGTTTATTGTTAATATGACTGTCAAACCCAATTTGTACAAATGTTTCTCCACAGATTTCACAAGTAACAGTTGACAAATTTCTTATTTTCTTATCACCAGATTCCTGTAATTTTTTATTATTTTGTTGTTTAATATTTTGAGACCTAAATTCTCCATATTTCTCTACGTATTCATCTGTTGTAATATGATGTACATATTTTATGTGTGATCCGATACCACATCCTTTAAATTCTTTTCCACAAATTTGACAAATTATAGTTTGCGATGGCTCTCGTTTTTTTCTTTTCTTTATCATAATTATAATTTTTACTCTATAATATAAATAGTGCAAAAAAAAGAATTTGTTAAGAATTTGAGAGATTTTTAAAAAATAAATTTATTTTTTTGTATATCTCATGACAAATTTTCATTTTTATTTTTGTTGAGGATATACTAAGAAGTTATTATAATCAGAATTGGGAATTTACTTTTTCCGAAAAACATAAAAAAAGGAGCAACATTTGTTACTCCTTTGTATATCAATTGAATGATTAGTAGATTTAGATGAAATTTACATCAGTAACACGGATTTTTCCAAAATATTCGGGTCGCAACATGCGTTTAGCATAGCGAGTTGATATTCCCTTCCTTGGCACAAGGTTGGTCGGATCGTATATAGTAGGTGTCATGATCAATGGAATGTAAGGTGCAAAAACTGCGCCCGTTTCAAGGAACTGCTTGCCTCTAAATCCCATCAATATAGTATATCCTGTCATATAGGGATTCTTGTATACATTCCATTTGTTCTGTAATGTACCAATCTTTTCAACTCCCATTGCGAATTCATAATCCGATGTTCCTGTTACAGTACTTGTAAATCCGTTCATGGATTCAATCACAGTTGCAATAGTAGGAGAACAAACTGCAAAGTTTGCACCACCGCGCATTGTTTTCTGATGAATGATATTGGATACCTTTTGCATTTTTACTCCCAAGGTTTGGAACCAGGTAGGTTGTGTATAATGTAAGGAATAACCAAGACTTGCATCTTGTAACTGGAAGTCTGCCATTGTTCCAGCAGTACCGGTTTTGATTGTACCAATTTTAGCTGACCAATAATCAACAGTTGTTGCCGAAGTAATCAACATATCCAAGATTTCCAAATCAATTTCCATCGAGATGTATTCACTCAAAATACTGGTTAATTGTTCTTCTGCGTCTATTGAATGGTAAGCATTTAAATCCTGGGCATATTCAGGAGACCAAACTGCTTTTAACTTTCTTGTTTTAGCTACAATCGGTTCACTGGAAATGTTCAATGTCAATTCAGGAATTTCAAGTACTTGAGTACTGTCATATCCAGAATTAGTATTGTATTCTCCTCTTGCTTCAAAATCAGCTCTGTTTGTTGCCGTGGTCTGTTTATGGTAGTAAACGGTAAAGGAAGCAGATGTTGCTAATCCAGTGCAAAGGAATTTAACTAAACTCTGAGATGTATTTACAGTTGTATATTCTGGTAAGAATACAAGTGAACTTCCTGATGTTACAGCAAATGCACGAATTCCCAATGGATCATATCCAGTGTTTGACATATCTACTTGCAGATATTTTATAGTACCATCAGCAACGGATGCACTGAGATATGGATTATAATTTATATCAGATAAATTAACTGATCCGGTTGTACATAATGCAGAAGTAATAGATGCTGTATAATCATTGATTGAATATCCAAATCTTCCTGCACCATAAAGACCACCATATGGAACACTTCCTGTTCCTTTGGTTGTACCATAAATTGAATTGTATTGCCAATCAGTAGATGATTCTCCTACTCCTTGGAAACCATAAGGTTGGTTTGTACCGTATTTTAAATCTAAATAAAATACTAGTCCACTCGGTAAGGACATTGGTTGAACGGATACAAAGTCTTTTGCAGCAATTTCTGCAAAAATTCTGCGTACCAATGGTAACGCTACTCCACTCCATTCTTCTTTTGATCCACCAGTACCAGTGTCGCTAATTTCTTTTAACAGTTCTCTTGCTTGGTTTTCAAGCATCAAGGCCATGTTGTTTCGATCTATCTCTTTGTCAAGACCTTTTAACAATCCAGTCTTAGCCCATCGAGCTGCTAACTTTTTTGTCTGGTTGAATTGATTTTTGTACAATTCACCGGACTCGGTTAATAATTGATTAATTGTGTTGTCAGGCATAATTTTTATTTATTTGTTTTAATGTCAGCAAGTCGTTGGAAACGTCTGAATAATTCACTATCCAAAATTTCATCATCTTGCTCGTTGGTTTGTTCTTTAATTAATTTTTCTCTATTGGATTTCGATTCTGGTTTTACATTTTCCAGTAATTTACCAATACGTTTTTCTGTTCTGGTATTAGTTAATTGAATTGATTCAGTGATTATTTTCTTTGCCAATCTGATTTCTCCGATTGTTTTTGCTGAACCAAATTGTTTTGAAATATTAGATTTTTGATCTTTGGTCAATGATTGTGAAAGTAAAACTTCATTTACAGCATTACATTTTGCTGATTCAAGTTTTATACTATTCAATTGATTTTGTAAGTCAGTTATTTTTTTCTTTGCAGAATCAAGTTCTGTTTTTAATGCAGTAGATACTGTATCTGTTATTCCTAAATCTTCATCAATTGTTTCTTCATCATCATCAAAGTCGAGAGATACATCTTCATCTTCTGTCATTGGTTCCGATGCCAATTTGAAATTTTCTAATTCGTCAAATGATTTAAATTCTGAATCCCCGGCTTCTGATGTTAATAAGGCACCACGAGAATTAGCATCAGTCGGACTGACCCAATCTACATTATATTTGATACCGTCGGTATCTACTAAAGTTTGACCCACTTCAAATGTTTCTGAATCCGTCTCGTCGTCTTCAATTTCAAAATCTTCATCAGGCTCTTCTTCTTCGTTATATGTATATACAGGAGCAGATTCTTCTAATTCATCTTTTTCTTCTTCATCTTCGTCTTCCATTTCCTTTTCCTCGTCTTCATCATCAATTTCGATTACTTCATCGTCATCGGGTGTAATGAATATATCCAATTCTTTATCCATTGGGATGTCTTCATCATTATCTTCTACTTCTGAATCTACATCGTGTGGTTCTGAACCAGGAATGTCAGGAATTGGATCAGATGAAATATCAGATGCCATATCATCAATATTCAGATCATAATCTGGATTGACTTCTTCTTGGTCATCACCGAAATTTACATCGTCTTCTTCATTTTCAGGATTTTCTTTTTCGTCTGGATTTTCATCGTTCATCAATTCATCCGTTGCATCCACTTGATCTAAATTTTCTTCATCATCATCTGTCGAAGCTTCTTGTTTTAATCTGGATTCAATTGCAGATTTCATTTTTGGGACGAACGTTTCCTCAATTGCTTTCTTAGCATTACTGAGTGCTGTCTCTTTGAGTAGATTTGCATCTGCAATTGCTTCTTGTAATAAATCTTTTTTCTTTGCCATTTTTAATTTGTTTTTTTTAAAAATAAATGTCTATTTTGATATAATTATATCGGACATATAAAATTTTTAACTATAAATAGTATATAATTGAATTTTTTCTCAGTTTGCTCATGATGATTTGTTTCCACTTGAGCAATAAGTATATTGTTTTGTAGTTCGTTTTGATTTGTTTCGTTTAAATCTGGGTTTTAAAACTGTCAACATCCAATTGTGTTTGATTTTGGTTGTTGTCTCGGTTTTGTTCATTTCAATAAGTTAGTTTCATAATTCCAATAAATTCACCAATATTATCGTTATTATCATTTTTGATGTTTCCAGCAATTTTCTTTCCGTATTTCATTGCTAATTTGAAAGCTCCGGTTTTATTATCTTCTGCTGTACTATCACATTTGAATTCATTTTCAATTGTGTATTCTTTTTCTGAACAAAATTGTTTGTATGTTTGTGAGCATACTATCCAACTATCATTTGTATCATCCATTACATGAAGAACGAATATTATTTTTTTGGATTTATTATCATTATAATTCCAAAAATTACTGAGCATTTCTAAATTAACATGATCTGGTTTTTCTTCCTTTGCTTCTTTTTGTTTTGTTTTTTGACCATAATTGATTCCATATTTTCCAAGTGAAGCAATTGGAACAGTTGGATTGTAATCAAATTCAGACAATAAATTTTTGTCGTGATTCTTTACAATTTCAATAAGCAAGTTTTTATTATAGTGTTCCATGATTAATAAATTTCTAACATTCCGAGGTTATTAATTGTCATTTCACCTTTGTTGGTAATAATATGCCATTCTTTAGTTCGTGTCTCAAAATATATTTCTTTGATGGTGGCACCTTTTAAGGATGATGGTTTCTTTGGTGAGATAATATTATCATTTTCTTCATCTTCTCTTAAATTAATTGGTCTCAATCCAACTATTCCCATTTGAATCATTGATTCTTTAATGAGATGTTTTAATTCCTTTTTATTCATTCTTCATTTTTAAATTTAAGTCTAAGTTGACCATGTGATGTTATACCCAAATTAACAAAATTTTTACAATTGATTAATTTTTGTAAATTCTCTTTATATAATCCAGTTTCTTTTGATAGTAATATAATCAATGACTTTTCATCATTTGTTGGATAAGCATCCATTACATCTAAATCAGTTAATATATTCGATATTTCAGACGGAATTATTGTATCCGATTCAGACAATACTTCTTTAATTAATTTCTTTAATTCAATTTTATTCATTACTTTGTTGTGTATTTGTTATAAATATCATCAGCATCATCTTGGGTTATATACTGTAATTTAATTCCCAAATGAAGCCAATTATTGAATGATTCTATGTCAGCTGCTTTTGGTTTATCTGTTGCAGAATTATTGTATGATCTGCTTACTCGTTGTAATTCTGATCCATATGATTCTTCCTCAATTGTCTCTCGTATCAGTTTAATTAATTCTTTCTTTGTCATGTGCTTAATCATTATAATTATTATTAATCCAATCTTCAAGAATATGTTGGTTCTCGGAATCCAATTCGGTGTAAAATGTATTTACAGCTGCTCGAGCACCGACTTTGTTATAAATGGAATGAAATTTGGTATTAAGATGTTTTGCTAATGTTGGGTTATCTTTCCATACTTCATTAACCCAATTATTCGGATAATTAAATCCAAAGTACACAAATTTGTGTATTAACGAATCAGACTCTTTTAATAATTCTTTGCGACATTCGATTATCAGATATTTGAGTTCTTTCTTTGTCATATGTTACACCGTTTTATTATTTACAACAAAATTATTAATTACATCCGTTTCCATATCTAATTCAAATTCCTTTTTATTGGTTTTATCATCTGGTGCTACCAATACAGTAACTGAATCTTCTGTCTTACTAAGTTTCTGAATGTATTTAATTAAATCAATCCAAGTTTTTGATTCTGGTTTTACATCCATCGTAATACTTTTGGATTTGTCTTCCGTTGGTTTCTTTTTTAAATCCGATTCAGATTTTTTTGGAGGAAGTGGTTTTTTTTCAATTGGTTCTTCTTCTTCATCCTCTTCTTTAATCAATTCACGAACAAGTGATTTAATCGTTTCTTTAAGAGAAATTGGTTTTTGTTTTGATTTTTTGTTAGTAGGAATCTCATTAATGGTT
>JALNZI010000035.1 GCA_023229385.1 Candidatus Omnitrophota bacterium | reverse complement strand
TGAGTTGTCCTGTCAACAAACAAAAAAGGCTGCCGGTGCGGGATAATCTTCATAATCTCATTAACATCTAAAATACCTTCCATATTGTTGGCTCCTTGCGTTTTTATTCTCTGTTCGTAAATCTTCTGGGCGATCTTTAAATTTAAGGAATGTCCGCTCTTTAACGCAATTACATGCCCGCGGATAGGGCAGCCGGCCAGGCGCAGGTCTCCGATTAAATCCAGGATCTTATGCCTGACAAATTCATCCTGAAACCTCAAACTATTTCTAATTACTCCTGCCTTGCCTACTACCAGGGTATTATCATAATTAGCACCCAGGCCTAATCCTTTGCTTCGCAATTCGGAAGCTTCACTCTCAAGGCAAAAAGTGCGCGCCGGGGCTATCTCAGCCTTGAATGATTCCGGATTAACCGATATCTCCAGGAATTGCGCCTCTAATAAAGGGTGGTTATAATTTAAAGTATATGAAATCTTAAAATCTTCCGCCGGAACTATAGTAATTGAGGAATCGTGTTCTTCAATAGATATAGGCTCTTTAATTACATGGATATATCTTGCCTGCTCCTGCTCAACTATCCCGGCTTTTTCCAACGCTTCCACAAATTTAATCGCGCTTCCATCCAATCCCGGAAGCTCATTGCTATCTATTTCTACATCAATATTATCTATGCCTAAACTGGAGAGGGCAGCCATAAGGTGTTCGATTGTCTGCACCTCTACCTCATTTTTGCCGATTGAACTGCGCCTGCTGAATTTAGCCGCAAGAAAAGACTGAACATCAGCCTGGATTCTCACGGGCTCGGCAATATCCGTACGGATAAAAGTTATTCCCGCTGCCGGCTGCGCAGGTTTAAGGGTTATATTCACCTTATTGCCCGTATGTATACCGATACCGGAAAGCGAAACAGGCGTAGCGATTGTCTTTTGTTTTTCCATTATTCCTTTTTTAATCTGGCTTCTAACTCTTCGACTTTTTTCTTTAATTCCTTAACCAGCTCAAACAACTTAGGTAAATTCTGCAGGCTGGCATTTACCCTTTGGGTAGTCATAAACGGCCTGGCGGGATACCCGGAAACCATAGTATCGGCGGGCACAGATTTAGCTACCCCGGACTGCGCAGTGACAATCGCATTATCCCCGATAGTAATATGCCCGACTAAACCGGCCTGGCCGGCTAAAGTTACATTATTGCCGAGTATTGTACTACCTGATATACCTACCTGGGCGACAATCAGCGAATTCTCCCCGATAACCACATTATGGGCAATCTGCACAAGGTTATCAATTTTAGTACCCCGGCCGATTACAGTTTTATCGAAACGCGCCCGGTCAATAGTAACATTGGCGCCAATCTCCCCATCATCGGCGATCTCAACTGTTCCCACCTGGGGAATCTTGTGATGCGATCCTTTGATCGTAGCGAATCCGAAACCATCGGAACCGATCACTGTCCCGGAATGTATAATTACGCGGCTGCCGATGCTGATGCGTTCGCGTATGGAGACATGCGGATAAATTAAGCTATTATTTCCTATTTTTGTGTGATGGCCGATAAAACAACCCGCGTAAATTATCGCGTTATCCCCGATAGTAACATTATCCCCGATAACCACATAAGCGCCAATAGCCACATCTTTACCCAGGGTCACATTTTTACCCATAACCACGGTATAATCGATACCCTGAGGATGACCCGCGTCATCGGGCATAAACATAGAGATAATCTTGGCAAAGGCTAAAGAAGGGTTTTCGGTTAAGATAACCGGCTTTGAGGTTTTCTGCGCCTCAGCCGAAGTAATAATCGCGGCAGCCCGGGTCTTATCCATAAGCGGACCGTATTTAGGATTAGCCAAAAAGGTAATATCCCCCTCGGCCGCCTCCTTAATCCCGGAAACACCCGTAATTAAGATATCCCCGTTACCAACAACCTTGCCGTCAATAAGCTTGGCTATCTCGTTTAATGTTTTTTGCAGCATGGTAAAATTTGGATTACTTGCTGGCCTTATTTAAAGCCTCAATAATCTGGTTGGTAATTTCCAGGGCCTTATTCTGATATACTAAAACACGATCATTAAAGACCATGGTATAGCCTTCTTTTTCCGAATACTTCTTTACCGCGTCTTCAATATCCTTGAGTATCTCTTTCATCTTCTCGTCCTGCTCTTTACGTAAAGCTTCCTGTTTTTGACGATCAGAATCCTGGAAAGCCTTCATCTTGGTCTCCAGCTCGCCTCTTTTGGATTCTCTTTCTTTATCATTAAGCAGGTTAAATTTATCCTGTAACCCTTTAAGCTCGGCTACCTTCTTGTCGCGTTCGTCGGTGTAAGCCTTCTCTTTATCATTTAAATTCTTATCATAACCTTTGGTTTTATTATATTCGCTAAAGGTGCGGCTTAGATCAATGTAGCCGAATTTATCCGCGGCCTGGGCGCTGCCTGCCAACAAAAACAAACCAATAACCATACTGCCTAAAACTACTGCTGTCTTTCTCATCTTTGTTTCCTCCTCGCCCACAAGGGCACACCCACGCAATACCTTATAAACGCGGGGTGTTGTTGGTTAGTAATTATTTATTAGAATCCATGGCTGGCGCTAAAATGGAATTGCCCGCTCTTCTTATCGCTCTCGCCAGGCTCTTTATCAAAAGGAATACCATAATCCAGCATGATCGGGCCAATCGGGGTTTTAATCCGCAAGCCTAGACCCACGCTGGATTTGAGATTTCCGGTATTAAGCGGATCGCTTGTATTACTAGAAGAAAAAATATCTCCTATTTTTTCCCAGACATTACCCACATCATAGAAAGCCGCCACTTTTAAGAAACTAAACAAAGGATAGGTATATTCAATATTACCTATTGCCATAGCCGCGCCGCCTAAAGGATCATGATCGTTCTTACTAACCGGGCCGATTTTTCTTTCCTCATAACCCCTGATTGTGTAAGCACCACCGGCAAAGAATCTTTCATAGATAGGGATATTATCTGTACTACCATAAGGCTGCGCTAAACCAAGCCTGCCTCTTACTTCAAGTACAGCGCCTTTGTGCATCGGGAAATAATGCGATGCCCGGGCAAAAAACTTGGTAAAATTTTTATCTCCGCCAAGCGGGCCGCCGGCAAAATCAAAAGAAGCAGTTACTAAATTACCTTTCCTGGTATCAAAGACATTATCCCTGGAGTCATAAGTCAAGCTGGGGGAAATCGAACTGATCAGATTCGTACCCATTTCCTCTTGCAGATTATTATCATTACTATCAGAGGGATTGCTAAGATCTACTTCATCCAAACGGTACATAATATCGCCTCTTAAATATTCGGATATCTCTTTACCTAAACGCAGGTCCCCTCCGGTAACCTTTTCATCATAACCATAACCTGTCTCAGTATCCCGGTCATGCACCCTGCGGTAAAGATCAAAACCGAAAGAAACCGGGTAATCAAACATCCACGGCTCAGTAAAACTCAGCTCAAAACCGTTGCTTAAGTTTCCGATTGAAGCGCGCACTTTTAAATCCTGCCCGGCGCCGGTAAAATACGGCCAGTTTTTCCAGTCAAAATTTTTCTGCTCAACCTCTACAAAACCCACAAACTGATCCACCGTGCTATAGCCGCCGCCAAAACTAAAGGCCCCGGTTTTACTTTCCTTGACATCAACCACTAAATTCTTTTTATTCGGCTCCTGGGTATCCTCAGTGTCATAACTGACCTCTTCAAAGAAACCTAAGTTTGTCAGCCTCTCCTTACTCCGGCGCAGCTTCTCCCCGTCAAACCTCTCTCCGGGATGCAGGCGCATTTCCCTGCGGATAACCACATCTTTGGTCTTGATATTCCCGCGGACTTTAACTTTATCCACATAAACTATTTGGTTTTCGGTGATTGAATAAGTTATGTCCACGCGCCCGGTAGCCTGATTGACAATAGTCGACTCCTGGACCTGCGCAGATATATATCCCCGGTCAAAATATAAACCCTGGACACTAATAATATCCCTCTTCATTGCCTCTGAGCTAAAGACCTTACCCGTAACGCATTCACCCAGACGGCTCAAGATCGCTTTTTCAGGAATATCTTTATATCCCTGCACAACAACCGAACCCACAAGATATTTCTTGCCTTCGGTAATCTTAATTGTGATGTATAACAAATGCACTTCTTTGGCGTCAGGATTAACCTCGGAACTTACCGTAACATCAGTAAAACCTTCCCGTTGATAGAACGATTTAATCCGCTCCAGATCTTCCGTCAAAACCTCATCCTTTAACACTCCGGCGTTGAAAAACCAGGCGCGCTTAGTCTTCAGCAGTTTCAAAATGCGGCCGGCGGCAAAAGAATTATTCCCCTTGATAATAATATCTTTAATCCGCACTTTCTGACCTTCAACAACGCTGAAATTTATCTTAGCTTTATTTGTCTCAGCAGCCAGCTCAACTTTATAAGTGACATCCGCCTGGCTATATCCCATCTTTTCATACATATTCTTCAGCGTGCGCACATCCTCGGTCAGGCTGGGATAATCCAGGTACTGTGTCTCTTTTGATTTCAACTGCTGCTTCAGTTTATCTTCCTTTAAGGTAATCCGGGTTATCCCCGCAAAACTGATCTTCTCGATAATCGGCCTTTCTACAACAATCAGGATTATCTTTAAGCCATCCTTATAATCCTGCGTATCTATCTTAATATCGCTGAAAAATCCCAGCAGATAAAGCCTTTTTAAATCATCGCTGATAATGTTTTCCTGATAAAGGCTGCCGATGCGCGTCTTCATTTTAGATACGATAACATTGGTACTGATAGATTTATTGCCCTGTACTTCTATGGCGGTAACATTCTTGGCTACCGGGGAGCTTGCTGAGGCAGCAACGGTATCCTTCTTGTCCTGGCTTTGCGGATTTTCCTCGGCAAAGATGGATGGGGAAGAAATAAAAAGAAAAAGGGCGGTAAAAGATAATAGAATTAATCTACGCATTTTCATTATTATATAAGAATAGAGTGTTCAAAGCAAATATTTTATCTAATTTACAGCAGCAGGCTGGCAGGCAGCTCATTCTACTGAGCTATCGGTTCTGGATAAGTTGTCAAACCTGGTAAACTCCTTAATAAAGGCTAACTTTAAATTCCCTACCGGGCCATTACGCTGCTTGGCGATAATCGCTTCCGCTATGCCCTGGTTATCGGGAGTAGGACTATAGTATTCCTCTCTCAAAATCAGTACCACAACGTCAGCATCCTGCTCAATCGCCCCGGACTCCCTTAAATCTGAAAGCTGCGGCCGGTGGTCTGTGCGCGATTCAACAGCCCGGGACAGCTGGCTGATGGCAATAACCGGGACATTTAATTCCCTGGCCAAGGCCTTCAGCGAACGCGAAATCTCGGAGATCTCCTGTTGCCTGCTCTCCATACTCGTAGCTGAGCCGCGCATCAACTGCATATAGTCCAAGATAATCAGTTTTATGCCATGATGCGATTTTAAACGCCGGGCCCTGGCCCGCAACTCCATTACGGATATCGCCGGAGTATCATCAATGAATATCGGGCTTTCGGAAAGTTTTCCCGCCGCAGCTGTCAGGCGCGGCCAATCGCTGGTAGCTAAATATCCTGTCCTTACTTTATGCGCATCAACCCGCGCATGTGAACAAAGCATCCTCTGGACCAACTGCTCTTTAGACATCTCTAAGCTGAAAATCGCAGTAGGCACCTTTTCAATGACCCCGGCGTATTCGGCAATCCCCAAGGCAAAAGCACTCTTTCCCATTGAAGGACGCCCGGCGACAATAATCAAATCCGACGGTTGCAGCCCGGCTGTCTTAATATCAAAATCTATATAGCCCGTAGGAATCCCGGTGACATGCGCCTTATTCTGATAAAGCCGATCAATAGTTTCAATGCTTTCTTTAACGATTTCCTTAAGGTGCATATACGAACCTTGATTCCTATGGTCGCTGACCTCAAAGATCAGCCTCTCTGCGGTATCCACAACTTCAGCGATATTTCCTTCGCTTTCATGACAGACAGTAATAATTTTGGTAGAGTTATTGATCAAAGTCCTTAAAATATATTTTTCCCGGACGATTCCCGAATAATGGTTGATATTGGCGGCGGTAGGGACAGCATTAGCCAGTGAAGTAAGAAAGCTTACTCCGCCGATTGCCTCAAGAGAGTTGTCTTTTTTTAAAGCGTCGGCAAGGGTGATTAAATCTACGGCCTTATTGGCATTATAAAGGTCGCTTATCGTCTGGAAGATCTTTCTGTGGGTGTCTTTATAAAAACACCCTGCGTCTAATTTCTCAACCGCGCAGGAAACAGCTTCTTCGTCCAAAAGCATAGAGCCTAATACGGCCATTTCAGCGTCGAGATTTTGCGGGGGGAGCTTATCTAAGATTGCATCTTGAGGCATGTAGAATACACCTTTACTTTTTAACTACCCAGAGCTTAACCGTCGCGGTTACTTCCGGATGCAGCTTAACCGGAAGTTCATAAATACCCAAAGACTTTATCGGCTCAGCCAGTTCAATAGCGCTTTTATCTATAAGAAAACCTTCGTCTTTTAAAACGGCAGCTATATCATGGCTGCTAATACTGCCATACAGTTCTTCCCCTTGAGTCAATGCGGAAATAGTCAAAGAAAGCCCAGCTAAACGTTTCTTGAGCTCTTCTGATTTTTCTTTTTCCAAGGCATACTGCGCTAACCTGGCTTTTTTTTCTTTTTCTAATTGTTCCAGGCTTCCAGCGGTAGCAACTTTAGCTAAATTATGCGGAAAAAGGAAATTCCGGGCAAACCCTTCCTTGACTTTAACTACTGAGCCTGCCTTACCGATTTTTTCTACATCTTTAATTAAAATGACTTCCATATTATTTAGCGGGTATAAGGAAGCAGTGAAAGAAACCTGGCCTTATTAATTAACTCCCGAATCCTTCTTTGATGCTTGGCGCAATTGCCGGAGAAACGGCTGGAGACAATTTTACCTTTTTCGGTAATGAAAACTTCCAGCCTCTTTATATCTTTATAATCAATACTTCCTAATTTATCCGCGCAGAAACGGCAGAATCTTTTTCTCGCCGGGCCAAGCAGGTCCTTTTTCTTTTTAATAATTTTCTTATCTTTACCAAATCCCCTGGTCTTAACTTTCATGTATTTCCCCCTATCCTTTGCTTGTTTGTTTTATTTTAATTTGATTGCTCTTCAGAACCTTGTGTTTCATCCAAGCCTTCTGATAACCAGCTTGATTCGCTGCTGGCATCATCGACTAATGCTTCTGCGTGCACCTGAGCCGGCTGGCTGGAAGCCTTGGACTGTCCTGGCGCGCCCATAAACTGCACGCGTTCTGCCCGGACTTCGATTACTGAGCGCTTAGCCCCGGTATTATCTTCCCAGGAACGCGACTGCAGCCTGCCTTCAACAAAAACACTGCTGCCTTTATGCAAATACTGATTACAAGTCTCGGCCTGTTTATTCCAAACCACCGCAGTTATAAAACAAACCTCTTCCTTGAGTTCCTGTTCTTTAGTCCGGTACTTGCGGTTCACCGCCAGGCGCAAATTAACTACAGCGGTTCCCTGCGGAGTATAGCGCAACTCCGGATCCTTAGTAAGATTACCCATCAATAATACTTTATTATAACTAGCCATACCAGTCTCCTCCTTAATCTTTAAATCAAACCGCCGCTGGATGCGCCGCTTTAAATATCCATGCGGGTAAACAAAACCCTCAGGATCTCCTCATTAAGCTTATAAATATTGCGGATCTCTTTAATCGCCGGCGCAGGGGCATTAAATCCTACCAGATAATATACCCCTTCCTGGAATTTCTTGATCGGAAAATATAATTTACGTCTTTCCGCCCAGACAGCTGACTGGGAGATCTGGCCGCCGTTTTTTATTACGGCATCATCAATCTGCTTAAACAAAACTTTTTTATCTTCGTCTGATAAATCCGGTTTAACAATTAACATTGCTTCATACTTATTCATTTCTGCTCCTTGTGTTAAAACTGTCCATAGTCATAATTATGCCATTTTCTACCCAGCTCAAAGCGCAAGCAACGGCATCTTCTTTCGCTTCTTCAACAACTGCCTTTTCTTTACGTAAAAATCCGGATAAAACATACCGGCTGGTATCTTCCGCATTCCTTGGCCGGTCGATACCAAAACGTAAACGGTTAAACTCTGCTGTCCCTAATTTCTCGATGATCGAGGCTAAACCGCGCTGCCCTGCACTTGAACCGTGCGGACGGATTTTGATCCTGCCTAACTCCAAATCCAAATCGTCGCAGACCACCAAAAGTTCCTGCGGGTTGAGCTTAAGTTTTTTAAGCAAGGCCTTAACTGCAACCCCGCTTAAATTCATAAAAGTCTGCGGCAAGGCTAATACCAAATCATGTTGGCCGCATTTGGTATTACCAATTAAAGCGCAAACCTGCCTGTCTTTCTTCAGGACAACTTTTAAAGAACGGGCCAAAGCTTTTACTACCATAAAACCGATGTTGTGCCGGCTACCCGCGTAAATTAAACCGGGATTGCCTAATCCTACAATGAGCTTCACTTAAAAGACCTCTATCCTGTTGGCTTTTATTTTAAGCCCAGACACTTACTTTTTATCTTTTCCCTTAGAGTCTTCTGCGGGAGCAGCTCCTTCAGCAGGAACCTCTTTCTTTTCCTTAATTACTTCTGGCTCAGCCTTAGTTTCTCCTTCAACTGCCTCAGCCGCTGCCTCTTCCTTCATCGGCGCAGCAATATGCAGGACAATCGCCGCCGGGTCATTTAAAGACTTAACTCCCGCGGGGAAAACTATATCCTTAACATGAATGGCCTCACCCAGCTTAAGCGCGGACACATCCACTTCAATATTTTTAGGGATACTTGTAGGCAAACATTCAACTTCCAATTCCCAGAGTATATGCTCCAGGGAACCGCCTTCCTGCTTAACGCCTATTGCCTCACCCTTAACCTCAACCGAGACGTTAACCTTAATTGCCTCGGTCAGCGATATCTCATTAAAATCTATATGTATAATATCCTCGCTCACCGGGTCATACTGGATTTCTTTAACCAGGCAAGGACGGCCCTGGGCTTTTTTGTCATCTTTAATCTTAAGATTGATAATAACTCCTTCAAGATGATGCTGATGCATCAGTTTTACCAGTACACCCTTAGGAATTTTTATGGATAAGGCATCTTTACCGTGGAAGTAAACCACCGAAGGTAAATAACCTTTACTCCTCAAATCCCTGGCCTTAGCGCTTCCCTTTTCTTCTCTTAATTCTGCTTCCAATAATATCTCTTCCATTTTGTTTACCTTTCTTTTCTTTTTTTAAACATCACAGCTGCTGTTTAATCGAATAAGCAGCTGACCGACTCCTCATTATGTATTCTTTTGATTGCCTCGGCCAAAAGACTGGCTACCGAAAGCACCTGGATCTTTTCATGTTGTTTTTCCGCGGACAATGGCACGCTGTCTGAAATAAGCAGTTTCTCCAAGCCTTTACACTGATCGATACGTTCGATTGCCGGGCCGGATAAGATACCATGGGTAATTGCGGCATAGATAGCTTTAGCTTTGGCTTTTTTCAGCGCCCCTACCGCTTCGATCAGGGAGCTTCCCGTAGCGATCATGTCGTCAATAATAATCACATTCTTGCCTTCCACCTCGCCCATAATATGCATAGCTTCGGCCTTCTCAGGGGAAACCCGGCGCTTATCAATTATTGCCAAGCCGGCAGAAACTCTTTTAGCATAAGCCCTGGCCATCTTGATACTGCCGACATCAGGAGAAACAGCAATCAAATCTTTGATATTCATTTTAGAAAAATAATCCACAAATACACCGACGGAAAAAAGATGATCCACCGGGATATCAAAAAACCCCTGGATCTGGCCGGCGTGTAAATCCATAGTCAGGATCCTGTCTGAACCGGCGGTAGTCAGGAGATTAGCCACTAACTTCGCGGTGATCGGCACGCGCGGCTGGTCTTTTCTGTCCTGGCGGGCATAACCAAAATATGGGATAACCGCGGTAATTCTTTTGGCGGAGGCCCGGCGCAAGGCATCAATCATAATCAATAATTCCATCAAATTGTCATTTGAAGGCGGACAGGTGGGCTGAATTATAAAAACATCTTTACCGCGCACATTCTCATTAATCTTTACCCGAATCTCCCCCTCGCTGAACCTACCGACTAAGGCATCCTGCAATTTAACCTTTAATTCTTTACAGATATCATTGGCTAACGGAAGGTTTGCGTTGCCGCTAAAGACCGCTAATTTATCCATATCTACCTCTTCCTTAGAATTCTTGCCGGAACTCCCGCAACCACAGCATTATCCGGAACATTTTTAGTAATCACTGAACCGGCTCCGGTAAATGCGGACCTGCCGATCTTTACCGGGGCAACGATTACAGTATCTGAACCTATATTAGCTTTATCTTGAATAATCGTATTATTCTTCTTTATGCCGTCAAAATTAGCCGTAACCGTTCCTGCCCCGATATTCACGCAAGAGCCGACAGAACTATCGCCTATATAGGAGAAATGTTTAACGAATGTTTTGGCGCCGATCTTGGCGCGCACCATTTCAATAAAGTTACCGGCTGTTACATCATCTTTAAGCTCAGCAGCTTCACGCAGGTGCGCAAAAGGACCTACTGAACAACGTTTTCCAATTTTAACACCCCTTTCAATTACTGTAAAGGGATAAATCACCGTATCTACTCCAATTTTGGTGCCAAAACTAATAAAGGTAGATGCCGGGTCAACAATCGTTACACCATCCTGCATCAATTTTTCATTAATCCGCTGCTGCATCAGAGAATTGGCTTTAGCTAATTCAGCACGGGTATTGATCCCCAAGGCCTCTTGCGGATCCTCAAGTCTTACCCCGTCAACCAGATAATTCTTTTTAGCTAAAATACCAATAATATCAGTTAAATAATATTCTTGCTTACGGTTATGGGAGCGGATATATTTTAAATTTCCATCCAGGCTTTCTTTTTTAAAAACCATGATCCCGGTGTTAATTTCTTTAATATCCTTCTGCACCTCATCAGCGTCCTTTTCCTCAACTATACCGCAGATACTAAAAACTTTATCCCGCATAATCCTGCCATAACCAGATGGTTTCTTTAATTGCGCAGTTAATAGCGTGGCATCAATGTTATTTTCTATATGGTAATCTAAAAGTTTCTTTAAGGTTTCTTTCTTTAATAAAGGGTTATCCCCGTAGAGAACAAGCACGGTACCCTTAAACCCCTTTAAAGCAGCCAGGCCGGTTTTTACCGCATCGGCGGTGCCAATAAGTTTTTTCTGAATGCATACCTTAATCCCCGTCGGAATAACCTTACGCACCAACTCCTGCTTAAACCCTAACACAGCAACTACTTGTTTGGGCTTAAGCGAGGCTACCAGGTCTAAAACATAGCCCAGCAGAGGCCTGCCGCAAAGGTTATGCAGAACCTTAGGCGTCTCAGACCTCATCCGCGTGCTCTTACCCGCCGCCAGGATTATTACTGCGATATTATTTTTCATATTTTAATAATTACAGGCAATAACCTTGTCTGCAAAAACATTTATGTTGCCCGGCAAGGATTCGAACCTTGACAGTCAGACCCAAATTCTGATGTGCTGCCATTACACTACCGGGCAAAGAATTATGCTTTAATCCTATTCTTCTCTTGTTCGTAGGCCTCAAGAACTCTCTTCTGCAAATACTCCCTAAACTGTTGGGTTATAGGATGAGCTATATCCTTATGCTCGGACTGACTGGCTGCCGCCTCTTCCAGGCGCTGCGGGATAGTTTCAGCCGGCAAAACAGCGGCGCACTGGTTGCAATATTTACTGCGTAATTCATTCTTAAAAGAGCATTTCGGGCAAGGGTGTTTTACCTTGCGACTTGGCATAGCAATG
>JALNZI010000176.1 GCA_023229385.1 Candidatus Omnitrophota bacterium | reverse complement strand
TACGATGATCAGTCATATTTTAACCTCCTTTCCCTCTTTAACCTGAAACATCACTTATCCTGCCCCCCATAAATACTTAGCTATCAAACCGGGGTAATATTTTCTTATATACTGATCTATATCCTCCTGTACAGATTTTTCAGTATGATTAAACAAAAGGCCATAGATATTTCTTTCGTAATGTTCTTTACGCCAGACCACCTGCGCGTTAACGTTTAGCTCGCAATCTTCAGCCAGGGATAATTTAAATCTTGAAAAAGCATCATCAAATAAATTCCTGCTTAAAGAAATACGTACCCCTTCCTGGCTTAAATCCTCTACAACACAAGGGATAGCTTTAACGCCGTTCTCAACAATTAACTCAGCGCCCTGATTAATCTGCCATCGCGGCTTAACCCTGCGCTCATCCATCTTCTCTCCCTGACTGCCTTAGCTCCTTGTCAGGCAGGTCCACTTTAAACTACTGAAACAAGTTAAGTTATATTATCTCCTCTTTATCAAATAAATCAAGAAAAAAATATTTTTCCGTCGTAAAAACTCTTTAAGTTTTCTTTTATATCTGATCCCAAAAATCCTTGGCCTCTTTAGAGATCTTCTCTGTCTGGCTGGCAACAGCTTCAGTTGTCTTGACTGTAAGTGCAAATCCTTCCAGCCCCTTAGCTAATGAAGCAATTGCCCCTTCAATACCTTTAGCTGTATCCGCATCAATAATTTTCTCTTCAGCCAACCCTTTATTGAATTCATTAAGAACTTCTCTGGATTGTTCGGAATTAACCAAGGCAGTCACAGATGTTGCCGCATCAAGAGAAATTATACCCGTAGGCGCAATCCGTCCGCAATCCTTAAAGGCTACGCCTGACTCAGCGATATCCTTTTTGGTACCGATAAATAAAACACTGGCGGGAGCAATAGCCAATTTCCCACTCAACTTTGCAGAAAGCTCGCCTGCCGAAGAAGCGGTAATAATTGATTTTTCACCAAAGAATATCTTAGCATTCTCCGCCGCCTCTCCGTATAAAGCTACCTGCAACGTCTTAAGCTGCGCCAGTTCCTTGACGATATTGCGCATACCCAGAGTGCCGTTATTCTGCACATAATCAGAGCCGTAAACAATAACCATTTTCTGCTCAACCCCAAACGCATTGATTGCCTTCACAAAATCCGCAAAAGATTTAGCTCCGGTTTTTTCAGAAACAGTATTGTTTAACGTGATTAGCTCAAGCGCATCCAGTTTTTCAATGGGAAGAGCCTGCGCAACATTGGCTGCTGACTGGATATCTTCCAGGCCGCGTTCAGCGGCGAGTTTATCTCCCCGGGCTACTCCCTCGCCTGCCTTGCCGCCGGTAGAGAAATAAACATTTATTACTCCGGCTTTCTTAAAAGCCAAAGTAGTATCAGCCCCTACAGCAACATTAACAATCCCTTTTTCTTTTTCCTTTCCCGGACCTTCCTTAATATAAGAAAGAGAGTTCACGGAAAACTCCGGGATTTCCACAACCCCCATCGGACCATTGCCGAAATGAACCAAGCCCTTAGGAATACCCAGGGAATTCTGTACATACTTTGCTTTTGTCTGAGGGCCTATTTCAAATATAAACAGATCTTTAGCATTCAAGGTCTTTGTTCCTTCTCCAATCTCAACCTGAAATGTACCCATTTTAAGCTGCTCAAGTGTAACTGTATAGGTGTGAGCTCCGGCAGGAAGCGTACCCTTATCAATCCAGGATACGTTTTCTCCGGCCGCTTTTTGGGTCACATCCGTATCACAGGCGATAAAATCCTGGGGTACCTCAAGACGGATACCATACTTCTCCGCCAGTTGAATAATCTTCTCAGCATAACCTTCCGAACCATCCGGAAGCCTATTGGCAAGTTTAATACCATATTGTTCGAGAAGAAAGGCAGGTGCCGGACCAGTACCTAAATTAATGAACCCTCCTTTTTTCATGTTCGGAATAATATTAAACAGCATCGGCATCTTCTCAGCAAGCTTGGGGCCTCCGCCAAAATCCAGCCCATAGATGGACTTGACGTACCCTTTAAGATTCCTGTATTCCTCGCCAATTAAATCACCGACTGCAATAGTTTTAAAATACTTGAACATTTTCACAACGGTAACATCTCCGGCTGACTCCCAGGCCCCGAACGCGTCGTTAATCGCAATACCGTTATTATTAAGCGAGGTATAATCCTGCGCGAGTTTCTCATCGCCTTCCTGCTCACCTTTGGCAAACCGGCAGTTTTCCAGATACACGAAATCGTTGGCCGTCGAAGCCAAATAATCATTCACCTTCTGAACATCCAGCCCTTTCTCCGTCACTGAATTCTCGATAAAACCGAATTTCATCGCATACCCCGATTCATCGGCGATTTTTTGCGCGCGCTCCGCAACCGGTTTCATGGAATAAGCGGGCACTACTTTTCCTTTTGGTTTATTGTTATGAGAAATAATAACAACCTTAGCGCCCCTGGCCTTAAGTTTCAACAGGGTCGGCATCATCCGCCGAATACGCTCATCATCTTTAATTTCACCTTTATCGTTAGAAACATTATTATCTACTTTTAAGACTACCCAACCTTCCCTGATCTGGGAATCGGTCAAATCATTGATTGTATTCAGATTTGGCTGTCCTTCACGGCTAAGAGTAGTAACTGATTTCACCGGAAGCCGTCTTTCAACCCCTGCCTTGATCTCAGTTATTCCCATAGCCTCATCAACCAACCGGATAGCGGCATCTTTGTTCATTAACCCGAACATCGACTGAACTGCATTTACGTTTTCAGGAACCACATCAGACTCCTGCGGGACAGCAAAAGTGAACTTAAAATCTCCCGGAATATCCGATTTTGTCACCTGGCAGGCAATAATATATGGTTGAGTTGCTTCCGCAACGGAATTAATGCTGGCGTAAATCCCATATAACACATTGGTCTTAAACTCGAATTT
>JALNZI010000175.1 GCA_023229385.1 Candidatus Omnitrophota bacterium | reverse complement strand
TTAATCGAATGCAGTAGCGAACATTCTAAAATTAAGGGGAATTCTTTAATATAAGGGGCATCCACAAACTCGCTCTTTACCGGTGTCAGGCCGGTGGCAGCGAATTTATCTTCTGTCTTACCTGAAACAATACCGCAATAATCAACCTCTTTAATATAGGATTCTGAAGGGATATTTATTGTAAACGCCTTTTTGTCCAGGATATTAGAATAAGTATACGTGGCTTCTCTTAAGGAAATGCTCACACAGGCCGGGTCAGAACAACAGATCCCTCCCCAGGCAGCGACCATCGCGTTTGCCTTAGCGTACTTATCGTATGTCCCGACAACAAAAACCGGGGTTGGGTAAACCACGGTAATAGCTCCAATAGACTTCTTCATATCTTCCTCCTGGTTATGCCACTTTTCTGCCTAATGCAACTGCCTTTTTATGAACGTCTTCCATTTTCTTGACATCTCCGGATTCACCTGCGTTAGGGACAAGCAAGGATTCAAATTTCATCTCCGAGTAATCCGCGGTTATGGCAAAAACTTTCTCCAAAACGTCCAGGCCGATATCCTCAAAAGCGCTGGCGATTAAAACAAAGGTCTTGCCTCTTAACGGCGTCTCGGTTGTCCCGGCCTGATTATCCCACTTATAAAGCGAAAACATCCTGTCCATAACCAGTTTCAACTGGGCGCTTGCTCCGTAGAAATACAATGGTGTAGCCATCACGATTACATCAACTTCGGCCATTTTCGCCAGGACGGGTTTTGCATCATCATTAATAACACACTCGTATTTAACCAGCTTCTGGCATGCCCGGCAGGATGTGCAGCCGTTAGATTTATATTTAAGGAAAGCAGCCTGGACAACTTCAACTTTAGCCCGCTTTTTTCGGCAACCTTCGACAAACCATTTTACCAATGTCGCGGTATTGCCGTTTTTCACGGGACTTGCGGAAAGTACTAATATTTTTTTGGGCATGTTACTATTTTACTCCAATAAAACAAAAATCCCAAGCATAAATTTAGTGGGATTAAATATCAAATCAATTTAGAGTGAATTATTAAAAGGTTTATGCGTATCGTCACTAATAAGTATTTTTAACTTCTGCGGATCCCAAGGGTAAAAAGTAAGGAATTCTTCCTTGATCACTTCCGGCAGAACAGCGCTTTCCACGCCTTTGAAAGCCATAGCGATAATTTTATTTCCTTTATTCCTGTTCTTACGCAGTTGAGAATCAACCCATTTGCTTTTATGCGTATTCTCGCCTATAAGGCAAACCGCGATATTGCATTTGGCTATTTTCTCGCCGGCTTCCCTGCGGATATTCTCAGCGCCCTCCGCATCAAAATCCAAATCCTGGGGTTTCTCATAGAAATCCAGCTCATAGTCCTGGCAGCGCAACAGAGGGATTAACTTTTCGGCTTTTGGGAGATCTTCAGGAGCAAAACTCAAGAAAACTCTTTTCATTTTTTGTTTGATAATGTTAAAAGAAAATTACAAAGGCAGGACTCTTTGATTAATATACCAGGGGCATTGCCAGCAATTTTTGAACTTACGTTCAACCATAGCCTGGCAGCCAGACAGCAGCCAGCATCTTTTGCCGTAGTTTTTTTGATAAATAAGGCAGTTTTCTCTGACAGCTTTGACGCATGACCAAAACTGCCAGCAATATTGGGGTTCCCGTGGCTTGGACATATCCCCCCCCTCTTGGTAAAAGTATATCATATTATTTCCAGGCTTGTAAAGGCGTTTTTCAGTCAAAAGACAAGAAAAAGGCCCCTTTCAGTTCGAAAGAGGCCTTTTTATATATATAAGAATGAATTAATTCTGGTTTTCGAGCGAGGCTATCTCCACTCATCGCCAACCTGCTTGGCAGTAATTGATACTGTAATTTGCTGTCAGCGTTTGTTCCTGAAGTTAAAACTTATTTCTTAACCGTCTCACTTGCTACTTTTTCAACAGCCGCTTTATCAGCAGCAGCCTTCTCTTCTTCCGTCATCTTAGTTTCATCAGTAACAACTGCGGCATCAGTCTTTGCTTCATCTGATACGACAACCACGCCTGAAGCTGCTCCTGTTTCGACCACAGCCTTATCATCAGCGGGTTTAGCCGCTTCCTGGGCTAAAGCTAAAGAACTGACAAAGCAAAGAGCTAAAATTACAAATAGTACTTTCTTCATTTTGATTCACCCCCTTTCATCAAATTAATTGTTTTAATTCGGGTAGGACAATACATTAACTAATAATAGCAGGGTTTTATAAGTTGTCAATGGGTAAACATATCCAAAACTTTCTCAAAATGCTGGTAATCTTTTAAGGATTTCCAATCCCCTCCCCAGGTCCAGCCCAAGCTGATAAAAGCCTTTACCACCGGACAATCACGGGTAAGCGTGCCGGGTTTAGCCGGATCATAAACCGCGCCTTCAGGCAATAGAATATCTCCCTTAATATAAGGATTCTGTATTGGATTAATATCAATAGCAAAACCGTAAGAGTGCATAGAAAGCTTCTTCCCCCCGGTCACCTTCCGGTAATTAAACGCAGAGGTATTATTGGCTAACATTGACTGGTCATCGCTGTTCCATTCGCCGTGCTTATGGAACCGGTCATGGGAAATCGGGATAACCGAATTAATGGGAAACTTATCTTCTAAAGCAACCTGAAATACCTGCCGGATATCGCTTACCAACCTTTGGTCAACAACAAGTTGCCCTTTATGGATCCTGCCGTCAAATGAATAATACAAAACATCTAAAATCCTTTGCTTGTCTTTAAATTCAGGCGGAGCAAATTTCCTCAGGGCCTCGGCCAATGCGATATTGCTGTCAACAATAGGATTCTCAATAGTGCCAAACGCAGGCCTCTCAGGAATTACGCTGGGAGCTTTCTCCAAAGTAAGACACCCGGATAAAATTACAATTAGAGACAATAAAAATACGTATTTCTTAACCATAAAGTTATTATAGCCTATAAATTAAAAGATCC
>JALNZI010000174.1 GCA_023229385.1 Candidatus Omnitrophota bacterium | reverse complement strand
CAACAAGACGGATTATCAGTCCCGGAGCGTAATTATAGCTTCCGGCAAGAAATCAAAGGAGCTGGGGGTTAGCGGAGAAAAAGAGTTTAAGAACCGCGGCCTGACTTATTGCGCCACTTGTGATGGCCCATTGTTTGGCGCTAAAACCGTAGCGGTTATCGGCGGCGGTAATTCCGCGCTGGATGCAGTTTTACAACTGGTTAAAATTGCCAGGCATGTCTATATAATAAATAATACTCCTGCCTTGGAAGGAGATGCGGTGATGCGCCAAAAAGTTGAGGCAGCCGAAAATGTCTCCATTTTTAATAATTCCCAGGTTGTATCTGTTGCAGGAGATAAACTTGTTAATGCTATTAAAATTAAAGATAATGCGGGAACAAGAGAGCTTGCCGTACAGGGGGTGTTTGTTGAAGCCGGGCTCATTCCTAACTCCGCATTTGCCGTTGGTGTAGAAAAAAATAATAAGGGTGAAATAATGGTCAATTCCCGCAACGAAACTAATATTCCCGGCGCCTTTGCCGCCGGAGATGTTACGGATGTGCCCGAAAAGCAGATTATTATCGCTGCCGGGGAAGGCTCCAAGGCAGCGTTAAGCGCTTCTAAATATTTGGCAAGAAGCAGGTTTTAATAAATGGATAAGAATACCAAATTTGTAGAACTAAAGAATATTTTTAATATTTTACATAGCCGGCGCGGCTGTCTGTGGGATAAACAGCAGACGCATAAGAGCCTGGTTAAAGACTTAAAAGAAGAAGTTGATGAGTTTATCGCGGCGGTAAACAAGAATAATTACCGGAATATGCAGGAGGAGTTGGGGGATATCCTTTTGCACGTAATGTTTAATGCCCAAATCGCCAAGAAGCAAAAGAGGTTTGATATTGAAAAGGTAATTGCCGGTTTGATCGGCAAGTTAAAACGCCGGCATCCGCATGTTTTTGGCAAGGTCAAGGTTAGTTCCACCCGCCAGATTATTGCCAACTGGAATAAAATTAAGCAGAAGGAGAAGTGCGCGGAGGCTATAAGGTTAAGGCATAAATAAGTTGCGGGTATTTTAGGCAGTGGTACAATTAATATTGCGGCAAGGTTAACATGCTTAAAAAAGGAGAATAAAAATGAGAGAGAGAATCGAGAAGGCTTTAGATAAAGTCAGACCCATGCTTGCAGCAGACGGCGGTAATGTTGAGTTAATTGACGTAACTGCTGATGGCGTAGTGAAATTAAAGCTAAAGGGAAGTTGCGGTTGCTGCCCGATGAGTTCCATGACCCTGAAGATGGGGATTGAAAGAATCTTAAAGCAGGAAGTTCCGGAAGTCAAGGAAGTGGTAGCTTTGTAGAAAGAATCAACTATGGCACTTCAACATAAGTTTACCCGCCTTAAGCGGATAATCTCCGGCTATAAGTCCTGCCTGGTTGCTTTTTCCGGAGGAGTAGACAGCGCGTTTTTACTTAAGGCCTGTTCTCTTGTTTTACCAAGAGAAGATATCCTGGCAGTAACTGCTGTTTCTGCCACCTATCCTAAGGATGAGTTGCGTAAGGCCAAGGATTTGGCTAAAAATATAGGCGTAAGGCTTAAGGTAATTAAAACCGCGGAATTAGATAATGAAGAGTTTATAGAAAATTCTGTTTCCCGTTGTTATTTTTGCAAAAAAGAATTGTTTTCAAAGTTAAATGCAATCGCCAGGAGAAGTAAACTTAAATTTGTTTTGGATGCCAGCAATATTTCGGATAAATCAGATTACCGCCCGGGCAATATCGCAAAACAAGAACTAAAGATAAAATCTCCCTTACTGGAGGCAGGCTTAAGCAAAGAAGATATCTGTAAGCTAAGTAAGTTATTAGGCTTGCCTAGCTGGAATAAGCCGGCCTTAGCCTGTCTTGCCTCGCGGATACCTTATGGCATCAGGATTACTCCCGGACTGCTCAGGCGTATTGATCAGGCAGAGGCTTATTTGATTGGTTTGGGCTTTAGGCAGGTTAGATTGCGCCATTACAACGGGCTTTGCAGGATCGAAGTAGAGAAAAATCACCTTAACCGTTTATTACGTAATCGCCAGGCAATAGTTGAAAAATTAAAAGATTTAGGTTATAACTATATTACATTGGATTTAGAAGGCTACCGTACAGGTAGTTTAAATGAGGTAATCAATGAAAAAAGTATATCTTGATTATGCGGCAACTGCTCCTACCGACCCGGAAGTCCTGGCGGTTATGGAGCCGTATTTCTTTGAGAAATTCGGAAATGCTTCCAGCCTGCATGCTTATGGCCAGGAGGCCAAGAAAGCGATTGAGGATAGCAGGGAGGCGCTCGCTGAGTTTATCGGTGCCAGGCCCGAAGAAATTGTTTTTACTTCCGGAGGAACGGAGTCGGATAATTATGCGCTTTTAGGCACCGCTTATGCATTGGAGAAAAAAGGCAACCATATTATCACTTCGGCTATTGAACATCACGCTATCAGCGAGCCGGCTAAATTTCTTGAGAAAAAAGGTTTTAAAGTTACTTATCTGAATGTTGATCAAGACGGCCTGGTTTCTCCGCAGGATTTAAAAGAAGCGATCACGGATAAGACCATCCTGGTTAGTATTATGCACGCCAATAATGAAATCGGCACAATCCAGCCTATTGCCGAACTTGGTAAAATTGCTAAAGAAAAAGGGATTTATTTCCATACGGATGCCGTACAAACCATAGGGCATATTCCGGTTAACGTTGATGAGTTAAATGTAGATCTTTTGTCGCTTTCCGCCCATAAGTTTTATGGTCCCAAAGGTGTAGGCGCTTTATATATCCGAAAAGGCAGCCGCCTGGAAACCTTTATGCGCGGAGGAGATCAGGAGAGGGGCAGGCGCGGCTCCACTTCCAATACTACCGGCATTGTCGGCTTAGCCAAGGCAATCCAGCTTTGCCAGAAGAATATGAAAAGTGAAATTAAATTTCAGGGTGCTTTACGGGATAAGTTAATTCAGGAGATTCCC
>JALNZI010000034.1 GCA_023229385.1 Candidatus Omnitrophota bacterium | reverse complement strand
ATCCAGGGAGATAAAAGAATCTGAATACGCATAATCATCCCGGCTATCCAGGAAAATTACGCTGATCTGATGGGAGTTAAAAATAAACATCTTGCCTTTATCCGGAGAAACATCCCAGCCGCTGATCTTACCGAATTTATCGGGAAGACTGGCAACATCTTCAAAATTAGTTCCATCCAGGTTAGACCTGTAGACAATTTTGTTTTCCTGGTCTAAATAATAAATCATACTATCCTCAATATCCACGCGGAAAAAAGAGAATCCACTCTGGTTTAACTGCTGTAGGTCAGGCCGCAAAGGGAAAAGAATGACTTTGTCAATACGGCTAACCTTTCCAGCCTCTACATCTATTTCAGACCTCCAGGGATAATACTTCGCTAATGTTAAAGTAACCTTATAAACACCGGGAAGCAACTCCTGTATACTTGCCGGGCTTTTCTCGGGAATAAGTTTGCCGTTAATATATATATTGGCCCCTTCCGGCTGGGTCTTGATATAAATTAACCCGGTCTTAACAAATTTCAATGTATGCGCGTTGAATTTGTAGCCTAAAGCAAATGATAATATAAATGGCAGGCCGCAAAAAAATAAAAGCAGGCTTAAATAAAATAGGAGGCTCCTTGCCCTTTGAAAGGCCGAATCCGTAAAAAAACAAAGCCCCTTAATAGTATAATTTTTCCTTAACCAGCTAAACATTGGGCTAACTTCCTCTCCCATTCCAATAAAAACTTCTTTTGCTTGGCGCCAAACACATAACCGCCGATCTTATTGTTGCTTTTTATTACACGGTGGCAGGGAATAATCAAAGGGTAAGGATTGCGTTTTAAAACCTGGCCCACTGCCCGGTATGAGCAGCCAACACCTGCCTTTTGCGCCACCCACTTATAACTCCGAACCTCGCCCAGGGGAATAGTTAAAACCGCTTTATAAACTTTTTCCGCAAATGAGGTCATCTTCCAACCATCTCTTTCCGGCGTAATAATAGGTGATACCCCAAAGCAAACCTATGCGCCTCATCGCGCACCCGGCGGATTAAATTTAAAGCCGGGGTATCGCTGGAAAATCTTAGTGGCCGTTTTTTTGTGCTGCTATATACAAGCTCCTCTTTTTTGGCGATACTGACCAAAGGGAGGCTAAGCCCCAATTCGTTAATCTGCCTTAAGGCTGTCAAAAGATGCCCTTTACCGCCGTCAATAAGCAATAAATCCGGTAAAGCGGTTTTCTCCTTAATCAACCTGCTGTAGCGCCGGCGCACTACCTCAGCCAACATCTTATAATCATCAATTCCAGTAAACTCCTTAATCCGGAAACGACGATAATTATTTTTATCCGGATTCCCTCGGTAAAAACTTACCATTGAACCGACTGCCTGTTTACCGGAAATGTTGGAGAGATCAAACCCTTCAATCCTTTCAGGCAGTTTATCCAACCCTAATTTATTCTTTAAATCTTCTAATTCGTTTTTACGGTTAACCCCGCTCAAACCCGCGGATAGCTCGGCTAAAGTAGAGATCTGGTCGCGCACCCCGGCAGCCGCCTCAAAATCCCTGGCTTTGGATTTATTCTGCATTATCCGGCTTAGCCTATGGATCAAAAGATCAGCTTTCCCTTCTAAAATCAAAATAACGTTACCAATATTAAGATTATATTCTTTACGGCTGAGCTTACCGGTACAAGGAGCAGGACACAAATTAATCCTGCCGTATATGCAACTTTTACCAGGCAGAGCGCGGCAAGAACGGTAAGCAAAGCTGCGCCGGATGATTTTTAAAGCATTCTTTAAAATCTTGGCGTTAGTATAAGGCCCGATGTACCTGCCAAGAGGCTCATCCTTTTTACGGGTGATACTTATTGCCGGAAATTCTTCCCCGGAAATTTTTACAAAAGGAAAACTCTTATCATCACGTAAAGATATATTATACCGGGGTTTAAACTTATGAATAAGACTGGCCTCAAGCAACAAGGCCATAGCTTCATTAGGCGCAAGCCGAAACTCAATATCAACCACCCTGTTCATCAAAGCCAGGGTTTTACTATCCAGGCCTTTGGACAGATAATTAGACAACCTTTTTCTTAATGAAATGGCCTTGCCCACATAGATGACTTTCCCGCGGCTGTCACGCATCAAATAAACACCCGGGGAATCCGGAGCAGAGAAAATCTTTTCTTTTAAATTCCGTGATTGCTCCATAAGGGCTACCTGAGGCTTTTAAAGGTCAACCAATGTATAAGCTCCCTAAGCTCGGTTACGCCGAAAAGAAAACAAAACATGATATAGGATAATGCCCCGCAAAATAAAGCCCAACCAAGATTTAACGCGCGGTTAACCAGGAAACAAAGAGCAGCCATGCAGCAAGAGGCAAGCAGGATACGTAAGAAAGACGGCAGTATCCTGCGTTCCCCAAAACCTCCCAAACGTTTCTTGAGAATAAAAAACAACAATAAAAATGTAACTATTCCTGAAATAGACGTAGCTAAAGCCAAACCGCCGATTTTTAAAGGGAACATTAAAATTGCATTCAATACAATATTCATCAGCAAAGCTAAAAACGCTATTTTTGTGGGAGTAAGCGTATCCTTAAGGGCGAAGAAACAAGACTGCAATATCTTTGTCCCGCCATATGCGCATAATCCGATACTATAAAAAAACAAGGCATTGCTGGTCAGGAAGCTGGAATTAAAATCAAACTTGCCTCCGCCGAAAAGCGTGGATACCAAAGGATAGGACAAGACCATAAATATAGCGCTTGCCGGCAGCATAACAAAGAATACCGCGCGGATTCCCCAGGAAAGCGTGGTTTTAAGATCTTCCCGGTCATCCTCTAAAGCCTGCGTGGAAAAAGTAGGCAGGATTGCCTGCGATAAGGCATTACTGAAGATACCTATGGGGAACTGGATAAGCCGGTAGGAAAAATAAAGCACCGCCACCCCTCCATCGCCAACAATAGCAACCAAAGAACCAAAAATGGAATCGACAAAATTATTCAGCTGGTAAATACTGGAACTGGCTATCCGGGGGAGCATTAATCTTTTAACCTGCACCAAGCCGGGATGATTGAAATTAAAAATCAACTTGGGGTTAAACCCTTTCTTGTATAAAACCGGCACCTGAACTGCCAGTTGCAGCAGGCCGCCCAATAAAATTCCGCTGGCTAAACCCTGGATACCTTCCCCAAAAAGCAAGGCGCAGATAATTATAGAGATATTCAAAAGGCACGGCGCCAATGCTGAAACAGTAAAATTCTTAAGCGAATTTAACACTGCCGTGGCATAAGCAGCCAGGCCGATAAGCAGTATATAGGGAAAAATAATCCGGTTCAGCCGGATAGTTGCTTCTAATTTCTCCGGGAAAGCGATAAAGCCGGGGGCAATCAGGCGTACAATCAGGGGAGAAAAAATAATCCCCAGGATAGTGATAACGCTTAAGATAACCAACAGCAAGTTGAGCAGGATATTGGCCAGTTCCCAAAATTCTTCTTTTGAACGTTTTGCGTTGTATTCGCTTAATACCGGCACGATCGCGGCATTAGCGGCCCCTTCGCCGACAAAATCCCGGAATAAATTGGGTATACGAAAGGCAATAACAAACGCCTGGGCGTAGAGATAGACTCCGAAAAGCCGGGCAATGACGATGTCTCTTATAAAACCCAGGATGCGCGAGGCAAGGGTGGCCAGGCTGATAACAGTCGCCGAGCGCGCGACTGCCTGATTATGCCTGCCTAACGAATATTTGCTTGTTGACATAAGTAATTAATTATGCTTTAATATTAAAAATTAATAAATTACTAAGGAGAATATATGCCAAGGCGTAAAACATCATTAAAAAGTAATCGTGTAAACAAAAGAAAACATACCCGCAATACTAAAGTCAAGGTTCAGCTTAAAAAGGCAATTAAGAAATTCCAGGAATTACTTGCCAAAAAAGATTCCGCTGAAGCCAAGGCATTTATCAGCAAGGTCTTTTCTCAATTGGATAAAGCAGCAAAAAAGAACATTATCCATAGAGGAACAGCTAACCGCAAAAAATCGCGTTTAATGCACCGTTTGAGCAACCCCGCATAAACCAATAACTAATTTTTCCAAAGCAAAGGCAGGCTTCAGCCTGCCTGTTTTTATTTCCACGTCACAACCAAGAAGAAGCTTCAGCCTGCGCCTGGCCTCTAAAGTCCGAATACCCTGCTTTTCCCAGGCGTAACGCAGACCACCTAAGATACGCTCAGGGGCCTCCCCGTTTTTTAAAAGCTGGTTCAACAACCGCAAAGCAGAATCAGGATTCCTTAGTTCAATCTGCCGGTTTAAAACAAAGGTATCCGGGTTAACCGTCTCTTTGAAACGCATAACCTTGGCAGAGCGGGATAAATCTTTTATAAAATTATCCTGATAATCGTAGTGCTCAAATATCAAAACTAAAACTAATTGCTTATTTGGTTTTAAGACATACGCCAGCAGAAAAACCCGACATGCCTCATTTAAACAATCCGCATCCTTGATTACAATAATCCTTTTGTCGCTTTTCAAAGGAATAGCCAGGCATCTCTCCTGGATATCTTTTAAGGATGTTTCTTTGGCGTATAATGTATCAGAGTTAAAATCCTGGAGCTCTCTTGGAAGGAATTCCTGTTTTATTTTTCTGAGCTGGTCTTCTCTGGTCTGGACATCCTGGCCGATAAGTAAATAAACCATATTACCATTGTTCAACTGTGCGTTCAACAATTCGACGGGCTAAATCTTCCACCGCACTATTCACGGCTGCTCCTTCAGACACCACAACTACGTTGTTTCCCGGATTTATGGTTGAATTTTTTACAAAATAAGAGTAATTACCGTTAAAATTATTCTCTTCCCACATAATCTTATTTTCTTTTTTATCCCAGAGTTTTAAATTTACGTAAATATTAATACGGTATTCAGTAACATCTTCGCTATCCGAGGTATAACTCAAAGGATCCTTGCGGTACTCAATCAACTCACCTTTCAGCACTAAATCCGCCTGGTCCTCTTTTACCGGTTTAAGATTTCCGTCAAAAAGATAGCGGTTAATTACCTTCTTAGTAATATCCGTTTCCAGCATCGGACGGTAGATACGGTATTTATTGGCAGAATAAGATTCCTGGATCACATCCACTTTATTCAAAAACGGAGTGATGTATATTGTGCTGTATTTTCCATAAAGCATCGAACGGGTAGTATAACCACAACCGGAAAAGGCAGTAACTAGCAGACAGCATATAGCGAATAGGAATAGGAAAAAATTAACTTTATGGCTTTGCCTAAAGGAGTGCAAACCATAGTTCTCTAACTTATTTTTCATTTTTTTGCTCCATTATCTGCAGCCGGGCAGCAGCCTGAGCCGCCCATGGGCTATCTGAATAGTTATTGATCAGATCGTTATAATAAATCTTGGCTGATTCAAACGCCTTTTGCTTCTCATAGAATCTGGCAATATCAAAGCTTGCCTGCGCCTCTTTCCCCCTGATCTCGCCAATATTCTTTTCGGCATCAAGAGAAAGCACAGCATCAGGATGCTCCTTCACGAACTCCTCAAATCGCTGTTTAGCCTCCTGGGCTGCGCCCTGGTCATAAGCAGGCCCTTTGGATAAGCTTGAACGGCAAGAGGCAATCTGGAATTTCGCCGCCGACGCCCATTCACTATCCGGATAACGGGAGACTACTTTATTAAATTCATCCTCGGCCTCATAATAACGCATTAACCCTTTTAAAACCAGGCCTAATTTGTACTGCGCCCGGGGGGCTAAAGGACCATAAGTGGAATTTTCGATTACCTTGCCGAATATCTCAATCGCCGGATTCTCCACCGGCAGGTCTACACCAAAGGCCTTACGTTTTTCTCCGGCCATAAATTTCTCAGCGATTTTATATTCCCGCTCGATAACTTCCTGAATGCGCTCACTAAAAGGATACTTATCAATCACCATCTGATAAGCCTGATAAGCCTCATATATTTTACCCTGGGCTTCCTCTGTCAGACCAAGATAATACTGGCCTTCCGCAGCCTCGGCAGACTTAGGATAAGCCTTAAGCAGTTTACGAAACTCCCGCTTGGCTTCTTCATATTTATTGATATCAAAAAATGACTTGGCATAAGCAAATTGATCCTTAGGATTATCCTTAGGCATGTTTTTGGGATTAACCCACTTTCCGCTTTTAGGAGTCCAGATCCAATAGGGATATGCCGGTTGGATAGATAAAAGAAAAATGAATATTAAGCTTAAAATTATACGCCGCATAATATTATAAACTATCATAGCCAACAGACTTTGTCAAAGGTAAATTGAGCTCCTTTAAGGTTTAATCTAGTGAAATCCCATCGAATATAATAAATTTGTAGTTAAGAGATGGGGGGGAATCAAGATACCTGTACACTTATAAATAAAAATAAGCACCTGGTATCTTAATCACTGCGGAGTTTATATTTAAGAGTAAAGTAACCAGAAAAGAAATAGTTGTACTAAACACTCCGGCTAAGAAAGGGCAAAATAAACCGCATAAAACCAGGCTAAAACCGCATAAAGTAATCAAGGTGGACAACGGCACGATCAAAATATTGGCCAGTACAGTTACCGGAGAAATGATCCGGAAATTATAAGCGATGATCCCCATTGTTCCAAGCCAGGCAGACAGAGAAACCAGACAACCTTCATAAATAAATCTCAATGGGCCGGGCTTATATTTATCCAAGCGTAAAAACGATTTCATTCTCGGATAAAAAGAGACTATCGCTAAAACACTGGCAAAAGACAACTGAAAACCAAGGTCAAAAAGCTGGTAGGGGTTGATTATCAGTATGAATAAAGCCGCGCAGGCCAAACAATTATATATATCCGCCTCTCTTTTTAAAAGATGCCCGGACAGAAAAACTACTCCCATAACCGTAGCCCGGATAACCGGATTACTTGCGCCTGTAATTAAGCAATAAATGAGCAGGCAGATGATTGTCAGAATGATCCGCTGCTTTCGCCGGATGCGTATAATCTTCAATAGCAGGCTGGTAATAAAAGCAACTACCCCTACGTTAAATCCGCTGACTACTAAAATATGCACAGTGCCGGATTTAACCATATAATTATTTACCAACCAGGGGACAGAACTTTTTTGTCCCAAGACCATAGCCGAAAGTATAGCTGCCGGCAAATCCGGAAGATATTTTTGGATTACTTGCTCTAATTTGTCACGCAGCCAAAAAGCAAAAATAATTAATTTGTTGCCGCTTTTTTCGTCTTGCGGAATAATCTGCAGGCTACTTTTTATGCGCATTAATAAATAAACTCCCTGCCGGGATAGATATTTCCGGTAAGAACGGCTGCCGGAAGAAAATCCGTAAGGCCGGCGAAGAACACCCTGGAGCATTAAACTATCCGCATAGTTTAGATCCTGCGGAAAATCCAGTTTCACTAATACTTTACCGCAACAGTCCCATTTCAAATTATCAAGCTGGGCCCCTTGAACCCGGAAAATAAATGCAGTGCGTTTATTCTGGGTAACCGGTTGACTGTCAATAAACCCGCTTAAACTATAAACAGCATCATTACTATAAGGAATGAAATTGCTGATATGACAGGCGGGAAGCGCGAATGTATTCTTCAGGCTTAACGCCCCAAGGAGCAGGGCTAACGAAAATATCCAAACTGTAAATACCTGGTTATTCCGGAAATTTAAGCCGGCGGCAGCAGAAATAATTACTCCGAATACAACAATCAACCAGAAATTAACCCGGATAAAACTCACCAGGATAATCCCCAGGCAATAGAATACGACTGATAAACCAAACAGCCTTTTCATTCTATGAAGAAAATCTCCTTCAACCTTTCATAACGCTGTTCCCCTATCCCCTTGACTTCTTTTAATTCCTCCAGGCTGCTGAAATTGCCATACTCCTGACGGTGGACAATAATCCGCTGAGCGGTTTTTACCGGCAGGCAACGGGTCTTTATCAATTCTTCCAAAGATACCTTGTTCAAATCAATCCTGGCTAAATTGGCTGGTGGGCAGAACAATTTTTTCACGCGGTAATTTAGTTTAGCCAGGTTATTTAAAGTTATCCCGCAAAAGGCAATTATCAAAAAGAACAGGATAACCCTCTTTTCTTCCGGAGTAAAATTAAGCATCTCGACCCTCACCCCAATAGACGCCAAGAATCTTAAAACCTAACTAAAAAGACAAAACTATCCGTCTTACGGCACACGCGCCTCGGCGGTTGTATTCCGTGTTTTTTTAGTGTATACTTTCTTTATGCCTAAGAAGATACTGATCATTGATGATGACTATAATATCGTCAAGAAAAGTAAAGAAGAACTGCTGAAGGCCGGTTATATAGTGGCGGTAGCTTTCGACGCCAAAGGCGGGATCGATAAGCTAAAGGAAGAAAAACCTGACTGCGTGCTTTTAGACCTGGTCTTACCCGATGAAAGCGGCTTTAAAGTTGCTCAGGATATTAAGTCTCTACCGGGTTTTACAGACATCCCGATTATCGCTACATCCCTCAAACACGAAGAAGTAGATAAACATATTGCCGCCAAAAGCGGGATCACCGTATACGTTGAAAAACCCATAGATTACAAACGCCTGCTTTTTGATATTAAAGATGTTTTGGGGGAATAGTAACGCAGCTACATAAGCTTTCCGTCTTTTGCTTCGGCACGAAGATTTTCGCCGTGTGCTACGGTTTACGGTTCGTTCCGGCAGCACAGGTTCCTTACGCATCTGGTGTTGCCTACACTCACCGTAAATCCTTGCACACTATCCTTTATACAGCAATGCCGAAAATCTTCAAATTGTGCCTTAAGCAAAAGCCGTAAATCTTAGCGGATGGCTTGGTTTGATTCTGAGCAGGGCGTGGAGGCAAGGAGCGGGCAAGGTTCACCGGCTATGCAGGGACTAGTGAGAGCGAGCCAGCCAACCCGAGCGCAGTTACGGCACGCTGGGCCGTAACAAGCGTCCCTGTGAAGAATAAACCAAGACAGACGCGTTAATTTATATTACGATATTAACAAGTCTTTGGGGAACAACGATGAATTTCTTCGGGGGCTTACCTTCCAGCCAGGCGGCTAACTTTTCATCCTTAAGCACTAATTCTTTAAGCTTGTCCTCAGAGATACTGCGGGGAACCTGAATTTTACTGCGGATCTTGCCGTTGATCTGAATCACTAATTCCACATTTTCTTCAATCAATAATTCAGGATCGTATTTTGGCCAGGAGGACTTAAAAATACTCTCCTTATTCCCCAGTTCCTGCCAAAGCTCTTCGCTAAAATGCGGGGTAATCGGGCTAAGCATAATAACCAGCCTGGAAAAAACTTCTTTATCAGCGCCAATCTGATAAACCGCGTTGGTCAACTCCATAAGGCTGGCAATGGCAGTATTAAATTTAAAATCATTGAAATCCTCACTGACCTTCTTTATCGTCTTATGCATGATTCTTACTAAAGAATCGTCGGCCTTACTTTTAAGATTTTCCTGAATACGCCAGACGCGATTTAAAAACTTAAAAGCCCCCTCCAGCCCCCGTTGATCCCACTCCAGCTCTGTTTCCGGAGGGGCAGCAAACAAAATAAACAGGCGCAAGGCATCTGCTCCATAATCTTTAATCATTGAATCCGGATCTACAATATTCCCCTTGGATTTTGACATTACCTCGCCGTCTTTCAGCACCATTCCCTGAGTGAGCAATTTCTCAAAAGGCTCGCCAAAATCAATCATCTTAAGATCCTGGAAAAATTTAGTAAAAAAACGCGAATACAATAAATGCAGGATAGCATGTTCAATTCCGCCGATATACTGGTCCACGCGCATCCAATATCTTGCCTCCTGTACATCAAAAGCAGAAGTATCGCATTCAGGAGAACAGAACCTTAAAAAATACCATGAAGAATCAAAAAATGTAGCCATGGTATCAGTCTCCCGTTTAGCCGGTCCAGAACATTTAGGACAGCTCACCTGAACAAATTCTTTTACTTTACCCAATGGGCTGCCGCCGTCGCCGGTAAAAGGAGCATCCTTGGGCAATTCTACCGGTAAATTTTGGTAGGGCACCGGGACAATGCCGCACTTGGGGCAATAAATTATCGGGATTGGTGTACCCCAATAACGCTGCCGGGAAATCAGCCAATCACGCAGGCGCCAATGCGTTTGTATTTTTCCAATCTCCTTTTTCTCCATCCAGAGAGCGATTCTTTCTTTTGCCTCCAGGTTATTTAAACCATTGAATTCACCGGAATTTACTTGTGCCCCTTCGCCCTCATAAGCCTGGGTTAATTCTTCTAATTTTAACCCGCCTTCTTTAGGCATAATTACCAGGCGCATTGACAATTTATGTTCCTTGGCAAAAAGAAAATCCCTCTGGTCATGCGTCGGCACAGCCATAATCGCGCCTGTGCCATATTCCATCAATACATAATCCGCAACCCAAATCGGCACCTCTTCGTTGTTTACAGGATTTAGCGCAAAGCTACCGGTGAATACCCCTTCTTTCTTTACATCAGAAGATGTACGCACGAGCTTGCTTTCCTTAGAGACCTTCTCAATAAAACCTAAAACTTCTTTTTCTTCCGGCTTACCCTTAATTAACTCTTTTACTAAAGGATGCTCCGGAGCCAAAACAATATAAGTTGCCCCAAAAATAGTATCTACCCGGGTAGTAAACACCGGTATAATTTTATCGCTGTTTTTAAGACGAAAATATATATCTACGCCACTGCTCTTGCCAATCCAGTTATTCTGCATGGCCAAAACCCGTTCCGGCCAAAGTTTTAATTGCCCCAAATCTTCCAGTAATCTTTCCTTATAATCGGTAATCTTTAAATACCACTGTTCTAAATCCTTCTGCTCTACTTTTGTATGGCATCTCCAGCAACCGCCATCAACAACCTCTTCATTTGCCAAGGTAGTCTGACAACTGGAGCACCAGTTAACCGCGGAGGCTTTTTTATACGCCAGGCCACGCTCAAACATCTTCAGAAATATCCATTGATTCCACTTATAATAGCTGCTATCACAGGTAGAAATTTCCCTATCCCAATCATAGGAAAATCCCATCTTTTTCAATTCTACTTCCATCTCCTTGATACATTTATGCGTCCAGGCATCCGGCTTGGTTTTATTTTTGATTGCGGCATTTTCCGCGGGCTGGCCAAAGGCATCAAAACCCATCGGATGCATTACGTTATAGCCTTCTAAAAGTTTAAAACGGCTGGCAACATCTCCGATAGTATAATTACGTACATGCCCCATATGTATTTTACCTGACGGGTAAGGAAACATCTCCAGAAGATAATATTTCTTGCGTGCAGGATCAGCCTGTGCGCGGAAGGCATGGCTATCAAGCCAAATCTTCTGCCATTTTTCCTCTATTTTCTTAAAGTCATAAAACATTTTATTTACGGCTCAACTTTCTTACTAATGCCAGATTTTCCTTATCACTGTCTTCAGTACTTTTGGGTGTCTCTAAAATCATAGGAATGTTTTTTAATTCAGGACGATTAATAATCCTCTTCATCCCGGCAAGACCAATATGCCCTTTACCTATGTGGTCATGCCGGTCATGGTGACAGCCTAATTCTCCGGCCGCGTCATTAAGATGGATGAGTTTAATTAGCTTTAAACCCACCATCTCCTCAATCTCATTAAGCATCTGGTCTAGCCCCTGCTTAGTCGCTAAATCATAACCCGCTAAATAAGCATGCGCGGTATCCAGACATAAGCCTACGCGGCTTTTTTCTTTTAAACCTTTTAATATCTTGTGCTGATGATAAAATCTGTATCCCAGCCAGGAGCCTGCCCCGGAAGTATTTTCTAATAATATACCAACCTTCGAACCCTTGGTTTCCTCTAATATCTTATTCAGGGCAGCGATGAGCCTTTTGATTCCCGCATCCTCAGAGGTCTCTTTATGGCTTCCCATATGTGTAACAATAAAATCGGCGCCTAATTCATCAGCCTCCTGGATATCTTCTATATAGGCCTGGATAGAACCGTTATACAACCGCGGGTCGGGTGAAGCCAGGTTTATCAGATAAGAAATATGGATAAAAACCGGATTGATTTTGGTCTTTTTGCGCCTGAGCCTAAACTCCGCGATATCTTCAGGCTTAAGGTGGACGCCGTTGCGCCAGTTCTGCGGGCTGCGGCTGAATATCTGCATGGTGTCGCAGCCTAAGGCCTTAGCAGTATCCAATGCTTGATAAATCTTGCCTGAGCCGGAAACATGCACGCCTAGTATCATAATCTTTAAATTATACTCCTGCCCCAAACCAGCGTCAATAGCTTATAAAGCGAAGGGCGGAGATTATCCGCCCTTTGTAAACATTGGTGGAGCTGAGGAGGATCGAACT
>JALNZI010000033.1:11989-12362 GCA_023229385.1 Candidatus Omnitrophota bacterium | reverse complement strand
TGGCCGCCTTATCCGTAAAGGTAAGCGCCAAGATCTCATCGGTCTTTGCCAGGCCCTGGTTTATTAACCAGGCAATGCGCTGGGTAATCACCCGGGTTTTTCCTGTGCCTGCGCCGGCGATAATTAACAGCGGGCCGTCGCCATGTTTAACCGCCTGTACCTGTTCTTTATTCAACCCCTCTAAAACTTTATCCATAATAATTTAATCCTGATTAATCATGCGGATCATTTCGCAGAGCCTGCCGTAATTGCGCATATTAAAATTCAAGGCCAGTCGCGGCAAATTCAGGAACTCCCCTTCCTGGATTTCTTTTACCGTAGGAGAAGAAACCATGATTTGGCCGCTGATCAAAATATCCTTGAATTGTTTGTT
>JALNZI010000033.1:0-11979 GCA_023229385.1 Candidatus Omnitrophota bacterium | reverse complement strand
TGAGTGATAGACCTTATAAAAATCTTCTATATATTTAACTGCCGCATCAACAGATTTCACAATATGGATAAGGTTAAGGTCGTCTTTATTAATAAACCCTTTTTTAACTAACTGGTTCTTCACAAAATGCATCCACGTAGCCCAATAGCTTGAGCCTTTTGGCTCCATTAAAACTATCGGCCGGGGCCGGGATTTTCCGGTTTGGATTAAAGTGATCATTTCAAAACCTTCATCAAGCGTGCCAAAGCCTCCCGGAAAAAGTGCGGTTGCATCAGTCTCTTTTACAAAAATAAGCTTTCTAGTGAAAAAATACTTAAAGTTGATCAGTTTTTCTTTTTCATCAATATAGGGATTTGGTTTCTGCTCAAAAGGCAACCGGATATTTAAGGCAAAATCCTTACCGAGCCCAGCGCCCTTATTCCCCGCCTCCATTACGCCCGGTCCGCCTCCGGTTACAATCATATAACCTTTTTCCGAAAGCCTGCGCGAAAACTCTTCAGCCATTTTATATTCAGCTGACTCAACCTTTGACCTGGCTGAGCCAAAAATGATTACCTTCTTAATTTCCCTGTAGGGGGAAAATATCTTAAAAGAATAGCGCAGTTCCTTAAGCGCGTTATTCACAAGTTTAAGATCCCCCTTGTCATTAGACTCTTTTCCTAATTTGACAGTAGTGGTAAGTATCTCACGCAGTAAATTTTCAGTCTCAGCAGGACCGGTTTTTCTAACCAATTCGCTTATCAGGCTATCTATAGCCGGATCCCCAACTTCATAATCCCTGATATTCTTTTCCATTATTTAATAAACCCCAATTTATGCAGTTCCTCTTCGGCCGCTTTCCGAAAATCCCCCTGCAATTCAATAGTATAATCTTTTACCGATCCGCCGGTACCAAAACGCTGTTTTAGTTTCCTGGCTAAATCCAGGAGCCCGGATTCACTTAAAGCCAAACCGCGAATAACCGTCATTCCTTTGCCTTTACGGCCTTTCTCATAAGACAGGCGCACAATTCCGTCAGTATCCGGAACAGCTGTTTTTTTCGCCTGAGCGCACACACAACGATCAACCGCTTGCCCACATCCGGAACAAACTGAACCTAATGAAGTTGAATAAATTAAATTAGAATCCGACATATCACATCCCCCTGCCAGAAGCCCTTTTCAAATCATTAATCAAATTAACGGGAACTTTATAACCTAATTCCTCCGCCTTATGAATATCTTTCCAACTCTTATCATAGTCCTTTTTTAAAAGATAGGCAACCCCCCGGTTACAATAGGCCTTGGCATATTCAGGATTAATTTCTATAGCTTTGCTAAAATCGGCAATAGCCAAATCCGGTTCATCTTTATCGTAATAAACACTTCCCCGGCTATAATAGGCCTTAAGGTACACAGGATTAATTTCTATAGCCTTGTTGAAATCGGCAATAGCCAATTCCAGCTTGCCCCGAACATGATAAGCAATCCCCCGGCTGTTATAAGCCTCGACATCTTTAGTATTATATTCTATGGCCTTGCTGTAATTAGCAATAGCTAACGTGAGATCATCTTTATCATAATAGGCGCTTCCCCGGTTATAATAGGCCCTGGAATACGCAGGATTAATTTCTATAGCCTTGTTGAAATCGGCAATAGCCAAATCCAGCTTACCCCTAATATGATGAACGATTCCCCGGTTATTATAAGCCTCGGAATCTTTAGGATTAATTTCAACGGCCTTGCTGTAATCAGACAGGGCTTGTTCAAAGTTTCCTTTTTTATGACAGGCAATTCCCCGGTTATTATAAGCTTCGGCATATTTAGGGTTATTTCCAATAGCCTGGCTATAGTCAGAGATAGCCTGTTCCAGGTTGCCTTTTTTATAATAGGCAATTCCCCGGTTATTATAAGCCTCGGCATATTTAGGGTTAATCTCGATAGCCTTGCTGAAATCAGCAGTGGCTAAGCCGGATTCACCTTTATCATAATAGGCATTCCCCCGGTTATTATAAGCTTCGGCATATTCGGGATCAATCCCGATGGCCTTGCTGAAATCGGCAATAGCCAAATCCGGATCATCTTTATCATAATAGGCGATTCCCCGGTTGTAATATGCCTTAAGGTGTACAGGGTCAATTTCGATAACCCGGCTGTAATCAGAGATAGCCTGTTCAAGATCGCCTTTTGTATAATAAGCATTCCCCCGGTTGTAATAGGCGTCGGAATGAGCCGAGTTCATTGATATAACTTTATTGTAATCAGAGATAGCCTGGATAAGATTACCTTTACCCTGGTAGAAAACTCCCCGTTTGTAATAAGCATTAATATATACAGGATTAATTTCAATGGCCTTACTATAATCAGAGATGGCCTGTTCCAGGTTACCCCTATCGTAATAAGCATTCCCCCGGTTGTAATAGGCATCCGGATACTCCGGGTTAATTGATATAGCCTTATCATAACAGGCAATCCCGCTTTCGCGCTTGCCAAAAGAATATAAAGCTAAGCCCTTATTCAAAATTTCCGCGGCCTCTGATTTTACGCCTTCAAGCGGAATGATTTTCTTCCCGGTTTCTTTTAAAAACAAGGCATCTAAATCTAACCTTATTGCCGCAAAACTCGTATATCTCTTAGCCGGGTCTTTTTCTAAGCATTTCGCAATAATCGCAAAAAGAGGGGAATCAAGACGGGGGCTCGCCCCTTCCTTATGCGCCTTCTCGTATTCCAACGGATTCCTGCCGGTAAAAGGTAATGCCCCGGAAGATGCCATTTGATAAAGGACAACGCCGAAAGAATAAATATCGCTTACCTGGTCCATCTGTCCGTCGAACTGCTCCGGAGCCATATAAGGAAGTGTCCCGCTTACTACTCCTGCCTTGCCTTTAAAGATACTCAAATCCGACTTTTCATTTTCCGGAAGGCATTCCTTAAATTCAATCTTCTGCAATAATTGCGCTGCCCCAAAATCAGTTATCTTTACGTTCCTGTCCGGAGTAATCATAATATTGCCCGGTTTTATATTACCGTGGGCTTTAAAATCTTTGGCATAAACATATTCCATGCCATAACAAAATTCTATGGAGTATTTGAGAATTTCCGGGGTAGTTAAATTATTCAGGTAATGGCTTAGAGTATTCCTTCCATTTTCATCCGGCGCTATATAGTCAAAAACAAGGAAAGGGTAATCTTCTATCCGAATAACTAGATAGGCACTGACAATATGAGGATGCTTGCCTAATCCTATCCAGGTAAGCGCTTCTTTTTCAAAAAAAGCCTGGCTTTGGGGAGAAGCCAGATATTTTCTTTGAAAGGTCTTTAATACACAGGGAACCCTGCTGATATTATCATAACAGGCGCAGGCAAGGCCTATGCCCCCCTTCAGTATACGGGATACTTCATAACGTCCGTATATGGAATCACCGGATTTTATTGGGGTAGCTAAATCCAATACATTGGTTTCTTCTTTAGCGGGGCCACTTAAGGAATCCTTGATGGAAATAATCAGCTTTGTGCTCCCCAGGCCTAGGACATCCTTATCCTTTAATTCTTTTTTACCGCGAAAAAGAAGATCATTCAAAAGCGTACCATTTGTACTGTTTAAATCTTCAATAAAACAAAGATTATCTTTACGGTAGATTGTCGCATGCCTTCTCGAGCAATAATCATCATATGTGATTTGAATAGCCGCTTCATCGCTCCTGCCGATCAATAAAGGAGGAAAACCCGCTTTAACAGGAAATTCCCGGCCTTTCAATGGACCGGTTAATATTGCAACGCTGATAATTTTTTCTGAATTCATTTTATCTCTTCAAGAAATTATTCAACAGGCTCCAGGCGATTGCGATTAAGGTAATAATTATCGGGATTAAACAAGTACCCATATGTTTAATTGATGACTTTCTATTCAAAGTTATTTCTATAAGGCGGCCCTTATGAATAGCATAAGCCCAGTGAATATACAGAAGCAAAAATACAACCAGGATATTAAATTCAAAAAGGATTGCCGGAACGGAAAAATAAGGATGGTTTCCAAGAAGCATGGTTGAGAAAGGTATCAGGCAGAGAAACATAAGCCAGACAATATTTATAAATACCAGCACCGGATCAATGTACTTTATAAAATGAAACTGCCAGTGGTGTTCAAACCATAAAATTCCTAAAATTAAAAAACTCACCATAAAAGCAATAAAATCCTCGCTCAAGACTGAGAAAAGTTTATAGAAATCACCATCCTTGGTGGGACTCGAGAAATTGAACACTTCGCTTAAGCTGACTATCATAATAGTCATAACGATAGCAAAAATCCCATCCACCAATGCTTCCATGCGGCTGACTTTTAATTTCATCCCGGCTTCCTCTCAGCTGATAACTTTAATTTCCAATTTTCTCATCTATTTTATCACAAATTCCAGGATTATAGGTAAACAAAAAGGGCTGGACTTTAAAGAAAGCCCAGCCCTTGTTATTCTTAAAGATTCTATTACTTAGAGAATTTATTGTATAGTTTAGCCAGGATAAGCCCCCATATTCCGGCACTCACAAAACCCCAGATACCCAAAAGAATGCTGCCTAAAATTGTCGGGGTGTAACCCAGATAAACGCTTGCCGCCACCTCTCCCCAGGCATCGCCCCAGGTAGAAGCCGTATCGATCAACCCTAAGATTAACATTGCGCAACCCCAAAGAACACCGCAAGCCAACCCAAAAGCCTTTGCATTTATCTTACTCATTGCCACCTCCTGTATTTACAGCGTAAATATTTATAAAAGCAATCTATTGATCTAAATGTTTAGATTGCTGGACTTCCTGCTTAAGGTCCGGCTGGCTAATCTCTTCCATAACAGTTGTTTTCACTATTTTACCTTCTCCGTCTTTTTCAACCGTCACCACTTTATGATACGCTGTCGGAGTAGAACAACCTGCAATAAAAATAACCCCGATTAATAATGCCATGAGCTTCTTCATCGCCACCTCCTTTTATAGATATATTATCTACTTTTCATTCTAAAATTGCAAGCAATTTGTATCCGGGAAAAACTCCGCTCTCCGGTTATAACTGCTCGAAATACCTATAAGTATATAATGAAACTTTCCCGATAAACTTTTTGGAACGGAGGCTATTGGGATTTGAATGTTTAGTTAATACGCAAATAAGAAAATTCCCCTTGCAGGTAAAGACTATACCCGCATCATGGCAGACGCCGTTTTCCAGTCCGGTCTTATGCGCAACCATCACCTCAGCCGGCAAATACCTCGGAATCCGGTCATTTGTATGCGTTAATTTCATTATACCGATACATTGATCCGAAACATGCTTACTCCCCAGCTTCCTTCGGTATATCTGCTCCAACAATAAAGCCATATCTTCGGCGGTTGTATAATTTTCAATCCCTTTATCGCGCAGGCGGTAATCAGCTATTTTCCTGGATAACTCCGTATTCTGCAACCCGAAACTCTTAAATGCGCTATTCAGGTAATCAATCCCAAGCAAATCCGTAATAATGTTGGCCGCGGTGTTATCGCTGTCATAAATCATCAGGCCAACGAGCTTTTCTACGCTAAAGACAGCACCCGCCGGTAAATCCTTTAAAACCCCTGAGCCTCCGAGCTTATCGCTGGATTTAAGCACAATATCCTGGTCAAGTTTAATTTTCCCCTGGCCTGCCGCAACAAAACATGCCGCCATAACCGGAATCTTCGCTAAACTTGCAGACGGGAATGATTTATTCTTTTCATATGAAAATTCCAAACCGGTATCCAGATCTTTAATCACTATGCCTACTTCGCCTTTAAACCGGTTTATCTCGCTTTTCACAAGCTGCTCGAGCCTCTGCCAATCTGCCTTCCTCGCCTGGTATAAAATCCAGCGCTGTTGGGTCTTCCATAAGCCGGAGAAGAATTTCAGCCCAATATATGAACCTGAACACAATAGGCAAATTATTAAAATCAATGCGATTATCTTCTTTGTTTTCATTTTTCCTTTATAACTCCTCCAGATTACTTTTAACACGACATCCTCAGAACGATACAGGGAAGGAAAATCTCTATCGCTTATTTTTGCTTTAACAAAACAATACCGCTGGAAAGAAAGAATATTAATGTTGCATAGTTATAAACACTCCAGTAAGTATCATTGTCCAAAACCATGCCTAAGACCGTAAAAACCGCGAACATTAACAACAACTTCCCGATTATTTTATTTTTCTTCATCTCTGCCCCCTCTTAGACTACCCGCTAACTTTTCGGAAATTGCTTTTTTTCGTGGTCTGATAACCGCGATAATTCCTGACCGATCTCAATACTTATCTTTGATAAAGCCGTATTCAGGGCCGCTACCACACCGGAATAATGATGCGGCTTAACATCCTCCCTTAACTGCGACCTTTTGCTAAAAGCCAGATTCTTATTCTTAAGATCCAATATAGACCACTGCGTTGTAAGAACCAACTCTTTATTCATATTCACATCCAGCTCAACAACATCCAGGACTACCTGGAACCTTACCGGGATAAGCATGTTCCAGGGGAATATTTCTATATCCTTGCATTCCATAAGCAGCATAAGGTTTTCATTTAAAATCCTGCCGATAGCAAAATCCAGCGGCTCCCCCCAACGGTCAAATTCCGCAAAAGTCATCAGCTGGTTATTGTTAACCGTTACTATCTGCGGGCGGTTCAAATAATCGGGAATCTTTACCGGGCCTACCCCGATAATCTCATCACCGGCAATCTTAAACTTCTCGCTTATCTGCTCTTGGGTTATTGAACCCAGCTTATAGAACCTCGGGGAAGGGCTTCGAGAAATAGACGCGCATCCGCTGAATACAAAAATAAAAACAGAAAAAACTAAAAACCTAAGAATCCTATTTTTCATTATCAGTCTCCTTTTAGCTATTTTCCTTTGATCAGCGCTTCCGGATGAATCTCTAAATATTCTACCAACAATCTTATAGAACGCACTGCCTGAGTGAGTTCCTTAAGCGTACTATTTAAACCATAAGGGCCTTCCGAATTTATCAATTTGTTCAACCCCCCGACAGCCTCCTTTAAATCATCAGCTATTTCTTTTATCGGTAATTCATCCATAAGCTCAAAGATATCCGGGGATGTGGGAAGCGTGGGTATTTCAGGGTATTGCTTTGCAATATCGTGGATTTTTCCCGGCCGGTCTGTGTAAAAATCCAAAGCGATCATTAATTGGCCGGTAATAAAACTTTGAATATCCAGCTTTGCGCGTAACCCGGAGGCAAGCAATTCATTATAGTCATAAACGCTTAACTTCTTAGGTAGATTCTTTATCCGGGATGATTCAACATCGATAATTACGGGGATCGCCAAATCTTCAATCTTGCGATCATAGACAAGATGGATATCCTTTACAGTGCCAATTTTTACCCCCCGCAGGACAACCGGCGCCCCAACCGAAAGCCCTTTAATCGAACCGTCAAAAAATAAAACATACCTGTTGGTACGCCTGAATAAAGTGCCTGAGCCAAAAACTATTATCGCTATTATTAATAAAAACACCGCACCGATTACAAACGCGCCGATTAAAGTCTTATTAGCTTTTTTACTCATTCCCGCGCTCCTTATCTCCTACCTCTGGTTAAAAATTGAATGACTTTCGGGTCTTTAGAATTATCCAATAAATCTTTCGGGTTCCCCGATGCGATCATTGTCTTGCTCTGGTCATCAAGAAAAATAGCATTATTGCCTACCGCAAAAATACTGGCCAATTCATGCGTAACCACAACAATGGTAGAACCCAGGTCTTCCCTTAATTGGATTATTAGATCATCAAGCATCTTGGCACTCATCGGATCAAGCCCTGCCGATGGTTCATCAAAAAATATTATATCCGGATCAAGCGCAAGTGCCCGCGCAAGCCCTGCGCGCTTACGCATACCTCCGCTTAACTCCACGGGATAGAGATCTGCGCAACCGTCCAGGCTGACTAATGAAAGTTTTAATTCCACTAAATCCCTTATTTGAGAAGCATTCAAACTTGAATAAAGCTGCAAAGGCAAGGCTACGTTCTCACCCACTGTCAGAGAACTCCACAAAGCCCCGCTTTGATAAAGCACCCCAAAACCCCGCATCATCTCCTGCTGCCGGCTATAATCTGCAGCCCAAAAATCCTCGCCATTATAGAATACCTGGCCTTTTTCAGGTTCCTTAAGACCGATAAGAACCTTAAGCAGGGTGCTCTTACCGCAACCGCTGCCGCCCATAATTATAAAAGTCTCGCCTTTGTTAACAGTAAAATTTAAGTTACGCATTACCATATAATCATCGTAACTCAAATCAAGATTGCGCACTTCAATAATTGGTTTTACCGGTATACCCATAAAACTAGACCCCCAGAACCTGGCAGATAAATGTAATCACTGCCGTAGCAATTACAATGGCGGTAATAGCAGTAACTACTGCCGAGGTAGTTGCCTCTCCCACTCCGGAAGCGCTTCTTTCGCACCTTATGCCGCGAAGGCATCCGGAAATTGCGATAATAATGCCAAAAACTATACTATGTGCTAAACCTACCCATAAATTACTCATTTTTACGGCAGCCTGGGTATGGTTAATATATTCTACGGGATTAAGATTCAGCATACTGACGCTAATAACAAAACCACCAAGCATACCCATAAGGTTTGCATAGAGCGTCAAAAGCGGCATCATTATCACTAATGCCAAAATCCGCGGTATAACCAGAAATTCAACCGGATCAACGCCCAGCGTCTTAAGGGCATCGATTTCCTCATTTGTCTGCATGATGCCTAACTCTGCCGCGAAACTTGCTCCGGTGCGGCCTGACATAAGTATACCGGTCATCACAGCTCCCATTACCCGGACCATGGCAATACCAACAATATCAGCGATATAAATCTGTGCGCCGAATAATTTAAGCTGCATCGCGCCTACAAAAGCAAGGATTACGCCTACCAATAAACTAATCAAGGAAACTAACCCCAGGGCGTTTACCCCGCAGCGCTGGAGAAGGAGCATAAATTCATCCTTACGAAAATACGCCTTGCCCATAATCAAACGGCCGAAAGCCTGAACAATCTCGCCTAAAAAATCCAGCAGTATAAATAAACCTTGCCCCATGCCGATAAAACCCTCCCCAACCTTTTCCAGGAATGTGTCTGTTACAGCTGTCTTAGGAGGAATTTTTATATCGGTTCTTGTTAAAGTAAGAGCTATTATTTTTTCCATACCTTCGGGAGGATTATTATATCTAACCTCAATGTTTCTCCCCTGGCATTCCTTAATCAGTTTATATAAGAAAACAACCAGGCTGCTATCCCAAGCGGACAACTCCGTGGTATCAAGGATTATGATTTTAATATCGGGATGTACTGAAAATTGCGAAGTGGCTTCGGATACCGGAGGAATTTTCGTGAAGATCTGCCAGGCGCCATTAAACTTAACCGAAAGAGTGTTATCGCCTTGAGAGTAATTAAATGTGAGTTTTTCTAACGGCATTTACTATTCTTTCCAGTTGTCCTGTATGTTAATTCTCGTCGTTATAATTATTATAAAGCCAACACTCTTGTTGTCAATGGATTATACTGTTGAGGCGTTTAATTTTGCTAAGATTTATTACGAAATATCTTTGTCTTGAATGGACATATTTTAAACAAAAAACTAGTTCAATATCTGCGTAGAAAAAAGATCTGTATGCGTTTTTATTTCAGCATCGTATTCTACTAATCCAATATTTTCTTTAGAGCGCTCAAAACAATAAACTTTATTAAGTATGCGCGCCAAAACGAAGTTCGCTAAATCAGGTTTTGGAGTAGCAACTTTACCAGCATCAAGTACTATTTCGCCAAGCTTTCTTTTATTGGCTGGGAAGAGCTCGGGTAAAGATACTTCTGCAACCCAAAGCAATTTCGGCAAACCAGCGCTCAAGGCTGATAGTAATTTCGTAGGGATAGTTTCATTACCCCAACCCTTAAGTAGCCTTAAGTGTTCTATGTATTCTTCAACACTCATGCACAATGTCCTTAAAACAAACCAGCCGCCCTTCTGATTTATTGCTCCATCAAGTCTTTTAGCCCACTCATTTGTTTCACCTTCTTTATGAATAATAGGTTTTAATGTATATAGATAATCAGCAGCAATAGCTTCAGCAAGAATTGCATCAAATTCCGCATTAAAGGGCCTTAAAGCAATAACGGTGATCTCATTTTCATTTGTTAAATAATTCCTTGGCAAACAATAGTATGACCCAAAATTATCGTCATGACATATATACGTGCTAACCCAGGTTTCACTCGGAACATATCGAGTGTCCTTACCAACCTCAAAATAAGATGTTTTTGCTTTAGGAACCCATGTGTCTTGATTAAAAGTATGACCAAAAACCGGAATTATATGAGCGCCCAATTCTTCTAAACTAAAACCTAATAATGCAGGATAACCAGATTCAATACTACTGTATAAAAATGATTGGTAAGGTATTTCATTGACCTGAGTCTTATCACTACTATCTTGCGATAATTTGCGAGGAAAAACTTGCAATGAATATTTAATGTTTAAGTTTTCTAAAATTAAAACAATTTGCTCTATGCTTAAACCTTGCTTTAAAACATGCGGCTTTCCACCATCCCGCAATATCTTATTCATTAAGCTATAGCTAAAATCTGCCGGAGGAGTAATTATCGATATGCAAGTCCTTAAAGCAGCATGTGCGCACACATTTGTTAAGGAATTTTGCTGACAATAAAGAATTCCCTTAACGTTAAATAACTTACCTCCAACATTAACATTATACTTACGGAGTTTGTGTAAATAGTTATTGTCATGACGAGGAGAGATTATAACAGACTCAAATACAATCCAGTGGCCATCCGGAGGAATCTTTTTGAGAATAGCGTATCCAAGAAATGAGCTATTATCTTGAGAAGTAATATCTGCAATATTTTTAAATTCATTTCTGAAAAAACTCACTCTGACTAAAGGATCTAAGACTATACTTATACCTTCAGACTGTAAATCAAGATCATCTTCTTTTGAAAAGCCCACACTGTCGATATGTTCAACAATAAGGGTTTTATACCCCAAGAAGCGAACTTGCGAAAAAATCCTACGAATTGAGTCTAAGTTTCCGAATAAGCTTTCAATAAAGGAGAAATTTGAAAATGCAGGCTTTGCATCAATTACTTGAGGAACATCTATGGCAGATGCGGTTCGAAGATCGGACATGCACTACTTAAATACAACCTTGGCAGAATGAGACTTCTTTTCAGATTCCTCTTTTGCTTTGATAAACTCCGAAACATCACGCGATTTACGAAAAGGAAGGTCTTCTTTCTTTTCTTGATAACCATATTGTTCTTGAAGTTTTTGGATTAAGATTGGACAGCTAAAGTTAGAATAAGTTGCCATGACTTCCCCCCTTTATCAGCCGATTTTTCTTCATCATAACACTGTAGAATATTGATTTGCTGCGTAGTGTTTAAATTTTAACATGTTTTACAGAGAAATCAAGCTATTTTATTGTTAAACAGAGATATCGCACACTTACCAAACTAAGCGAAAAAACATACCTGAGGTAGCTTCCAATAACATACCTTAAACTTAATAATTAAAAATATCCTTTAATGCATACTGCTTACCTGCGGCTTTATTTAGGGCATTAAGAATTCGATATTGGATCTTCAAATTCAAACGCCTGCCTTTGGCCGCCCGGCTGACCATCTTATGCGTAATTTGCTCGGTTGAACTACTTACCAAATCATTGGACTTAAATCCATGCTCAGCCATGATTTTAGCAAGCGGCTGTTCCCCTAAATCTCGTTCAATTTCATTATTCATTCTTGACAATCCCGTAATTTCAAGTATACTTAATAAACTTAAAGCATAAACTTTCCTTACTCGTTCCGCTCGTAAGGATTTCGCCAAATTTTAAATTAAGGTACCCAAAAGGAGTTCTAAAAATGCTTAAAAAATGTGTAATCTGCAAAAAAGGCGCACTTAACGGGAAGGTATTAT
>JALNZI010000173.1 GCA_023229385.1 Candidatus Omnitrophota bacterium | reverse complement strand
AATTGACTATTACCCAGGAATTGGTATATTGTTGAACAAATTGCCGATGTAGCTCAGTTGGTAGAGCAGGACTTTCGTAAAGTCAAGGTCGGTGGTTCGATTCCACTCATCGGCTTAATTTTAGGTAACTATGGCTAAATTCCGCGAAGTTTTAAAAAATCGTAATTTTTTCCTGTTATGGCTGGGTCAGATCATCTCGCAGCTGGGAGATAGGCTGGGGCAGATGGCCCTGATTGCTTTTGTGTATATGCGCGCTCCCGGCTCGACCCTGCAAATTGCCAAGATCCTTTCCTTTACCATAATCCCGGTTTTTCTTATTGGTCCTCTGGCCGGGGTTTATGTGGATCGCTGGGACAGGCGCAGGACAATGTTTGCCTGTGATTTCCTGCGCAGTTTATTGGTTTTGGCCATTCCCTTATTCTTATTTTATTCCAAAAACTTAGCTCCGGTTTACCTGATTATTTTTATCGCTTTTTCTATCGGCAGGTTTTTTGTACCGGCAAAACTTTCGATCATCCCGGATTTAGTTGATAAAAAAGACCTGCTTATAGCAAATTCCCTGGTTAACACAACCGGAATGATTGCCGCAACTTTAGGGTTTGGGATAAGCGGAGTGCTTGTAGAATGGCTGGGCGCCAAAAGCGGTTTTTATCTTAATTCCCTGACCTTTTTAATCTCTGCAATGCTTATTTTCCTGATCTCCAAGAAGTTTGTAGTCGCTATGGATTTCAAGAAAGTAGGGCAGGAGATTATGGATGTAATCAGTAAATCCGTATTCCAGGAGATTAAGGAGGGGGTGTTTTATTTTATCCGCAAGAAAGATATCCGTTTTACTGCCGGGATCATCTTTGCGCTTTGGTCGGCATTAGGCGCGGTTTATGTGGTCATCATTGTTTTTGTGCAGAATACCCTACATTCGACAACCAAGGATTTAGGCCTCCTGGTGATGTTCCTGGGAATTGGTTTGTTTTTGGGTTCTTTGGTTTACGGCAGGTTCGGCCAGCACCTTGCTCATTATAAAGTTATTTTTACCTCCCTGGTTTTAAGCGGAATAATGCTGGTCATTTTTGCCCTGGGAATATATAATTATCCCAATTTTGCTATGGCTGCGTTGCTGGCTTTATGCCTGGGTTTAACTATTGCTCCAATTATGATTGCCTCTAATACTATTATCCATAGTGTCAGTGATAATGATATGTTAGGCAAGATTTTTAGCTCATTTGAAATAGTCATGCACCTGGGTTTTCTGGTATTCATGTTTGTCAGCAGCATGTTGGCGGAAAGATTTTCTCATTTGCTGATCTTGATTGTCGTGGGCGGATTATTGAGCTTGTTAGGTTTAGTAAATTTATTCTTTAACCGAAAGGCGGCATGGTTAAGTTAGCGGAAAATAAACATCATTCGGAAAATAAACCTACATGTAGCATGCCTTTGCCAAAGAGGGTTTGTATTTCTTTGATCCAGCATCTGGGCAAGATTTGTGTTCCGGAAGTTAAGGTTGGAGATAAGGTTGCTTGCGGCCAGCGGATTGCTTCTTTGCCCTCCGGGGTATATTCGCCGATCCACTCTTCAATCTCCGGTACGGTATCGGCTATCCAAGATTGTCCGCATCCGGTCATCGGCCGAGCCAAGGCGGTAGTCATTCAAGGTGATGGCAAGGAAGATGCGGATTTCTCCAAATCCATCCGTAGTCAGTCCTCCAGTCTTACAGCGCAGGAATTGAGGGATATTGTTCTGGAGGCAGGGATCGTCGGGATGGGCGGGGCGAGTTTTCCTACACATATCAAGCTCAATCCTCCTAAGCCGGTGAATACTTTGATTATTAACGGTGCGGAATGCGAACCGTATTTGACCGCGGATAGCCGGCTGATGGTTGAGAAAACAACGGAGATTGTTCAAGGGATCAGGTTAATTGTTTCCTGTCTTGGGATAAAAGATGTTTATATTGGAATAGAGGATAATAAGCCGGAGGCGATCAAGGCATTCTCAGGTTTTGATGATATTAAGGTAAAAGTACTGAAATCGGATTACCCGCAGGGAGGGGAGAAACAGTTGATCCGCAATATTTTAGGCAAGGAGCTTCCCCGCGGGAAATACCCTTTTGATATTGGAGCCCTCGTTCAGAATGTAAGTACCGTGTTTGCGATTTATGAAGCGGTATATAAAGGCAAACCGTTGATTGAGAGGATTGTTACCGTTACCGGTTCTTGTATTAAAGAGCCGGTTAACCTTTTGGTGCGTATCGGCACGCCAATTAAAGATCTTATTGAATTCTGCGGTTTGAATGAGGAACCAGCCAAGATTATTATCGGCGGACCGATGATGGGGATTGCCCAGTATACGGATGAGGTGCCGCTGATAAAATCCAGCAACGGTTTGCTGCTGATGAATAAAGTTGAGGCGGAGGTATTAGAAGAAAAGCCTTGTATCCGTTGCGCCGCTTGTGTACGCGGATGCCCGGTGGGGCTGATGCCTTGCCAGATTAACCTGGCTTCAGAAAGGTCTCTCTGGTCTTTAACCAAAGAATATGGAGCCAGCGATTGTATTGAATGCGGCATATGCAACTATGTTTGCCCGGCAAATCGCAGGTTGTTGCAGACGATTAAAAGGGCAAAGCTGGAGGGGATAAAATAAAATGAAAGAAATGGCCCGCTATGGTTTTATTTTAACCTTGATTTGTGTAATTGCCGCGGGGTTATTAGCCGGTGTCAATGTGCTTACCCGTCCTAAGATTTTAGCTCAGGCCTTAGCAGAAGAACAATCAGCGCTTAAAGAGGTTATGCCTGGCGCCGTAAAGTTTAGCGAGGTCAATGCCGGCCAGGATATATTGTATTACAAGGCGTTTGATAGTCAGGATAGCTTAATTGGCTTTGTTTTTAAAGCCAGCGGTAAGGGTTATTCCAGCGTAATTGAAACTTTAGCGGGAATTCTTCCGGATGGAAAAATAAACGCTATAAAGGTCGTATCTTTAAATGAAACTCCGGGTTTAGGTATGCGAGTTACGGAAGGCAGCTTTACCAG
>JALNZI010000032.1 GCA_023229385.1 Candidatus Omnitrophota bacterium | reverse complement strand
GTTTTGCAGTTCCAGGGAGATTCCTCCCAGATGCACAGCCAGGATTGCCAGGATGTCGTTATCTTCAACGCAGACCTTACGTAATTTATCAATATCAAAATCAAAATTATCCGGGTTTATGTCACAGGGTTTTATTTTTAACCCGGCTCTTTTTATTGCCAAAGGTACCAGGGGACAGATAAAAGCAGGTATGACTATTGTTTTTTTTGTGGAAAGTTCTTTCAAGCTTTCCAGGATTAGGTAAAACGCGGCTGTCCCGGAGTAAGTAAGCAAGGCCAGGGGGGCATTTAAATATTTTTTAAATTCCTCTTCCAGCATCCCTTTAGGCAGTTTTTTAAAAAAGGGGGGGATTAGACTTTTGGTTTTGATCGGCCAGCCTGCGGTTGGCGGAATTTCTCTGAATAGGCTCAAATTTAATTTCCTTTTTTCTCACACACTTGCTTATTCTATGCTAAAATAAACAGAAATTCAAGATAAGTCTCGGGAATTTTAAATTACCTATGCCTAAGATTACTTATAAGATATACGATAATATTGATCAGATAGATCAAGGAGCTTGGGATGCTGTTTTTGGGGATATCCCTGAAAGCTATCCTTTTTACCGAACCCTGGGGAATTCTGAACTCCCGGAGTTTGTTTTTTACTATCTGGTTATTTATCATGATAGTGAAATCGTACTTATCGCCCCATTGTTCAGCACGGATTTCAACTTAGATATTGCCGTTGAAGGCCGGTTATTAAAGGTTATCAAGCTGATACGTAAGGCGTTTCCGCGCTTCTTAGTTAGCAATACTTTATTTTGCGGCTCGCCTTTTGGCGAGTATGGAGTTATCGGCATTAGGGATAATTTCAGGAGCGATCCCGAACTAATCAGACAGCTTTTGGCAGGGATAAAAGATTTAGCGTCTAAGATTAATACCCCCTTGACTATTTTTAAGGATTTTCCGCAGGAGGGCACATCATTTCTGGATGTTTTGAAGCATCGGGGGTTTACTAAAACAGAAAGTTTTCCCACTGTGCTTTTGGAACTGAATTTTTCTTCCTTTGAGGAATATCTTAAGAGCTTAGGCAGTTCAACCCGCAAAGGCCTGAACAAAAAGTTAAGGCAGGCTTATTCCCGGGGCAATATTGAAGTAAAGTTAGTCCAGGATGTCGCCGGCCAGATTGATCAGATAATCAAGCTTTATGAAAGCACCTACCATAACGGCTCGACTAAATTTGAACGCCTTACTAAGAAATTCTTTTTACAGGTATCAGATGATCTGCGGGAGCATACGCGTTTTTTTCTTTATTATGTAGATGGTTCTTTGGCTGCGTTTAACCTGTGCTTTGTATATAAAGATTTACTGATTGATAAGTTTATCGGTTTCAATTATGATATATCCAATCGTTTTAACCTGTATTTCGTCAGCTGGGCATATAATATCAAATGGTGCATCGATAACTCTTTGTATTATTACCACCCGGGTCAGACGGATTATGAGCCGAAGATCAGGTTGGGCGGAAAGGTTATTCCGCTTTACGCTTATTTAAGGCATAAAAATATATTCTTCAATATTTTACTTAAATTATTGGCGTTATTATTAAAACCCGATAATTTTGATGAAGACATCAGGAAATAGGGGCTATGCTTAAAAAGAAGGTTACCTTAAAAATATTATTACTGCTGGTTGCCAGCGATATACTGGAAACAGCGATACATTTCTTTTTTAAGAAGGGCGCTTTAGCTCAAGGAGAGCTTTCAGTAGTTGATTTATCCAGCGCCATTGTCTTTCTTAAAGCGGTTTTTTCTTCGCCATTTTTATGGGCCGGGTTGCTCACGGTGGTTGTGGTATTCATCATCTGGTCTACCATTCTTTCCAAAATAGACTTAAGCGTGGCTGTGCCTATTGCCAGTTTCAGTTATATACTTGTTCCGGTAGTTTCGGTTATTTGCCTGCATGAGCAGATCTCTGTTTTAAGATGGATCGGAATATTACTTATCCTTGCAGGGGTTATTCTTGTTTCTTTGAGCAGCGGAGAAAGGACTGAGCAGAAAAAATGAGAGCAGGGTTGTTGATTACTCTTTTTATGATTTCTTTAACCAGCCTTTGTGATACCATCAACCAGCTGTTTTTGAAGTCGGCGATCGACTCTTTGAATTTTGGGGGGAAATTCAATTTTGTCAGGATATTTAAATTTATCTTCCAGCTGTTGATCCGGCCCCGGGTTTGGTTGAGTTTTGTCTTCAGCGTAATATCTTTATGTATCTGGCTGCTTGTACTTTCCCGGGCGGATCTTAATTTTGCCTTTTCCGCCGATAGTATGCATTATATTTTTATTGCCCTGGCATCCAGATTTATTTTAAAAGAGAAGTTTAGTTCCTTGCGCTGGTTGGGCACCGGCTTACTGGTTGTGGGAATAGTTTTTGTAAGTTTAAATTAAGAGGAAAAAATGGAAGCAAAATTTATAGCCCTGTTAGTCTTTATTGTTGCTTATGTTTTATTTGTAATCTTTCCTCAAAAACGCACAGCTGTGGCTTTGAGTGGAAGCCTCCTGCTTGTTTTGACTCAGGCAATTTCTTTTAAAGAGGCCTTGATGGCGGTTAACTGGAATGTTATGGGTATATTCGTAGGTACTTTAATTATCGCCGACGTATTTATGCAAAGCAGGGTTCCTGCCTATATTGCCGAAATAATTGTCGATAAGGCCAGGAATACTGCCTGGTCAATTTTATTTATCTGTCTATTGACCGGCTTTATCTCCGCGTTTGTTGAGAATGTGGCTACGGTATTAATTGTTGCTCCTATTGCCCTGGCCCTTGCCAAGAAACTTAAAATCAACCCCATGAATATGATGATTGCTATTGCTGTTTCGAGTAATTTGCAGGGCACAGCAACTTTGATTGGGGATCCTCCGAGCATGCTTTTGGGTGGTTTTGCCAAGATGAATTTCGGGGATTTCTTTTTTTATAAAGGCAAGCCGAGCATATTCTTTGCCGTAGAATTAGGCGCCTTGGTTTCTTTTTTTGTGCTTTATTTCATATTCAGCAAACATAAAGAAAAGGCCCAGCTTGTCCCGGTGGAAAAGGTAAGATCATGGGTGCCTACGATTTTGCTGGTGAGCCTGATTATTTTGCTGGCATTATCCTCATTCCTGGATACGGGTTTTAGCTATATGGCCGGTCAAATTTGTATGATTTTTGGTATTATTGCCTTACTCTGGGAAAAGTTTGTAAATAGGCGCTCAATAGTTGCCGGGATGAAAGGGCTCGACTGGGATACGACTTTTTTTCTTATGGGTATCTTTATTATCGTGGGGGCGCTTTCCGCTACCGGATGGATTGAGGTATTAGCTAATTATCTGGCCGGCCTTGTCGGCGGGAATATATTCTTAGGTTACACTGCAATAGTTTTTCTTTCGGTAATCCTTTCTGCTTTTATCGATAATGTTCCTTTTCTGGCTGCTATGCTGCCGGTTACGTTGATTATGTCCAGCAAACTGCAGGTCAATCCTGCTTTATTTCTTTTTGGTCTGCTTATCGGCGCCAGCCTCGGAGGCAACATTACTCCTATTGGCGCATCAGCTAATATTGTCGCCTGTGGTCTGCTTAAAAAGGAAGGATATCCGGTTAAATTTACGGATTTTATGAAAATAGGAATTCCTTTTACAATTGCTGCGGTAGCTGCCGCGTACCTGTTCATTTGGTTTATTTGGAGCTAAAACATGCCCAATGATCATGCCTGTTGCCACCAGGCTGGGAAAGCCTGGTTCAGGAATAAGCTATTTTTAGTTTGTATTGTTACTCTCGTCTTAATATCACTTTCGTATGTTTTTCCTGTTTTAATCGCTTTTCGTAAAGTCATTTTTAATTATTTAAAGTCTATCTGGTGGGCAGTGACTCTGGGTTTATTGTTGGGGGGCGTTATTGACTACTATGTGCCCCGGGAGTATATCTCTAAAATCCTGGCTAGAAAATCTCCACTGACTATCTTTAATGCCGTAGGTTTAGGGTTTTTGCTGAGTGCCTGCAGTCATGGGATATTGGCCTTATCTATACAGTTGCATAAGAAGGGCGCGTCAAATCCGGCAGTAGTAAGTTTCCTTCTGGCTAGCCCCTGGGCAAATTTTGCTGTTACGATGATGTTGTTAAGTTTATTCGGTTTAAAAGGTTTATTTATTATTCTTGCTGCAATTATCATCGCCATAAACACCGGATTTATATTCATGTTCTTGGAAAGAAAGGGATTAATTGAAAAGAATAAGAATATTGTGCAGGTATCACAAGATTATTCAATTATCCGGGATTTCCGTATGCGTTTAGCCAACTATAAATTCAATAAAAACTCAATCGCCGCGGATTTTAAGGGCGTGGTTAATGGCGCGTTTGAACTTTCAGAAATGGTGCTTTGGTGGATTATTCTGGGGGTGCTTATTGCCAGCCTTGCCGGAGCGTATATCCCCGTGCATTTCTTCCATAAATTTATGGGTCCGACTTTATTGGGGTTAATCGTAACTTTAGGTTTGGCAACAGTAATTGAGGTTTGTTCTGAAGGTTCAAGCCCTTTGGCCTTCGAGATCTATCGCCAGACCGGGGCCTTAGGCAACAGCTTTGTATTCTTGATGGCCGGGGTAGTTACGGACTACACGGAGATCGGTCTTCTTTGGACTAATGTGGGTAGAAGGGTGGCTTTGTGGATGCCGCTGGTTACCGTTCCACAGGTTATGGCGGTAGGTTATATTGCCAATATATTCTTCAAATAAAAGATTGGCCAAAGATGAAATCATTTTCAATTAAAACAAAGCTGGTTATATTCTTGGCAGGGTTTGCGGTATTTTTGTCAGTAAAAGACAGAGATGCCGCTTTTCTGTTTATGCTAATTACCGCGTTGATTAGCGTAATTATGGTAGACATAGTTTTTTCTTATTTTAACAATAAGAAGTTTTCTGTATCTGAAAGCTCAATCGTGTCAGCTTTAATTATTGGATTTGTTCTGGCTAGCGACAATCCCTGGTGGATGATCAGTTTTGCTTCTTTAACTGCTGTTTGTTCAAAATATCTTATACGTTTTAACAAGAAACATATTTTTAATCCGGCGGCATTCGGGATATTCTTAAGCATTCTTCTCTTTGGGGCAAGTACTCAATGGAAAGGGACCTTTCTTTGGTACATCCTTTTGCCTGTGGGCCTGTATTTTACTTATAAGCTGCGCAAGCTAGAATTGATCGCCGGTTATTTACTAACCGCTTTGAGTTTATTCGGAATTCAGGCAGTATTGAACAAAGCCCCTTTAATTGACATCTTTGGTTATCTTAGCTATTTTTATGTTTTTATAATGCTGATTGAACCAAAAACAACTCCGATAAAACCTTTAGCTAAACTAAGTTTTGGAATTGCAGCCGCCGGTCTTATTTTTATCTTTATCCAGGTCCAGGTTAAATTTGATTCTGAATTGGCCGCCCTTTTAATTTTAAATATTTTTGTGGCATTATTCAATAAAATCCCGGAAAGGAGAAAAGTATGAAAAAGAAGATTTTGTTTGTATCTTTGTTGATTTGCTTGGCCCTAACTGGTACTGCCTACGCCCATCCTCCGAAAGATATCGAAATCTCTTATGATCCAGCCACAAAGATATTGACCGCGATTATTCTGCATGATACCAGCAATCCGCTCGGTCACTATATCAAGAAAGTTGATGTTGGTTTAAATGATCAAGAAATAATTGAACAAAAGATTTCAAGGCAGGAGAATATTAATTCTCAGGAAGTAAATTACTATATTCCTGATACAAAGTCCGGAGATCGGCTTTCCGTTGAAGGCTATTGCAGCATTAGCGGCAAACTAAAAAAAGAGATAGTGGTAAAGTAAATTTTATTAATTTCACATTCCCCGCAAAAATCGCGGGGTTAATTCGGGCAGATAACTTATGTCGGTTTATGCCTCCATAAGTTATGCCCGAATAAATTTACTTGACAAATGATACTAATCTGGTATCATTAACCATAAGCAAAAGGAGGTGATTTAAATGGGGGTAGCGATCAGATATATGCTTAGGCCGGTGGCTCACTGTAAAGAGGGTTGCAGTAGATTGTCCCGGGCATGACGTTAAACTGCCCGCTTAAATTTAAATAACTTCGGAGATTTTATGAAACTTATAACCAGAAATAGTGATTATGCGCTGCGTGCGCTTTGCTATATTTCAAAACATAAAACTGTTGTAGCGGTAGATGAGCTGGTGAAGAAACTTGGTGTACCGCGTTCTTTTATGCGCAAGATTCTGCAGAAGCTGAACAAGAGAAAAATTCTCGAATCATTTAAGGGCCAGGGTGGTGGGTTTAAATTAAAAGTCCCCGCTGAGAAAATTTCTATAATTAAAATAATGCATATTTTCCAGGGGCAGGTAGAATTAAACGGGTGTTTTTTAAAGAAAGCTGTTTGTCCGAATAGAGGTAAGTGTGCCTTAAGGAAGAAGTTACGTCTAATAGAAGAAAATGTTTTTAAACAGCTCAAAGATATAACTATAGCTTCTTTAGTTTAGGGAGGTGCAGAATGTTTTGTTATCAATGCGAACAAACAGCAGGCGGGACGGGTTGCACAAGGATTGGGGTCTGCGGTAAGAATGAAGATATCCAGAGCCTACAGGATACACTCTTGTTTGGTTTAAAGGGTATTGCGGCTTATGCCTATCATGCCCGTCAGTTAGGTTCGCATGATGAAGAAGTAGACGCCTTTATGCACGAAGCCCTTTTTAAAACCGTGACTAATGTCAGTTTTGATTTAAATCAATACTTAGAGCTGGTATTAAGGTGCGGGGCAGTTAATTTAAAGACTATGGAAATGCTGGATAAGGCGCATACCCAGAGATTCGGTAATCCTGTTCCTGTAGCTGTTGAAACCGGTACTAAGGCCGGCCCGGGAATTCTGGTTACCGGACATGATCTGTTGGATTTTTATGAATTATTGAAGCAGACCGAAGGCAGCGAGATAAATATTTATACTCATGGCGAGATGCTTCCGGCGCATGGCTATCCTGAACTGAAAAAATTTAAACACTTGGTTGGTAATTTTGGCGGAGCCTGGCAGGAGCAAAAGAAAGAATTCAATGCTTTTAGCGGAGCGCTGCTGGCTACTACTAACTGTATATTGATCCCTCCGGAAAATACATATTTGGACAGGCTTTTTACAATAGGCATTACCGGCGTCCCGGGGGTAAGGCATATTCAAAACCGGAATTTTAAAGCCCTGATCGAGAAAGCCAAGTCATTACCGTCTTTGCCTGAGGCCCCGGCCAAGAAAATCTGGACTGGTTTTGGCCATGCAGCGATTCTAGGATTAGCGGATAAGATTGTAAATCTGGTTAAGACCGGCAAGATTAAACATTTCTTTTTAATCGGAGGTTGTGACGGAGCAAAACCCGGGCGCAACTACTATACGGAATTCGCTGAACAGGTGCCCAAGGATTGCCTGATCCTTACGCTTGCCTGCGGAAAATACCGTTTTAACAAGTTGGATTTCGGTGAAATCGAGGGGGTGCCGAGATTAATCGATGTCGGCCAGTGTAATAACGCCTATTCTGCGATTCAGGTTGCCCTGGCTTTAGCCAAGGCGTTTAATTGCACAATAAACCAACTTCCTTTAACCCTGGTTTTGTCTTGGTTTGAGCAGAAAGCTGTTGCCATTTTACTTACTTTGTTGTATCTTAATATCAAAGGTATCTATATCGGGCCGACTCCGCCCGCCTTTATCAGTAAGAATATCTTTGCAGCTCTGCAGGAAAAGTTTGACCTACGTTTGATTAGCACACCCGATGAAGATTTAAAAATGATATTGAAAAAATAACAGGAGGTTAGCTATGGCAGATTTCAAGGATTTGCTGCAAAGCGCAGACTGGAAAACCGAGAAACATGTCCCGGTTATTGAAGGCCCTGATCGAATAAAAAAAGGTGAGCTTTTAAAGTTGGATATAAGCGTAGGTAAGCAAATAACCCATCCGAATACCGCTGAACATCATATTAAATTCATTGAAGCGTATTTTCTGCCTTTAGGCGAAAAATTCCCTTATCAGTTTGGGCGTTTTGAATTTAATACCCACGGGGAATCCGTACAGGGGCCGAATACCAGCACTATATATTCTGAGCCTAAAATAACCGCTTCTTTTAAGACTGAGAAAAGCGGAGTAGTTATAGCTGTTTGTTATTGCAATATCCATGGTATTTGGAAGAGTGAAAAAGAGGTTACTGTAGAATAAGCAACTGTATTTAACAAAGGAGGGTGTATGTTTATGCCAAAATACTGTCCTTTAATGGCGGTTATTTTCCCGATTTGGTTTTTTCTGACCGTAAGCTTCTTTGTTCTTTTTACCCTGCGTAAAGTAACGGATAAATGGCTCAAAGTGCTGGGTTATGCGGCGGTTAGTTTTCTTTTACTGGCGGCCCTGGTTGTTTTCTCGGGGGCAGTCGTAAATTCGGCTAAAGACTTTGATATGATGAGATGTCCGATGGCTGGGAAGATGAAAAAGGGCGATATGATGCAAATGATGCGTAATAAAAATATGCCGGAGATGGCTATGCCGGAAGAGAAATTACCTCCCCGGGAATAATTTTAAAGTAATTGAACAAGAGAGGTGGAAATGAATAAATATAGATGTCTGGTTTGTGGTTATATCTATGATCCTCAGGCTGGGGATTCGGATAACGGCATAGCTGCCGGAACGAGTTTTGAGGATTTACCGGATACCTGGGTCTGTCCTGAATGCGGGGTAGGCAAAGACCAGTTTGAAAAGATAGATTAGGGGGTGCCTATGGCTAGGACTGTTACTTTTAAAGGCGTGCGCCTGAATTTAATCGGCAGGCGCCTCAAGGAGGGCGGGCGCGCTCCTGATTTTAAGCTGATTTCTCAGGATTTAAAAGAAGTAACTCTTTCTGATTTTGACGGTAAGGTAAAAGTAATCAATTTTTTCCCTTCGCTGGATACGCCGGTTTGTGATTTACAGGTCAAGGAGTTTAACAAAAAGGCCTCCGGGCTTAGCCCGGATGTTGTGGTAATCGGGATAAGCAAAGACCTTCCTTTTGCCCAGGCCAGGTTTTGTTCAGTAAACGAAATAAAGAATGAAGTAGTACTTTCAGATTACAGGTTCTCTTCATTTGGTTTAAATTATGGCGTCTTGGTCAAAGAACTTAACCTCCTTGCCCGCGGCTCGCTGATCATTGATCAGCACCGTAAGCTGAGATATATCCAGTTGGTCGATGAGATAACCCATTCGGTAGATTTTGATGCGGTTTTTAATAAACTTCAGGAAGTGCTTAAAGATTGCGGCTCTAAATAAAATGCCGGTAGAAACCGATCTAAGAATAAAAGAGGTCATCCAGCGTAACTATAATGTTAAAAGTTTTCGCCTGGAGATTGCCGATTGGTTGGATTTTAAAGCCGGACAATTCCTGCAGGTTGGCCTTAAAGGTGAATCTGGTTTAAAAAGGTATCTTTCCATTTCCAGTTCTCCGACTGAAAAATGTTATTTGGAGTTTACCAAGAAATTAACCCAGAGCGATTTCTCAATAGCCTTGAATAAGTTAAGGCCCGGGGATGTGGTAAGTGTTAAATATCCTTTTGGCAAGTTTATCCTGGATGAATCTGAGTTAAAGATAGCTTTTTTATCCGGCGGCATAGGGATAACTCCCATAAGAAGTATTTGTAAATACGCGGTTGATAAAAATATAGGCACGGATATCGTATTGCTTTATGCTAACCGGTCTATCCGGGATATAGTTTTTCAGGATGATTTCTCCGCCATGTCCAAGAGTTACCCGTTATTAAAGGTAGCGCATGTGTTATGCGAGGCAGAGCAGGGTTTTAAATGCACGGTAGGACAGATCAACGCCAGCCTGATCAAGAACGAAATCCCGAATTATGCGGAAAGAAAATTTTATCTTTGCGGTCCTCCGCAGATGGTCGAGGCAATGCATAAGATATTGACCGATGAATTAGGCTTAAACAGTGAAAGAATAGTCCTGGAGAATTTTCAAGGTTATTGACACTTCTCCTAGGAGGAAATAGCCGGCACATTGTTTTATTTGAAGAACAAGTGCGACGCTTCTGCGTCGTGTAACATTTCTGGGCAAGGAGGTAATCATGGCTGCTATAGAAATTTTGCCGGGAATATATTCGGTGGGCGTGCAAGATTGGAAAGTGCGTAACTTCCATGGGCATACATATACTACGCAGAGAGGTTCAAGCTATAATGCGTATCTTATTGTTGATGAAAAAATAGCGCTTGTAGATACTGTTTATGGACCCTTTGCCCAAGAGTTAATTGAGAATATCCGGGAAATTATCCCTCCGGGAAAAATAGATTATATTATCGCCAACCACGTTGAAACTGACCACTCCGGGGCATTACCCAGCCTTATGCAGTTATGCCCCAAGGCGAAAATTCTAGGAACAGCTAAATGCAAAGAGGGCCTCTATAAGCATTATTACGGGGACTGGGATTTTCAGGTGGTTAAAACCGGGGATGAATTAAAATTAGGCAAACGCACGCTTACCTTCCTTGAGGCTCCGATGATCCATTGGCCGGACAGCATGTTTACGTATTGTCCGCAGGATTGCCTGCTTATGCCTAATGATGCCTTTGGCCAGCATTATGCTACACTTAAGCGTTTTGATGACCAGGTTGATCAGTGTATCCTGATGGATGAAGCGGAGAAGTATTACGCTAATATCCTCTGGCCGCTTGGTGCCATAATCTTGAAGAAGATCGAGGATGTGCAAAAATTGAATATCCCGATTAAGATGATTGCTCCCAGCCACGGAATTATCTGGCGCAGGGATCCGGAAAAGATAATCAATGCCTATTTATCCTGGGCAAAAGGCAAGACTGATAAAAAGATCGTAATTGCCTATGAAACTATGTGGGGCGCAACTGAGAAAATGGCCAGGCGAATTGCCGAAGGCGTTTCGGCTGCAGGGGTAGAGGTTAAACTCTACGATGTTGCTGAAAGTGATCGTACTGAAATCATTACGCGGATGCTTACTTCCCAGGGTTTTTTATTCGGTTCATCTACTCATGACAATGATATGCTTCCCAATATTGCTGCGTTCCTGGAGATAGTTAAGGGTTTAAAACCTAAGGGCAGGCAGGTTGGTTTCTTTGGTTCTTATGGCTGGGCTGGAGGGGCGGTGAAAGAAATGCAGGAGGAGCTCAAAGACTGCGGCCTTGAGCTTAATCCCTTGAGCATGTCTGTTAAATATGCTCCGGATAAAGAGGAATTAAAAGCTTGTTTTGAATTCGGAAATCAATTCGCTAAATTCTTAAAATAAAATGGAACAGATCCCATCGCCGGTTGCCGATTTCTTAAGTATTCAGGGTTTCGTAATTGTCTCATCAATAGACAAAAATGGTTTTCCCCATATCTCTTGCAAAGATATGGTTAAGATTGATGCCAGCGGAGAGGTTTATTTGATTGATGTGCATCAGGGCTTGACTGTTGAGAATATAAGACGTAATCCCCAGGTAAGCATTAGCGCTGTTGACGAGCCCAAATTTATGGGCTATTGCCTTAAAGGAAGGGCGGTGGTTATTCCTGAGCATAAAATCAATCAGGAGTTTATCAAGGCCTGGGAAGACAATATTACTTCGCGCCTGTCTAAAAGGCTGTTGTATAATTTAAGTCAAGATAAACCTCGCGGCCATCATCCTGAAGCTAAACTGCCGCGTCCTAAGCATCTGATTATTATTACAGTGGAGGAAATAGTTGACCTTACTCCGGGTTATTTAAGAAAGGACTGATTATGGCTAAGAGCGTAAAAGTTTACAGTACTCCCTCCTGCCCGTGGTGTATCCGGTTAAAGCAGTTTCTAAAAGAAAATAATATAGAGTTTCAGAATATTGATGTTTCTTCGAATCAAGCTGCGGTAGATGAAATGGTGCAGAAGTCCGGCCAGATGGGAGTGCCGGTTTTGGATATTGAAGGCCAGATTATTGTGGGTTTTGATAAGGAGAAAATAAAAAGCACACTCGGGGTCTAAATATGCAGGTTTACGATTTAATTATTATCGGGGCCGGCCCGGCTGGGATAACCGCCAGTGTTTATTCAGCCAGGAAAAAGCTGAACTTCTTAGTTATTAGCCTGGATATCGGCGGCCAGGCCGCCTGGAGCGGGGATATTGAGAATTATACCGGTTATCAATTTATCAGCGGACCGGACCTGGCGCAGAAATTTCAGGAGCATATGCTTAAATATGATACTGCGCTCAGGGAAAATGAAGAAGTGCTGGAGCTTAAGAAGTCCGAAGGTATCTTTTTAGTCAAAACCAACAAGACGGATTATCAGTCCCGGAGCGTAATTATAGCTTCCGGCAAGAAATCAAAGGAGCTGGGGGTTAGCGGAGAAAAAGAGTTTAAGAACCGCGGCCTGACTTATTGCGCCACTTGTGATGGTCCATTGTTTGGCGCTAAAACCGTAGCGGTTATCGG
>JALNZI010000009.1 GCA_023229385.1 Candidatus Omnitrophota bacterium | reverse complement strand
AACAACCACCTTTTCCATCTCTCCTAAATTAAAATCCGCATCCGTAGTATCAGTCAAAGTAGCTACTTCAGGAGCTAATGTCAAATACCCGTCAGTCGTCGTAACAGTGGCGTTGTCATCTTTTGAATAATAAACATTCCAATCTAACTGGTTGGTCGGATGCACCGCGCTGTCTGAAGATTGCCCGGAACTCCAGGTACTTTGGGTAAAGGTATAAAGGGCATCAGCGCTGTCAGAGTGGTCACCCGGCAGACACACGCCTAACGCCAATACCACAAGGCATATACCTATATATTTATATCTCAACTTGCGCCAAAACACCCTTATCTCCCTTTTTCTTTAAGCTTTTTCTCTTGCTCCTTAATGAAATCTTCTGACTCTTCTATTTTATCTATTTTCGGATCATATTCAAAATATTCACGATACATCCGGCAAAGTCTTTTTTCATAACGCAAGGCATCCGGATTTCTTAAATCTTTATCTATCCTGCTTAAAAACATTTCATTTTTTAAGCTAAAGTTCCCTCTTAACCGCTCAAGGCTGTTTATCATAACTTCATAATATTCCATAAATTCTTGGCCTTCGGCGAATTTCTTTAAATTCAGGATTGCCTGCATAACCCCGATATCACCGAGCACACTATTATAATCAGTCATTACCGCAACCAAATCTTTTTCCTTTATGGCATCTTTTTCTTCCACAGCCTTGCGGTAAAAGCTATTCAGCAAAAGAAACATATTATCTAATTCATCCTTATATTCATTTGTACGTTTTACCATCTTTTCATATATAAGTTTTCTTGTCGCCTCAAAATCCTCAAAGGCCTTCTTGTCCGTGTTTATTTCGCCGTCAACTTTAGGCAAAGAAGCACCTGCATAGGTTACACCTGTATTTATAAACAGCACCAATGATAAGGCTATAGAGATAAAATCCCTCTCATTGCTCCCCCCCCTTCGCGCTCTCTATCAACTTAACCTGGACCATTACCGAAAGCTTATCCAGGGGGAACCTGCCATCTGGATCTTCAGGATATGCCCTATAAGTACCCTTGGCCAATTTATGCCCTACGGATCTTTCAGGGCTCATATTTAACACTTGCATCTCTTTACCTCCTGCCTCAACCCGCACAAGAGTAAAAGCTCCGGATATTCCGGCGTCGACAAACATGACTTCTCCTGCAGAAGGCAGGGTGACTCCTTGCGAAACTCGCGTACTCCCTATCTTACTACCGCTGATTTCATAAAGAGGGACAGGTATAGATGCAGCGGGTTCAGCAACAGAAGAATCCCCGCTGTCAGAAGAAAGAACATTAGAACTTTGAGTTTCAGATGAACTGGTTTCAGAAGAACCGATTACAATAACACCTGAAGATGATGCATCTTCACAATAGCCGTTATAAAAACCAGCGAACAATGCCAGACAAGTTATAATAATAAATATTAATGTCTTCATTTTAACATCATCTCCTTAGTGATAATGTTAAACATTCTTTCTATGCTTTTATCCATCTTGATATCCAGAGGATTATCCCTGGGATTATACTCTGTATCAAGTATATTAACTATTTTCTTAGCTGAAATTTTCTTGTCGGACAATTTAAATCCCGCGATAAGCTGCTTAATATAAGCCAGCTTATCATCTCTGTTCTGTTTATTCCACCAGTAGCCATCCTTAGAACTCTCTTCTACCGGAAGCTGCTCATAAGTCGCCAGATCCGCGATAGAAACAAGTTTTTGAGCTTCTAACACCAGCTTATCCGGATCAGGAATATTGGAGACCTCTTTCTTGGCAAAAGCCGGCTCTCTACATATAACCAGGGAAATAAAAATAATTAACAAGCCTATGCGTCTTAATTTATGGCTGGTTATCATAGCTTCTCCCCTTTTTGCTTATCCTTCTTTTCCAATTCCTGAAGCCGCATTGCCGTAACTTTATAAGAGACCATATCCGCCCGATACTTCTCTTCTAATTCCCTGCTCAATTCCTGCTTTGTAGCAATGAGGTCTTTTACAAAGATTTCATCTTTTTCCAAAGCAGCTTCTTTGATCTCGCGTTTTAAGTCCATACCGCCTATTACAAAAAATATACTTGTGCCCAAAAATACTAAAAATACAAATGCGGACAAGGCATAAATCAACCGGTTTCTTTTTACCTTATCTAAAGATACTTCTGCATCTTCCTCCACTTGCTCCTGCCCTGCATCCACTTGCGCCTTTGAAATTTCTTTTATCTTTTCCACAAAATCTGTGCTACCCACAACAGACGCCCTGTACATTTTGTTTTCAAAAACTTCCAGATCCCTGCTTCCGGCTTTCTCTACAAACTCTTGATACCCTGTATTTTTATCCTCCGAAGTCGCCGGAAGTAAATTTAAAACCTCCTGGCAATCAATGTTAGATAAAATATTCTTATCCTGCTCCACCTTTAGATAAGACAAATAGCTGCTCCACCGGTAATCTCTTAACTGTAGAAGAGAGTTGTCTTTTAAAACAATCCGATGTATGAAACGGGTTATTTCAAGCAGATGGGCTTTCTTTTCAATCAAAACTGCCTTAAATCTTTCTTCAAAGAGATGCCCTTTCTTTTCATATTTTTTATTATAGTATTTTGTGTAATTGGCATTTACATCATGCATAATTTGAGAAACAGTAAACTGCTGGGAGGGCTCAATAAGCAGATGGCTTTCCGTAGAAGTCAAAACCAAGGAATATAATTTAAAATTATAGAGATTTTTGTATTCAAATAAAAAAGAGAGATAGCGGTTTTTATCGCTATCATCCCTAAAAAGATTAAGTTTATAATCTGCCTTAGTAGTTATATAATATAGAGCCCCTTCTAAATTTACCCTCGGGAATCTTGGCATTTTACTTTTAACCTCGTTTAAGCCTTCAAAGTACGTGGTACTTTTATTTTTTCTCAAAAAAAAACCCCGGTAAACTCTTCTTCCGGGGTAATCCTAAATCTTCGGCAGCTGGCTATCCTGAACTTCAGGACCCTTAGCTTTGCGCCCCCATATTACTATGAGTTTACCTTTTCGGATCTTTCTGTTCCTGTCACAATCAAAGTATAACATATTATAATAATTTGTCAAACTCATAACGGTACGTGGTACTTTTGCGGTTTTTTAAGCGCCTGAAAGCTTTTTTTGGATCAAATTTAAAGGATAACCTTCCCTGGCTAATTCAGAAATCTTCTGCAAACGCTCCTTCACAACATCCTCCTCATACATACGTTTATTGCCCACTTTAGCGCTAACCGGCAACAATCCAATCGCAGTATAATAATTAACCGTATAATATGGGGTATTGAATTTAGAGACTATTTCCTGTGCGGATATAACCTTTTTTTCCATAACTTTACTTAATTTATATATCAACCTATCTATAGTAACTACTATAACTAATATACATACTGTATATATACCAAATCCTTAATTATTTAACCAAGCCTACCTGCGCCTGTATTTCTTTAACTCTTCTTCTAACTCTCCAACCTTCTTTATCTCTTTATGCAATCTTGCCGCTAAACTGGTATATTTAACTTTGCTATCTTCAAGCTGTTTATCTTTTTCCGCGATTAGCGCAGCCTGTTGATTAACTTTAACGCTGAACACCTTGACTCCCAGGGCTAAACCAACTACGCTAACCAGTCCAACAATTAACAAAACAATAAGGATTACGGTTGTCTTTTGGTTTACGGCGTTCTTCAAATCAAAAATCATTTGCCACCTCCTTTTACCTTTAAATCCTTTTCTTTATTTTGCGCCTGCTCCAGCCTCTTTGTCACCACCCGGGATGAAATCATATCCGCCCGGTATTTCTCTTCCAGGCTGCGCTTTAGATCTTCCTTTATTTTTCTGTGCTTCTGTAAATCTTTTCCCTGGTTGGCTATCCTCGCCTTTAAATCTTTTTTCAAAGACTCTTTTAGTCTTAAATTAGAAACCCAAAAATAGGCAAGCACAACAAGAAATACAAACAAAAATAAACTAACGGACAAAACAACTTTCTTTTGCACATTTCCTACCTTATTTTCCGCTGCCAATCTAGTTCTTCCTTGGCTTCCACTATCCATTCCGCTACTATGCCTGAATCCACAGGATTAGGAGATAATTCCAGGTACCTGCGGTAATGAAAAATTGCCTTTTCATTATCCTGCAGGAAATCATCATAAACAATAGCCAGATTATAGTGGATGTCCGCGTCATCAGGAGACAGCTCCAATGTTTTTTCGTATTCCTGGGCAGCCTCTCTATATCTTCCCGCATTCTCATATATTATCGCCAGGTTATAATGCCGTTTGAGCGCCTTTTCCCTATAAGTACCAAACATCTCACCCAAGTCCCCGGGCTGCGCATGCCTTTGTTTATCCTTTTGAGTTAGCTTCTGCTCCGCTTCATTTAATTTTTCAGTCAGGGCTATTTTTTCATCAACCGCTTTGGATAAAGAAGTCCGCGTATCCTGCTCCCCATCATTTTCTTTCTGTCTGTTTAAAACAGCATACCCCTTAGCGTAGAAATCCGCCCGCTCAGGATCCTTAATGCTATAAATGTAAATACTGGCCAGGCGAAGATAAATATTGGCGTCTTGAGGATCAATCTCTAAGATCGCCTCGTACTCTTTTACCGCGGCTTGATAATCCTGTTTATTTTCATAAGATAACCCAAGCTTATAATGATCGAGCTTTTCTTTTTCTTTCATTAACCTGGCAGTTACCTCTGCGGCCCGAAGGGCGTTTTTCTCAAGCGTATTTCTCTCTTCATTTAAACTCTTAAGTTTTTGGCTTAACTCCTCTATTTGAAAGGCGAATTCTTTTTTTTGAGAAAGGTATTGCTTGCTTTTTCGCGCCAGTTCTTTTTTACTCTCCTGCTCCAAAGACTTAAGTTTATCCTGCATCAACTGGGTAGTCTGGGCTAAATCATTCTCCAGTTTCTTTTTTCCTTCTGAAAAAACCCCAAGCTTCTTGTTTAGATCTGCTTCTTTTTCTTTTGCATCGCCGATTTCCTGTTCTAGGCTGTTTAGTTTTGCCTCCAAACTCAACTTTACGCCGGCCAAAGAACTTTTCTCAGCATTCAATGATTCAATTTGATTTTCCAGCTGGCTCAATTTTGCGTCTCTGTTCTTAAGATCATTATTTAACTCGACTATCTGCGCCCGTTTCTTAGATATAGCGGATATCGCCAAGATTAAAGCAACAAGTAAAACTACTAAAGGAACACCTATGATTGTAATTGTCAGATTACGTTTGTTCATTTTCTGGGAGGCTTCCTTGTCTTTATGTCATCCCGAAGTTTATACATCTCGTCAGCACCGGTAATAACATGGGGAGTTAAAAAGATAGCCAGTTCTTTCTTTTCATTTGAATCCGATACATTGCTAAATAACTTGCCCACAACCGGCAGGCTGCCCAATAAAGGCATTTTAGATACATTTTTGTCCGATGTCTTCTTGATCAAGCCGGCTAAAATAATCGTGTTACCGTCTTTAACCAAAACATCAGTTTCAACATTTGAGGTATCTACTATGGGAATCTGGTTACCTTCCGTAGTTTCCAACCAGTCTGCTATCGAACTAACTTCAGGCTTTATGTGCATTTTCACAAACCCGCCTTTATTAATCGTCGGCGTAACATAAAGAGTTACCCCAACATCAATGAATTGCACGCTTTCAGAAGTAGTCGTAGTTACGTCTCCGGTAGTAATAGTTGTAGTTACATACGCCTCGCGGGTACCAACCATAAACTTGGCCTCTTCATTATTACAAACAACAATATGCGGGGAAGAAACTACTTTTACTTTACCAAAACCTTTTATCAACTCTAAGGCAAAGGTATATTTGTTATTGGCTAACGTACCCACGCTAAGGGCCAAAGAAGAAGCAGTGGAAGCAGGTGCGCTAAATGGGAAAGAACCGGTAAAACTCAAGGAATCCTCGGCCAAGCCATAAACCTTTTGCCAGTCTACGCCCATGGCAAAATCGTCATTTAAAGTTATCTCCACAATCTTGGCTTCAATAAGCACCTCTCTTGTCTTGGAATCAAAATCTGCAACTAATTTCCTGATCCTGTCCATATTATGAGGAAGATCTGTTACTACAAGCTTGTTAGTCCTTTCATCTATTTCCATAGTACCGACATCTTTAGTCAATACCTTGGTTATCTCACCCTTAACTTCCCCGACCTTGGCATATTCTAATTCAAATGTTTCCCTGATCGTAGGAAGTACCCGGTTAACAGTAGAAAGATCCGCCCTAACCGCCGCCTCTTCCATCTCTTTTATTTTAATCGGGGTATCAATTAAAATAATCATCCCCGTAGCATCATCGATAATTACCTTGCCTATCGAACTTTTTAAATTACCCAGTATAGTCCCGACCCTTTTAGGGTCTGCGTATTTAAGTGCGATAGTCTTGGTCTCTTTCTTATTCGTATACTTCTCACCGTAAAGGGCTTCATACTCACTTTCCGTCATCAGGGTAATTATTCCTGCCTTCTTCTCGCAGGCAAGGCTGTTAGTTAACAGGATCATGTCCAGTACGTCGGAGATTGTAACATCCTTTAAAAACAAGGTGATTTTACCGTTGACGTTCTTGGTAGCAACAATATTTAAATCTCCCTGTTTGGACAAGAATTTCACCGTATCCATAATATCCATGCTGCGCAAATCAAGGGATATCTTCCGGGATAACCCGGAGAAAGGGTCAGATGCATCTTCCATAGCCTCTTCTTTAGCAGCATCGGCAGCTATTTCCTGTTTCTGGCTCTCTCGCTGAGAAGGCTTCACAGCCACGCTAACTGCATCTGGTTGTTTTTCCTCAGCGGTATTTTGAGCATCCGTAAGAACGGCACCTGAACCCATAAATAACAAAATTAAAATTATTAAGGCTATTTTCTTCATTTACATTAACTCCATCTTCTGGCCTTCAGACTCAAGTATTACCTTGTCTCTTAAAATAGTATCTATTTTAAAACTATTAATTGAATCGCCCGCCCTGAGGAAATACGTCTTGCTGACTTTTGTATCCTCGATAATTACCTCCGGGTCGTTGCTCCAGGATATGCCGACCAGTTTCAAATCTTTAATCAAGGTAGCCAGGGCCTTCTTGGTTTCATCTTGCGGATTCTCCGCGCTCTTCAATCTAATCGGCGCAAAAATATCCCTGCGCTGGACCATCTCCAGATAATACAAAAAAGGCCGCACTTCCGGAGTAACATTTTGCTCGAAGTTTCTGCCTTTTTGCGCGGCGGCCTTTTTGGTAAATTGTTTCAAATCCAGCCGCCGGAGCATAAAGTCGGCGCTCAGATAAATAAATAGAATAACCGCGGCAACAGCCAAAGCCTTATTCCAAACTTTCAGGTTAGGCTCATCAATTCCGCCCTTTAACTGGATGAACCAATCTTTTAAAGTCAGCCTTAACCGCGCTAGAGTAGAAGAAAGAGCCCCGAAACTGATAAATGAAAGCGGTGAAGCCTTTTTACGCTTAAGGCCTAAAGTGCTTGGCCCTTCTGTATCTTCAATTAAATTTAGTAACTGTTCTTCAGGAGTAGGTTTGTTTTTTGCCATCTCAAATTAGCTTCATGCTCGATAAGCTCTTTAATAATCTCATTATCCACGATCAGCTTATTTTTCATTACTAATAATTTTAAAGCCTTGTGGCATAACATCCCGATACGCCGGGGGTATCCTTCGGTATATTTGAATATTTCCATGATTGCCGCTTCGCTGAAAAGTTTTTCCCTGCCATTGTAACCCGCCTGCCTTACGCGGAACTCGATCATTTCCCTAGTCTCATCCATACCAAAAGGAGAAAGCGTATACAAAAGGCTTACCCTGTCTATAAGGTTCCTTATCTCGGTAAGCCGGGGCAATAATTCCATCTGGCCGAGAATAACCAATTGCAGTAATTTAAATTCATTGGTTTCATAATTCAAAAGCATGCGCAGGGCTTCCAGGGAAAGTGAATTCAACTTTTGTGCTTCATCAATCAAGAGGACAACAGTCTTATTCTTTTCCGCCCCCTGCTCAAACAAATATCTTTTTATGGCTTCCTTATAATCCAGAATAGTCGGATGCGGCGAAGCTATCTCTATACCAAAAGTCCTGACAAGCGAATCAAGAAAAATCTCTTCTGTATCAAAAGTAGGATCAAGGATCATATGAAAAATTATATCATCCCGCTCCTTTAACATCTGAAATAATTTCCTGGAAAGCGTAGTCTTACCGGTTCCCACATCACCTAAGACCACACTCAAACCTCTCTTCAGCCGAACCTCTATAACCAACCGCATCAAAGCAGCGCGATGTTCGCTTGATTCATAGAAAAAATTAGGATCCGGGCTTGTTGAAAACGGTTCTTTATTTAACCCGATTATCGCGAAGTAGCTCATCTCAAAAGTTTTATTAGAAACCTAACTTATTATAATACAATAACTTACAAACCTATCACATACCCAACAACTTCTTGCGTATCAAATTCAAAGGATAACCTTCCCTGGCTAATTCAGAAATCTTCTGTAAACGCTCCTTGATTACCGCCTCTTCATATAAACGCTTATTGCCAACTTTACCAGCAACCGGCAACAATCCAATAGCGGTATAATAATTAACTGTTTGATATGGAGTATTGAATTTAGAGACTATTTCCTGCGCGGATACGAGTTTCTTTTCCATGGCGCTTAGGTTGTGAGAATTACTGAATAGTTTTAGTAGTTACTAAAAGTACTGAATATACTATATGTATAGCATATTTCCTGTATTTGTCAAGTAAAATGGGGAGTTAATTACGCAGGGCGTCTTTCTTTACCCAGGCAAGCTTATCGTCAAAACGTCGCACTTTATACCAGCCATCAGCTTTATCCACTATCTCCACTTTGCTTCCTTGCTTAAGCTTAAAATAAACCGTGGCGTTTTCTAATGGCTCAAATTTGGCATTCGCTTCCTTGATTATTACAACCGCAAATTTATTCAAATAATTTATTTTCATCTTCAGCGCGTAGGCTGACAGGATAAATAAAACTATCAGAATACCGGCTGATAATCCGATGGATCTTTTAAACCTGTTAAAAAATAGGCTGCAAGTAAAGAATACTATTAAAACAATATAGATAAAAGACAACAGGATAGTCAAAGCATCAACAGTCATCCCTTTAAACAAAGAATAAACTGATCTTTCAAACCAGCCGCCAAAAAGCCGCGGCTCTAAATTTAACTCCTGCAGGACATAATTATAATTGGATTTTAAATCGCTATCATTGGGAATAAAACCCATTGCTTTATCATAGTTTAAAACAGCCAACCCAAGCTGGCCTTCTTTAAAATAGCTATTGCCTAGATTATAATAAAGATTGCCGCTTTCTAAACCCAGATCAAGAAGTCTTTGATAGCCCTGGATAGCCGCGGCATATTTGGCTTCCTGGTAATAAATATTTGCTTGATAGAAAATCGCCCCGGGAGTATTAACTTCTGCCTCTTGTGCAAAAGAACAAGGGATACAGGAAATTACAAAAAATACCCCAATAATAAATATTGATAAACAAAATAAATTAACCTTTTTCATTCTCTTCTTCTTTGTAAATAATCTATCACTTCTTCTAACTTTTTTAAAGAATCCCACATATTTTCCCGGCTCAACTGACTGGAAGAATATCTAACCATATCGCATTCCTTAAAGATAACTTTTAGCTTATCCAATATCTCTTCCGCTACCCCCTCTTTACGCAAATGTTCGTCTATAACACTAATAGTAATCCCTTTTGACGACAAATGGAATTTATCCCCCAGATATTCTTGCATGGTTAAGAACAAAATATCGCAGAATTTTCGCGCCTCCGCCTTATCTAAATATTTCCTTGCCTGACGGATACCTGCCCGGGCTTTACGGGGCGCCAATAGCCCCCGGGCATACTTTACATCTGTCTTTAACCTCTGTCTCTTTGTATAAACTAAAACCGTGAACAAATAAAGAAACAGCGGCACAAGCTGACACCCTAAGAATACTTTATTATTATAGAGATACGCATTCTTCTTTCTTATGCGGCCGGGATTATCTTTGATATAAATAATATCCTTACCTAATTTCTCTTCCTTGATAACAGCAGCAGGCGGGATAAGCTGTTTATTTTCAACTATCCTGACTTCTTCTTCCTTTTCAGGCTTAAGTATTTTTACAGGAAAAGGCCCACGGCTGACAGTTTTATACTCTCCTGAACCGGTATCAAAGAAATTAAATGACAGGGCAGGGATTTCCTTAATCTCCAGACTCACAGGCATAATAATCTGTTCAAAACTTTTTGCATTTACATCCTGCCTTATCTGAGGTTCGTAAACCTTAAAGCCTGTTTCCGATTTAAGCTTAGGGGCCCCAACAGTATTAAAATTTCCCTCGCCGCTTACAACCATCTTGAGGATAACCGGATCGCCAAGTTTAACTTCTACAGGCGCAGCTTCCGCCTCAAAAGAAAAACTGCCTAAAGCACCGGAAAAATCCACAGGCCTATTTTCTTGCGGCAAAGGTAAGACAACAAATGGAATATCTCCGGATTTTAGATCCAGGGGATAAGTCTCATACCTGCCGAAGAAATCATCAAATATATCCGGCCCGCGCTTTGGCTGCTTTCGTACAATTAAATTACATTTAATCTGCGCCGGGCCCAGTTTAAATTCACCCGGCCTTAAACCAAAGATAGAAGTATTAAATTCTATGACATCAAAGTTTATTCCGTTACGAACCTCCTGGTATTGGTTAGGCTTATCCAGAGCGCCTAGCGAAAACCCTTCATGGTTAAATTCCGGATACTGTATATCTCTTATGCCAAGTTTATTAACGTATAATTTTATAGTTAAAGGAACAGTTTCATTTAAATAAGCTTTGTTCTTTCTTGCCTGGATTATGACAAATAACCGGTCATTTAAATCTTTTACCTGCATCGGCTCTTCCTGACTACCAGACTGAGCGGGTATTTGCGCCTGAGACTTCAATACTTCAATATTAATCTGGTTGGAGGTATATTTATCCCCATTGTGTTCAAATTTAAAAGGCCCTATTTTAAAAACTCCTAACTTTAGCGGTAAAAGCAAATAATTATGAGTAATGGAACTCGAAACCTTTCCGTTAACAATAGACATCATTGTCGAAGGACCTAAATAACGCGACTGGAAACCTTCAATATTCGACAGCTCCGGGGCAGGCATATTCTGCGCGTTGTTAAAACTTAAAAACAACTGCAGGGAATCACCTAAAGACAGCTTATTCCTATCTACCGATGCCTCAAAGCTAAGCTCTTTAGCAAAACATAAAGCCGTAAGATTTAAGGCTGAAAAAATAATACCTAAACCTAAAATTAGAGATTTTAATAAATTAATTTTGTTCTTTATATCAGCCATTACCAATCCTTGAATACCTCTTCGGAAAAGCCCTTCTTTTTATCTTCTAATTTCCCCGCGGAATTTTCTTCCTGTCTGTACCCCTCTAAAAGCATACTCGCTTCCTGTTCTGACATTTCCTTCATTTCTTCTGCTGACCCCGCCTTTGACTCTTCAGTTTGAGCCTGCTTCTGCTCTTCAGCCGGCTTAACCTCGCTGGCTGTTTTAGCCTCTTCTTTCTTTTGTTCCTCTGTTTTTTGTTCTTGGCCTAAAGCTGCCTGTTGCTCCTGTTTTTGTTCACCCTGTTTCTTCTCTTGCGCCTCTTCCTGAGACTGATCCTGTTCTCCTTTTGTCTTTTTTTCCTGTTCAGATTCTTCCTTCTTTCTGTCTTGCTCTTGTTTTAGTTTATCCAAGAGCATCTTCAATTCTTTCTCTACCAGCTCGTGATTTACCCGGGCATCCTCGTCTTTAGAATCTAACTCTATGGCTCTCTTGTAATAATCTAAAGATTGGCGCAATAAATTTACGGTCTCTTTAAGATCAGTATTTTCCTTGAGCTTGCCGAGTTTATACTTGGCATTCCCGATATTAAAATTCGCCCTCGATTCCAAAATCTTATCTTTAGAAACGGTTGCCTTCTCAAGAAAACTGACAGCTAAGAGATAATCTTCCTTTTTATACTGAGCTATACCTATATTATAGTTAATTTCTGCTGAATCCGGGGATTTAATCTGCGCTTCATTATATAATTTAATCGCCTCATCGTATTTCTTCTGCTTATACAGACTGTTTGCCCTGTTTACCAACCCGCAGCTACTTTCGGCAAAACAATACGAATAAGAAACAAAAATAACTAATATAGACTGTAGTATAATCGATATTGATTTTTTCATTTTAAGGGGCATCCCTGCTTATTTTCTTATCGCTTATCCAATGCTCCACAACAAGCAAAAACAAAGCCAGCCATAAAAATATCTGGAACCTTTCTTCATAATGTTTGTTCATTTTAGCCTCAAGCTCTCTTTTTTCCATCCCGGCTATTCTTTCCTTATAAATCAGGTTCAGGCCGAACTCCGTATTAGTTGCCCTTACATATACGCCACCCGTGTTCAAGGCTATTTTTTGCAAATCTATCTCATTAAGATGCGACTTAACCACATTGCCTTGGGCATCTTTGAGAAATATTTTTTGCCCGGATTCATCGGTAACCGGAATAAGCTCCCCCTCCTTAGTACCAATACCGATACAAAATATCTTGATTCCTTCTTTTTTAGCCTCTTCGCTTGCCTCTACAGGATTACCCTCGTGATCTTCACCGTCGGTAATTACAATCAACACCTTGTATTTCTTCTGTCCGCCCTCATAACTCCTTAATGCCTCTTTTATCGCGCTGGTTAGAGAAGTTCCTCCTTTGGGAATAGTATCTATCCCGGTATTATCCAGTGAAAGCAGAAATCCTCCGTAATCAAGTGTTAAAGGGCACTGTAAAAAAGCGTTGCCGGAAAAAGCAATTAGGCCTATTCTATCGCCTTTGAGATTACGCAGTAAATCCTTAATCGCCAGCTTTGAACGTTCGAACCTATTAGGCTTAACATCCTCGGCAAGCATGCTTTTTGAAGTATCTAATGCTATCAGGATATCAACACCTTTTCTTTTTACCTCTTCCCAATGAAAACCCCATTGTGGACGCATCAGGGCAAAAAACATAAGCGATATTGCCAGAATCACAAGGCAGTTTTTCAGAAACCTCTTCTTATAATCCAGACGGGACAACAACTCCTCCAGCAACTCTTTCTGGGCAAACCGCTCTAACGCTGCCTTGCGTAATTTAACCGCCCAAAAATAAAACAGGATCAGGATTATTATAATAACAATAAATCCAAAAGAAAAGTCGGGCGAAGCAAACCTCATGGTATCTTCCTCAGTATAGTATTGGATAAAACAATATCCAAAAACAAAAACACCAGGCTTAAAATCAAGAATAAACTGAATAATTCGTTGTATTCCAAATACCCTTTTTCCTCGATAACTGTCTTTTCAAGGGTATCTATCTCTTTATAGATTTTACGCAGGCTTTCCGTATCAGTAGCCCGGAAATACTTTCCTCCGGTCATATCCGCAATCTTCATCAAAGTATCCTCATCAATATCAATTTCAACCGGCTGGTATACGGTATTGCCAAAGAAATCCTGCACCGGATAAGGCACCGGGCCTTTTGAACCGGCACCAATTGTATAAACTTTAATTTTTAAGGCCTGGGCTGCTTCCGCAGCAGTTAAAGGAGAAATCTTTCCCGTATTATTACGGCCGTCGGTAAGCAAGATAACTACCTTACTTTTTCCTTTACTCTCCTTAAGCCGGTTTAACGAAGTAGCAACTCCCGAGCCTATTGCTGTTCCATCCTCCACCATGCCTGTTTTAACCCGATCCAAATTATCCAAAAGCCAGCCATAATCCAGGGTTAAAGGACAAACCGTATACGCCCTGGCGGCAAAAGCTACGATAGCTATACGGTCATTTCTCCTGCCCATGATAAAATCCTTAACCACGCTTTTAACCACCTCTAACCTATTTTGCCTTCCTCCCCCCAACTTAAAATCCTCAGCAAGCATACTTGTCGAACAATCAATAGCCAGAACTATATCTATGCCTTCAGATTGTATTTTAGAGTCAGCTATCGGAATTTGGGGCCTGGCCAAAGCCAATATCAACAATACAACCGCTAACATCCTTAGATAAATCAGGTTTTGGCTAAGTTTTAACTTAAAGGAATCTCTTAGCTTGCTGACTAATTCTCCTGATGAAAATTTAAATCCCGATTCCGAAGACTGTTTTTTCTGTTTATATAGAAAAAATAGTATTGCTATCGGGATTAAGATTAAAACAAACGGGTTATGCAGGCTCATTTTCTTTTGTCTGGTCTATAAAATGTTTGGCTGAATAAAAAATAGAATTCACCTCGTTCGCAGATGGGGTGTATTTAGCGAATTTTACCAGGTCGCAGCAAAGCAGGAATTCCTTGAGCAGATTTTTATGCTCACTGGCTAAATCCGAAGCATCCCTGACACTCACCAGGAATTCTTCAGTGGTCATTTCAGGTGCCTTAAGCTTAAATCTGCTCTCAAGATAATGCCTGATAATATCTGAAACCTCCGTATAATACTCTTTGATCAGGCCCTTACCTATATAATCCTTGGCCCTTAATGCCTCCAGCTGTTCATAGGCTATTTCATGAGCCGGCTTCTTAGGCTGATACTGTTCTTTTTGATTCTTCTTTAGAAAATACCAAACCAGAAACCCTGAAATAATCAAAATTAACAGGCCGATGGGAATCAAAAATTTTCCTATTGCCGAAGGCAGGCCCAACGGACCCTTGATATCCCGCATCTGGATATTTGCACCGGCTTTATCCAAAATGCTTTTGACCTCTATTGAAATCTCGCCAACCTCAATCTGACTCCAGTCTTTATCTTTATTTTTTCTGTACTTGATTACGACTTTAGGAATAATGGCTTTACCGGTAATATATGTATCCAGGATATACCATTGAGATATTCTTTCCTTATTAAAAAGCCTGTTTTGTTTTGAGCCGAAATCTTTAATCGCGAAATTACCTAAATTCTGGCCAAAAACAAAAGGCTCGATCTCAACATCTTTATCTTTCTCAATGATTATGACGTATTTTATCTTATCCCCTATTGACACTATTTTTTTATCCGCCTCAACCCTGGCTGTAATCGGCAGGCTCGAGCCTTGTTTATTTCTGGCACAGGCAGATAATCCGGCAACAAGAAAAATACTTAAAATCAAAAAAGGTATCTTATTTGGAAACTTTTTCATTCTCTATTTTGGGCTGATAAAAAATCTCGATTTCCTGCTGTTCAATGGCTTTATCCAGGAAAGATTGGATAATCTGCTGCTCCTTCTGCATGCGGTACTCCCTCTCAACCTGCTCGCTTACCTCTTCAAACTCCTGCTGCCTTTGAGGCTCTTTCTGGTTAACAATAAACATATACAGTTTATCTTTAATTTTCAGAGGCCCAACAACCTCATCCTTATTCTGCTTAAAAATACTCTCTGCCGCTTCCGTCGAACCCCCTATTCCATTGGGCAAGAAAACCGGCTGGCCCTTCTCAATCCACTGCCCTATTTTCTCACCCTTGCCCTGCTTAAGCCTGGCCGATATCTCACTTTCTTTAGCCGAATCAGTCAATTCCAGGAAAGATACCTTAACTCTTTCGGCAACCTTATATTTATCCTTATTTGCCTTATAATATAAATCGATATCTTCAGGAGTAACCTTTAATTCTTTCTTTATTTCATCTCCCAGTAATTCCTGCAAAACGAGCTGTTTCCTGAAATCCTCCACCGCGTAGCGAATATTGGTATTTTTATCCAGCCCCAGCTTTTTCCCTTTCTCATAAAGGACCTCGGTAGCCACATATTCCCGGACAAACCTTAATTTAGCATCATCGCTGTTTAACCCCTTTCTGACCTGCTCAGGAAGCCCGTTTATAACCCTATCAATCTCTTCATTTGCAATCTCCCTTTTACCGATCCTGACGGCAACTTTTTCATTCTTTTGAGCAGCCGGCTTAAGCGATGTGCGGCTGTCTAATTCATATTGCGCCTGCTGGCTTAGCCCCAGGCTTTCCAGGGCACTAACAATCTTCTGGTCCATATCCTGTTTATATCCGGATTCAGGATCGAGCAATTCGCTTTTATAGAAACTACCCAGGGCCTTCTCATAATCCTTTAGATCAATATAAATATTCCCCAGTTTATAACATATACTTGCCAGGTCTTTTTTATCCGCGCAGCTTTTTCCTATATAAGCTTCAAATGCCTGCGCCGCGCTGGCGCTTAAGCCTTTGGCAAGCAGCAGATTAGCGTAATCAAGGCGCATTTTATCCGTCCAGGAAGTTTTCCGGGAATCATTTGTAAAACTGGAAAGATTCCGGATAAACAACAACCCGACTATCATCAACAGAATGACTAAGGTAATAATAATCTTAAAAATCTTTTTCATCTTGTTCTCAACCTCCTCTCCCTATTCCTAAAGAACCTGAACAAACTCTGTGTATAAGGCATATCTGTCCTCACCTCAATCGTATCCACGTTTACCGAGCTAAACAACATTTTCCTCTCCGACTGCCTTTGTTTAGCGTCCTGGTTATATTTCTTGCGTAAAGCAATATCCGAAGTATCTACCATAAAAGTCTCGCCGCTTTCCAGATCCTCTAATTTTACTATTCCCGCATCAAAAAGCTCCATTTCCCTCGGGTCGCTTACGGTTATAGCTACAATATCGTGGCGTTTATTGCTTACCGCAAGCATCTTTTTAAAATCGGGGGAATAAAAATCAGAGATAATAAATACCACTGTCTTGCGCGTAGTAATTTTATTTAAATATTCCAAGGCCGCGTTGATATCGGTCTTTTTTCCTTTGGGTTTAAAGTATAAGGCCTCGCTGATAATCCGCAGGACATGGCGCAGGCCTTTGCGCGCGGGAATAAACTTTTCGATTTTATCGGTAAAGGCGATAAAACCAACTTTATCATTATTTTTTATCGCAGCAAAAGCCAGTACCGAGCAAACCTCGGCTGCCAGCCGCATCTTAAGCTGATTACGGGTTCCAAAAAACGAGGAGGGTGACATATCCAAAAGGAGCATTACAGTCAATTCTCTTTCTTCCACAAACTTCTTAATATAAGGATTGCCCATCCTGGCGGTAACATTCCAGTCGATAGAGCGGATTTCATCCCCCGGTTGATATTCACGCACTTCATCAAATTCCATACCCTTACCCTTAAACACACTCTGGTACTGCCCGGCAAAAACATCATTAACCATCCGCGAGGTAGTTATCTGGATACGGCGGATATTTTTTAAAACTTCCTTGGCAATCATATCTTTCTTTTAAGGAACCTCTATATCGTTAAATATTTTTTTAATTATATCATCCGAATTTCTTTCTTCGGCCTCTGCCTCATAGCTTACAATTACCCGATGGCGCAACACATCCGGGCCGATAGACTTTACATCCTGAGGAGTCACATAACCCCTGCCCTGGATAAAGGCATAAGCCTTTGAGGCCAGCACAAGGTAAATCGTCGCCCTGGGGCTAGCCCCATACTGTATGAGCCCGCTAAGTTCATTAAGTTTATATTTCTGCGGCTCTCTTGTCGCAAAAACTATATCCAGGATATATTTCTCGATCTTCTCATCCATATAAACCTCATCCACCACGCTGCGCGCCCTGATAATATCCTGCGGCTCGACAATGGTTTTTACCTCGTTCTTTTTATCCGTGAAACCCATACGCTTCAAAATCTTGTGCTCCTCTTCGATATTGGGATAAGTTATATTGATCTTAAGCATAAACCTGTCTACCTGTGCCTCAGGAAGAGGATATGTTCCTTCCTGTTCTATCGGATTCTGGGTAGCCATAACCAAAAACGGATCATCCAGCTTAAAGGTATTTTCCCCGATAGTAACCTGCCTCTCCTGCATAGCTTCAAGCAGGGCGCTCTGCACCTTAGCCGGAGCGCGGTTTATTTCATCAGCTAAAATAATATTAGAGAATATCGGCCCCTTCTTGGTCGAGAATGCCCCGTCTTTGGGATTATAGATAAGCGTACCAATCAAGTCCGCCGGCAACAGGTCTGGGGTAAATTGGATCCTTTGGAATTTTGTATTGATGACTTGAGCCAAAGTCTTAATCGATAAAGTCTTGGCTAATCCGGGCACACCCTCAACAAGTATATGCCCATTGGCAAACAAACCTACCAACAGCCTCTCAATCAGGTATTTTTGGCCGACGATAACCTTGCCTATTTCAGTAATCAGGCTTTGCACGAATAAACTTTCTTTCTGGACTTTCTCGTTAATAGCGGTAAGGCCGGTATTCATATTTTTCCTCCTTTTTGAAAAATTATAAGTATAAAATTATTACTTTTTTAATATTTTGTCAATAAGAAAATACTGGGCATTTTATCTAATTTTATACATACCCGGAAGTTGTCAAACAACTACTTACTGCTCGATTTTAATGATTGTTTTGTAAATCAAGGGGGAATAAATCAGTTCGCTAAAACGCCTTAATCACCGTGTTTAAATTGTATATACTTATCTATTTTGACGACTAGGCGTTCTATCTCTATCGGTTTCTCCATATAATCCACTACCCCAACCCGATAAGCCTTATACTTATCCGCATCCTTGGCCAGCGCGGAAATAATAATAATCGGTATGGTCTTGCCGACTACATCTTTATTCAATATCTCGCAAACCTCAATCCCCTTGGTCCCGGGCATGATAATATCCAGTAAAATAATATCCGGCTTAAAGGCATGAACCTGAGATATAATATCATTGGCGTTGGGTAAAGCTAACACTTCAAATTTTCCGGTCTCTTCAAGATTGGATTTCAACAACCTGGTAAAATCTACTTCATCATCAACAACTAATATCTTACTAGACATTCCACATCTCCTTTTTCTTCCCGGCGTTATTTGCCGTTTGCACTATCGGTTAAAATATCCTTTATCGTCTTATAAAGCTGTTTATGTTCAAATGGTTTTGTAATTATCCCATCGGCCCTGGCTATATCCAAAGCGGTAACCGTGCTGGGGTCATCATGGTAAACAGAACAAAGCACGACCGGAGAATTAGGCCGCATATCTTTAAGCGCGTTAAGCACCTGCCTGCCGTTTAATCCCGGCATTTTAAAATCCGTAATCACTAAATCAAAATCCGTTTTTTTTGCCTTTTCCAGCCCCTCTTCGCCGGAATTAGCGGTTGCTACTTCATACTCGCCGGTACTTTCTAGATTTGACTTCAATAGAATACAGAGGTTTTTTTCATCATCGATGACTAATATTTTCTTTTTTTGCATCCGCTACTCCTTTTAAGATCTTTTTAAGATCTTAATTATTTTATCTTTCAGATCTTTCGCGCTTATCGGCTTGGTTATAAACAAATCAACATCCTTGCCTAAAACTTCTTTCCTGGTTGCGTCATCACCTTTTGCACTGAGCATAACCAGAGGAGTACGGGCAGTCTTTGAATCTTTTTTCAATTCTTCGATTACCTGAAGTCCGTTCATATCAGGCATGAGTAAATCCAAAAGGATCAAATGCGGCTTTAATCTTACAGCTAGCTTAATCCCCTCATAACCCTTGACGGCTATTTCAACTTTAAAATCACCGCCTAACTCCAAATTCATCTTTACTAACTTAGCAAAATAAATCTCATCGTCAATGATTAATATTTTCTTAACCATTTTAACCCTCCGTGGCTAACTTTAAGGTAATGGTTACTTTGGTCCCTTTCCCCAACTGACTTTCTACATCAATCAGGCCTTTATGCATATCCACTATGCTCAAGCATATTCCTAAACCTAAACCTGCCCCTCCCTTAGGACCTTTAGTGGAAAAAAACGCGTCAAATATTTTCTTCAGGTTTTCTTCGGAAATCCCTGTCCCGGTATCCTCAATTTCAACTATCAGGGCGTCTTCACCAGAAACGAAATAATCCACATCTTTATTAATCCTCGACCTTTCCGGGTTTGGAAGTTTCTTGACATAACTGCGGATAGTAATCAGGCCCTGGTTATCCATAGCCTGGGCTGCATTCACTAAGACATTGATAAAAACCTGCTCCATTTTATTCTTATCAATTTTTACCTTGGGCAGGTGCCTGGCCATTTCCCTGACGATCTGCACCCCTGTAAACCGGGATGAAACCTGCGCTAAGTTAATCGAACTTTCCAATACGGAATTTATATCCTCCTGTTTAAAATCCAGTTTTGTGGATTTAGAGAAATCAAGCAAACCGTTAATAATTTTATCCGCACGGACTATGCCATCTTTCATCATCCCCAGAACTTCCTGGGTATCATCTCCCTTGGCTGCTATTTTATTTTCCAGATAATTTATCCCCTGCAGGATTATCCCCAGGGGATTCTTAACTTCATGCGCCACCCCGCTGGCCAGCTGGCCCACCGCACCAAGTTTTGCCACCTGGACCATCATCTCCTGCGTCTGCTTCAACTCCGCTAAACTTTTCTCCAGCGCCTCCCGGATCATATTATTATCTTCCAGCATACTCATCATTATCTCATGGGTCTTCTCTGTTTGTTTCAACTGGGCATTTAATTCCTGGGCCTTGCCCTCTAATTTATCCTTAGACTGCTCAAGCAGACATTCCGCCTGCTTACGTTCGGAAACTTCGGTGATTAAGGCATCTTTGGAAACCAGGGTCTTACGCAAGGTATCGATCATTAAATTAAAGGAATCCGAGAGATCCTCAAGCTCATCCCCGCTTCTTAAATTCAGGTAGTAGTTTAGGTTTCCCGAGGCAATTTCACGCATCCCTAAACGCATTTTCTCAATAGGGCGGATCAACAGGCGCACAAATAAAAAACTAAAATATGTGGATAAAACCAGCAATATCCCAAATAATATTGTGGTATACAATAAAAGGATTAGCTCCTGCCCGGCAAAAATCTCCTTAGTATCCTGCTCAACACAGGCAAACCATTTAACTCCCTGCTGTAATAATCCTTTATATGGAATAACCGCCCAGGAAGCCAGAAAAACATTTCTTGCCCCGCGGCGGATATAAGCTGACGATAAAAAAGACTTCTCTGATTGCGATTCATTAATGGCCTTCCACTCAGCCAAAACTGAACTCTTATCTTTCATAAACCTATGCGCACTCTGACAGATAAGCTCGCCGGTATTATCAAACAGGATCGCCCTGCCAGTAGAGCCTATTTCAAATTTAGAAACTACTTCCGAAAACCTCAAGGTATTGTAAACTGCCTTACAAACACCAACAACCTGCGCATCCTTATCATATACTGGAACCGATATGGTGATCGACCAGTTATTGCTGGATTCGTCAAATTCCATATCCCCGATAAAAATACTGCCTTTGCCCTTATTAAATGTCTTCCGCCACCAATCCTCATCCGCTTGATAAAAATCGCTTGTTTTTGTCGAAGCGACAACCAGGCCGCCGTATTTATCAGTAAAAAATATCTCAGCGATATTACCTTTTGTTTCAGCGAATTTCTTAAGCCGCAGGCTAAGCAGCGTATTAAGATACCTGTCTACTGCCGGCCCCTTTGACGATGACTGGCTCCATTGCTTATCCATTTTAACAAAATATCCCGGTATGCTTTTAGCAGGCATTGAGGGATATTTAAGGTTAGCATCCCTGATAACCGCCCCCCAGATACTCGGGTTTGCCACATAACTCTCCAACTCGTTTACTTCGGAATCAATCATTTCCCCTATGGAATTAGCCATTAACTGCACAATAGCCTGCTGCTGGCTGAAAGTAACCTGTCGCAGCGTAAACACCCCGGAAAAGTACATGGCTAAGATGCTAACCGTTAGAATAATCGAACTGAATAATACTGTAAAGAATAAAACCTTACGCCGGATACCTCCGATCAAACGCACCTTTATCTTATCCTTATAGAAAACCCCGGTCATTCCAAAGGCCGCGATTGAAGTAAGAATAGCAGTAAATATCCGGATAATCTGTATGGGAAAACCGAATGTTCTGATAAAATTATTGTAGTTTATTAACGAAGCCGGAAAGAAATTCGCCTCAGGAACAACTAATCCTGAAACAAAACCAAACAGCCCGCTGGCGAATATAAAAATTATCGTGCTCAAAAAAACAAAAACCGGCAATTCTTTTCTGTACGAAACCAATCTACCGGCCAGATCATAGATAATAATAGCTATTCCAGGTATGCATATAAAATAACGGGCCATTATTCCGGAAACGACAAACCCCTTGCCTGTAGCAAAAGCTAAAAACCAGGGGATTAAACAAGCAACCGGGATATATCTAAACCATTTGCATTCCGGACACCTCTGCCGCATATTCAGCACTCCAAATATAAGCAAAAAGGTAAAAGAAATGGGCAAAAGAGCAGCGCCAATGGCAGCGGGCAATCCGGAATCAAAGAACCCTCTTCTTAAAACAAACATATTCACCCAGGAATTAACCCCGTGGATTATCCCAAAAATAGCAAGCGCCCAGAAATTCTTCGCAATACCGAGAAAATCTTCTTTACGGGAAATGGCAATTAATACCAACCCCATAAGGATAAACGCAAGGCCATAAAAAAATAACACCATCACCATCCCTATCTCCTAAAACCTATAGATTATTTACGATTACCTAATTTAGTTTCCAGTTCTTTTATCTGTTTTTTAAGTTCCAGTATGCGCTCTTCCCTGCCGATAGAAGCTTTATAAAAAACCTCCAAATCATGCAGGTCTTTTTTCAACTCTTGTTCTGCCTGTTTAAGTTCGGTGATATCACGGAAAATCCAGATACGTCCAAAGTATTTGCCACTCTTATCAATCACGGGAGAAGAATATCTATCGAAAATCATCCCGTCATTAAACTCTATTTCATCGCGGCTTTTTTCATCTCTATGAGCATAGAGATAACTTATCCTATCTAAAAACTGTTGCCGGTCTTTCGCCCTGCTTGTCGCATATTGCAGAAGCGCTTCATCATTCTCATCGTCGATAATATGCTGCGGCACCTTCCATAATTCAAGCAACCGCTTATTGGTCAAAATCCTCTTTCCGTTATCATCAACAACCAGCAAGCCATCGACCGAAGCTTCAACTTGAGCTTCCAGGAACTCCGTCTTTTTCTTTAACTCACCCTCTATTTTCTTCCTCTCGGTAATATCGCGCACATTAGCCTGAACTATTTTTTTATTCCCCAAAGCCAATACGCTAAGTAGGATAGCACAGGGAAATTCTCTCCCATCAAGCCGTTTATACATCCATTCAAAATAAGCTGAGCCCTCGTTTAAGGCAATTTCCAGCATCTCTTTTGCTTTTACGATAGAAACCTTGCCATCCGGCTGAACCTCCGGAGAAATATCCCAGGGGCAAAGAGTAATAAATTCTGCCATATCCTTAACCCCAAACAATTTTATAGCCGCGTCATTTCCGGAAGTAAAATTAAAACCGGGAGGCTCCAAAGTCATCAACGCATCATGCGAACCATTAAAAATAACCCGATAACGCTCTTCGCTCTCGCGCAGCTTTTCTTCCGCATTCTTGTGCTCAGTAACATCCAGCGAGAAGCCAATCACTCCGATAACATTGCCATGCTCGTCAATATAAGGGATTTTATCCGTCCTCAACCAAGCTAATCCCCTGGGCGTTTTTACAACCTCCAGTATATTCAATTTCTTACGGTTCGTTGTCATTACCTCTAAATCATCTTCCCAGTATTTTTTTGCGTATTCCGGAAAAACCTCAAAAGCGGTTTTACCCTCAATATCCTCTTTAGACAACCCGGCTATCTCCATAAAAGCCTTATTGACAAGTATAAAACGGTTCTCTCTGTCTTTATAAAAAACCATACCCGGAGAAGAATCAATTATGACGCGTAACTCCTCGGAAATCTTACGAAAATCTTTTTCCGCTTGCTTACGTTCAGTAATATCTTCCCCTGAAACTAATAACCCGATTATCTGAGAAGCCTTGTTTTTAAGAATAGCGTTATTAAACGCTATTGTACGCAATTGGCCGTCTTTTCTCAAAACCTCGTTTTCATGATACTTATAGGAATCCTCATCTCCGGCAAGAAGATTATTGACAACTCCATAAACCTCTTCTTTATTTGTTTCCGGCAGGCAGGTTTGAAACCAATTTCTGCCGATCAGCTCAGGCTCTGTATATCCCAGGATAGCGTAACCCTTTTTATTAATCGTGCTGATATCCCCTTTGAGATCCAGGATCATTATCATAACACCGGCGACATCCAAATACTCCTGGACGCGGTCACGCTCTTTCTCTAATTGAGCCTCCGCGATCTTAAGTAAATTTACTTCTTTGGCAAGCTCTACTTCATTTTCTGAAAATTTAAATATCAGTCTGGCTATTTCACCAAACTCATTGCGGCCGGACTGCATCTTGAAAATATACTGCAGGTTACCTTCTTTAAGCGCTTTGGATATAAGGACCAGGGGCTTATACACTTGATGCACAATAAACCAGATATAAACTAAAGCTATAAATAAAACAAAAAATATAATAAGGACAAGCTCTAGCCTGGACATCGATTTAGACTCAAGAACGCTTTGCGATATCCGCACTACATCTATCCTGGCAACCGGAGTATCATCCCAACCTCTTAAAATCCTTGAAAACTGTACAGCTTCTTCCTTGTATTCAGCTTTATTCATCAGGGTTGACTTACTCACAGGATAAACTAATGAAAGCTGGCAATCAGTAATTTGAGAGATCTCATCAAGATACTCTTTGCCCCAAAGCCTGGCAGTAAACATATACCCCTGGGGTAGAGTCTTTCTCTCCGGGTCATTAGTAGAATGGACCGTGGCTGCGTAAACCTCCAATACGTTATCAGCAAGATGAACAAAGAAATGGTTCACTTTCTTATCCGCGAAAACTCCGGTTAAGATTACATTCCGGCTGAATTCGTTAAACAACCCTTCATTCCCCTTAGAAACAAAATGAGAAACATAAACAAACCTGGAATCATAAACAACCACTAAATCAGCATTATAAGTGGAAATGGCGGTCTTCAAATTCAGGTTTGCCCAGGTTTCATTGGGCTGTTTAATATAATTCACCATTTCATCCCAATAAGTATAATCTAACGCCAGGGTTTCCAGGGTCTTGGATTTAAGATCTAATATTTTATTAAAGTTATTTTCTATGTCTTTCTTCTGGCTCTGAAATAAAATAGTATTCTGCTTAAATTCCACCCGGACATATACAGAGAATACGACAAAGGCGATTAAGATAAGAATGAAGGTTTGAATAATTAATTTTGTGTGTATGCGCATAAAACCCTGCCTCCCTAAGAAACAAAAAACTCAAATCCCTTGCGCTTCAATAACGCAAGAGACTTGAGTTCAAATATATTAACTTATGTGAGGGCGTTCCCGTTTATTTACCCGAACCATCTCCACCCCGTTTTTATGAAATTATTGTTTTCAATATAACATACAAATCCTTAATTAACAAGACGTTTTATATATCTCTATACGGTAATTGGGGTTATAAAATAATTATTTCTTATTAGTTTTAAATATTTCAACCGCCTCTAAGATCAGAAAAATGGAAAGAAACAAAAGAATGGCAGCGATAAACCCAAGCAGGCTGAACTTGTATTGCAGGATGATGATAAACAATGCCCAGAGAGTCATTGCCAGCATAAATATCATCGGCAATACCACAAACCAAAACGGCTTGCCCTTTTTCCTTAACCAGACACCGACCACCATCAACGCCAAACCCGCCAATAACTGATTAGTAGCGCCAAAGACAGGCCAGATTGTTTTCCAGGCAGGGATAATATTTCCACTGACATCCCTTAGGTTTATCAAAACAAATATAGTTGGCAGCAATAGCGTGGCCGCAGTAGCTATATAGCGGGAACTCTTAGCTTCCATACTGAAAAACTCCTGGAAAATATACCTGCCCAAACGGGTTGCAGTATCCAGGGTAGTTAAAATAAAGGTAGATAGGGCTAAGATACCAAAAGAATTACCGTATTTTTCCGGAATACCGAATATAGAAAGAAACTTGGCCATTCCAGCTCCATAGATAGCCAGCGGAGCTCCCCTGGTTAACGGATCATTAACTCCAATCATCATAATGGTACTCAGGGCAATTACCGCAACCAGACCTTCAACCAACATTGCCCCATAACCTATTGGCAATACGTGAGTTTCTTTCTTAATTTGCTTGGAAGAAGTACCGCTGGCAACAATAGAATGGAAACCGCTTATGGCACCGCAGGCTACAGTCACGAATAAAAGAGGAAACATCGGGCCTACATCAGGCGAACTCCAACCGGTAAAAGCCGGGTATTTTAACGCATGCCCGCCGAAAAGTATCCCTAAAAAACCCCCCAGGATAGAACCGTATAACAAAAAACTCGAGAGATAATCCCTTGGCTGAAGCAATATCCAAACCGGGGTAACCGAAGCAATCAGACAATAAATAATTAACAGGATACTCCAGGTTTTTACGCTATCGCCAAATAAAACCGGGATATTATTCAAAGGTATGCACTGGCCAAGCCAAACGCAAAAAAAGAGCAAAGGAACAAATATCCCCGTAGCCCAGGAAAGCCGCATTTTTAAACGGTAGAGCGATATTCCAAGCCCCAAAGCTAAAATCATAAATAAAATAGAGGAAGTGGCTACTCCGCCATCAGCCTTAAAAGCCACAGCAGTCAAATCCGTAAACACAGTAAGCACATATACCAGCGTAAGCCAGATAAAAACCAGCATCAGCCGGTAAGCCTTGCCGGACATATAGGTATTGGCAATTTCAGCTATTGACCTGCCGCGGTTGCGCACAGAAATCACCAGGCTCGAGAAATCATGCAACCCACCGATAAAAACAGAACCGATAACCACCCATAACCAGACCGGAAACCAGCCAAAAGCCAATCCGGCGATAATTGGGCCTAAAACCGGGCCTGCCCCGGCAATAGATGAAAAATGATGCCCGAATAACACCAGCGCAGGGGCCGGCACATAATCCACCCCATCATGCATAGTACTCGAAGGAGGAAGATTTTGATCATCCAGCTCAAATAACTGAGTTAGGAATTTTCCATATTTTAAATAACTCAGCCCGAAGATGAATGCGGCAATAATAAAAATAATCGTAACCATGATTTTATTATAACATCATTGGGTTGGTAAGCAATTATTTTCAGGAAAGGGGAAAAACTACTCTTTTACTGTTTAAACCAATTTTGTGTTTTTAAACATACTTTTACCAGCATCAGCATGACCGGAACCTCGATTAAAACGCCGACAACCGTGGCCAAAGCCGCTCCTGAGGAAAGCCCGAATAACATTGTCGCTGTGGCGATCGCGACCTCAAAATGGTTACTGGCACCAACCATTGCCGAAGGCGCCGCATCTTCATATTTCAAGCGCATTTTTTTTGCCATCCAATAGGTAACAGCAAATATCAGACACGTCTGAATAAACAACGGGATAGCTATCCAAAGAATAGTTAACGGCTGAGCCAAAATTACCTCTCCTTTAAATGAAAATAGAAGAACTAAAGTAAACAATAATGCCACAATTGAAACCGGAGAAAGAATATGCAGAAAATTTTCATTGAACCATTTTGCCCCCTTGCGCGAGATAATCAACTTTCTTGAAAAATATCCCGCTGCTAATGGTAAAGCCACATATATGGCGATCGATAACAACAATGCCTGCCAGGGCACCGGCATTTTTCCGACGCCTAACAGGAACCCGCCCAAAACGCCATAAAACAACAACATAGTAAGCGAGTTGATAGCAACCATAACCAGTGTATGACCATCATTGCCTTTAGCAAGAAACCCCCATACCAGGACCATCGCTGTGCAGGGGGCAATGCCAAGCAGGATACAACCGGCAAAATAACTGCGCCACAACGGCACTTGAAGCATTTTTAAACCTTCGTGAATAACCACTGTTCCTGCGCCATGAATAGACCCCAGTGACCAATCCGCTCCCGGAGGAAGTTTAACAAAATCCATAGCGTCTATCCCAATAAGTCCTTTGAATAAAATCCCCAAAAAAACGTAAGTTATAGCATACATAGTAAAAGGTTTTATTGCCCAATTAACAAATAAAGTTAAACCTACAGGTTTAGGGGATTTTCCCGCTTTTATCACCTCCGCAAAATCAATCTTTACCATTATTGGGTACATCATAAAAAACAGGCAAATCGCAATTGGTATTGAAACAACCGGAGCCCCGTTAACGTAAATAGCCATACCGTCAAGAAATCTCGCCGCTTCCGGAGCGATCTTACCTACCAGGATTCCCGCGCCTATACATAATAAAACCCAAAGAGTCAGGTATTTCTCAAATATAGACATATTTCTTTCTCTATTTTCACTCATCTATTATCCTCCTATATCTTAAGTGCCGGTATTATATACGCCCAAATATAATAGGCTCCAACAATTATAAATATCACTCCGGTTGACAAACGAGCATAACATTCTATTTTAGTTATACGGCCAAACCAGCGGCCAAATGTGGTAACACCAAATGCAATAGCCACCGCAAATATTAACACCGGAATCCCTGTCCCGATTCCATAGATAAAAGGCAACAAAAACCCTGTCTTGCTATTAAGCGCCAAAGGAATAAGGCTGCCAAAGAATAAAGCAGCTGAAACCGGACAAAATGCAAAAGCAAAAATAAACCCTAGCAGAAAAGACCCTATTGTTCCGATTTTCGCAAGTTTATTGCGGCATTTTTCAGAAAACCTGACACCTGGCAAACGCAGGTTAATTATCCCTAATAAAACAAACCCCGCAACGATCAAAAGGGGACCTAAAGCTTTATTCATATACTTTTGTAAAAACTGAGCGGTTTGCGGAACGCTAAAAAAAGAGTTAATAATAACCCATCCTACTACTGCGTAGGCAACCATTCTGCCAAAAGTATAGGCAAGCCCGGAAATAAACACAAACAGCGGATGCGTAATTTTATTAGACAGAAACGATACTGCTGCAACATTGGAAGCTAGAGGACAAGGGCTTATTGAAGTCAATATACCAAGCCACAAAGCCGGCAGAAAACCTGCTAGTATTTCTATCACTGGACTTCCTTCAAATAATCCACAACTTCACCTTTGATATAATCAATAAATCCCTGATTATCATCAATATATTTCCATATAGCATTAAGATTCTTCCATTTTACTTCTTTGCCATTTTCTTCTAAGGACAGTATAAGAGTTTTAGTATAAAGCTGGTAATGCTCAACATAATACCGGCTTCCCTTATCTTCTACGTTTATAACCCTAAACTCCAATTTTCCATTAAGAAGCGCTTCTTTAAAACAAGTTTCAATGGCCTCCTTAGAATACTTCTCAAGCTTATAACAGTTGGGACACCTGGAAGAACCATGGAAATAATATACGGAAACATTTGAAGCTGGACGTTCCTGAGCGTAAATAAAATTTATAGCAACAATACCCCCAATACTAAAAAATACGATACTAATAAAAACTAAAAGTATCTTCTGCATTTATTTACCTAATAGCATTTTCCATTATTCTGCCTTTCCCAAGAAAATATTAATTTCTTTCTTTAGGTAATCAGAAAACCCTTCCCGGTTATCAAAAAACTCACCAACCCTATCCAAATTCTTCCATTCTGTTTCCTTGCCGTTTTTTACTAATGATAAGATGAGGGTTCTGGCATAAATTTTATAGTAGTTAACGTAATACCCCTCCCCTTTATCCCCTAAGATTACAACTTGAAACTCTAATTTCCCCGACGCAAGGGCATCCTTAAAGTTAGCTTCAATCACCTCCCGGCAATTCTTTTCCAGATGGCGGCAGCTCGGGCTGCGGAATGTTCCGCGAAAATAATACGCGATGACCTTGTCTTTTACGGCTGCTTGGACGGTAAAAAAAGGAATAGCGCTACCAGCCAGGATAATAATAAAAATCAAAAGTATTCTCTTCATCTTTTTATCTAAAAAAGCTCCCTTGCAAGAAATTAAACAGATAACCTGTAAACATAATCGCCAAGGAAGTTACCGTAAAAAATATAAAAATTAATTTTAAATGCATTGCCCTTCTTAACATAATTGCCTCAGGCAGGCTCAATGACGCCACCGCCATCATAAAAGCTAATGCCGTACCAAGAGGAAACCCCTTTTGAAATAAAGCTACGGCTATCGGTACAATTGCCGCGCAGCTTCCATACATGGGGACTCCGATGATTGTGGCAATAGGGACACTGAAAAACCCTGTCTTACTTATTAAGGTTTGAATAAGTTCCTGCGGAACAAAATTATGAATGAACGCGCCCAGGCCTACTCCAATTAAAACCCAAAACCAAAGTTTCTTGACGATTGAATTGGCTTCTTGTATCCCAAATAATACCCGGCTCTTAAAACCTTCTAATCTTTTCTCAGGGCAATCCTGGACATCCTGGCTGATCAAATCTTTCACAAGATATTTCTCCAGTTTCATTTTCCCCAAAATAATACCACAGGCAACCCCGATTATTATTCCGCTTAATACATAAAGAAAGGTAATCTTAAAACCAAAGAACCCGAGCATTAATACCACAAGATATTCATTAACCAGCGGAGAGGTGATCAAAAAAGAAAATGTTACCCCTAACGGCACCCCTGTCTCAAGGAAACTTATAAATATGGGAATTGATGAGCAGGAACAGAATGGAGTTACTGCCCCAAATATCGCAGCCAGAAAATTAGGAAGCACTTTCTTGCCGCTAAGCCATTGTTTTATTTTTTCTGCGGGCAGATAAGACCTTAAAAACCCGATCAAGGCAATCAAAACAAACAACAGTAATAAAATCTTTACGGAATCATAAATAAAGAAATTTATCACCTGCGCCCATTTAGCAAACGGGTCTAATTTAAATAAGGAATAGGTTATCCAATCAACAATTAGCTGCAGCATGATTTCTTACCCGCGTCATCTTTACTGCAACAGCAGGAACCGGATTTTGCCTTTTCCTGCAGCTTTTTATCTATTTTATCAATCATCCTGGCAAAAAAACCTTTTTTCTCTTTCCCCTGCTCAAGCTTATCTTTCATCTTCTCCTCCTTTTAATTTTACAACATCCCCCTTCAATCCTGATTACCTTAATATTGACTAAACCATCAGCTACTTTCTTTCTGGCTAAAGCTACAATGCGCGAAAATGTCGGACGGGATACATGCATTAACCTGGCAGCATCTATTTGCTTTAATCCTTCGAGATCAGCCAGGCGGATAGCTTCAAACTCATCGAGGCTAAGATAAACTCCCTCAAGTTTGGCTAACGGCCTGCAACGCGGCTTAAAACATCTCTCAGCCGGTGCGCATTTTACCCACCTGGTCTTTTTCGGCCGCAAATCTCACCTCCATTTAGTTATGAACATATGTCCATAACTAGTTTAGCATAATCAAAAATAGTGTCAATATAATTGTATTGCGGTTAACAGGAAGGATTCTACTGCCGAAGTTTCATCTCATACTTTAGCTAGCAACCCGCGGAACATAAAGAAGGCCGCAGCCAGGATACACAAGGCCGCCAATAGATAATCTTTCTTTAAGCCTTCTTTCATATAGAATACGCAAAACGGCACAAACACGGATAAAGTGATTAACTCTTGGAGGATCTTAAGCTGCCCCAGATTCATCACCTGATGACCGATTCTATTGGCGGGAACCTGCAGAAGATATTCAAATAAAGCAACCCCCCAGCTGATTAAAGCAGCGATGATCCAGGGCTTATGGCTATAATTCTTTAAATGGCCATACCAAGCAAAGGTCATAAATAGATTGCTGCATACTAACATCAACGTTGTAATAATAAATTTATTCATCCCCGGTTCCTTAAAATTCCCACTTATTTATAGTTTTTAATTATTGACCATCAAAAGTCAGAGATAATATTATTATCGACGATTGAAACCGCCTTAAGCACCCCATTCGCAGACTTGTAATATTCTACAGTTACCGTATCATTTGATTCAAGGTCATCAAGCATTATATTCTCCGTACCACGCTGGATTCTTGCTGCCTGGTCTACGGAAAATCTTATTTGCTCACTGCCGTCAAATATTATCAAAGACGAACCAATTGAATCAACCTCCGAAACAACCCCCTGCCGGGAGTGTGTTTCAATATCTCCCTGAGCCTCCTGGCAAAAACTTATACCGGGCATAAACAAAGAAACCGCTAAACAAAAAAGACATAACCAGATTTTCATATCCTCTCCTTTTGTCTGGACCTATTTGCTGACCGTGTCAGTTGATGGATTAGCTGTTTCTGCGGATTTCTTCTTCATCTCTTCAAGCAATTGCGCTTTTTTTTGTTTTACCGCCTCCCGGACATTATCCATCAAGCCAAAATCACCGCCCTTAAAACCCAATGCCAACCCTTTATCTATCCCCCCTAATACTACATTTCCGGCTTCATTAGTTTTGACGCCTGCCTCAACCAGCACGTTCACGGATTCAAGAGAAGTATTTAAATCTGTACCAGAAATACCTTTTTTGGCTATGCTTAGAGTTATACTTCTTAATTCTCCTACGCTAGAGCCCTGGTTTAATAAAGCCCTTAAAGTCTGGGCGACTGAATTTACATCCTTAAGCGGTAATTTTGAATTCAATAATTCGTTTCTTAACTGCGTTAACTCCACGCTAACATTGCGATCCTGGGCACAGGCAGGGCAGATAATTAAAAAACTAAACAAATTTAGCAACACAACCATAAACAGGAATTTTTTCATAAAACCCCTCCTTTAATTATTAACGCTTGTATTATAAATCCCGATATAGACATTGGCAAGAAAATTAAAATAAGAAGTGAATTTATTGTATCTAGGAAGTTTTGGAAGTTTTTAGAAAAGCTGTCAGGGATGATATGATCTTTAAAGGACTGGGAGGGCAACCGGGAATATGCAAAACAACCGGTAAAATATCTTTTACCGCCCCGCAAACATAATAAGAATCTTTAAACGGGCCACAGCCTAAGGCGCAATCCCCGCAGGTAATCACAAATTTAGGTTCAGGCATAGCCTCATAAGTTTTATTTAAAGCGATAAGCATATTTTTAGATAGCGGGCCGGTAACCAAAAGCGCGTCGGCATGCCGCGGAGAGGCTACAAAATTTACCCCAAACCTTTGCAAATCGTAAATCGGATTGTTCGCGGAAATTATTTCAGATTCACAGGCGCCACAAGAGCCGGTATCAACCTGGCGAATATGCAAAGACCGGCCAAATTTCTTCCGGATCAGGGATCTCAATTCTGAACCTGCCTGCCGAACAGACAAACCCGCCTCTGCAATTACCCTGGAAGATTCCGGCTCAATTCTCCTGGTAAGTATACCTTTTAATATTCTGTTCTTGAGTATCTGTAGCATGGTTAGAGGTCGCCTCCTGAATACGAAAGATCAAAACTTTTATTACAAAGCGGAAAATCCGGAATAATATTCCCCAAGACAGCATAAGATAACCCCTGCCAATTCAGAAAAGAAGGATCAACCACTTTACATCTTTGAATGAAACCTGTCGCATCAACTTCTAACCAGTATAAAACCGGGCCTCTCCAGCCTTCCGTATACCCTAATGCCCTGCCCCCCTTGAATTCCGGATGAACACTAATCTCCTTACCGTCTATAAGTTTTCCGGCAAAAACTTCAATCAAGCGGATGGATTCCTTAAATTCAGCAATCCTTAATTTTAATCTGGCCAGCACATCACCGGATTCCTCTGTCGCCATTTTAAATTTTGCTTCTTTATAAACCACGGAGAAATATTCTCTTAAATCCGCAGGGATACCTGATGCCCGGGCAATCAGGCCAACCACACCTAAACCTTCGGCAGTCTTACGCCGCAATGCCCCGGTAGTATCTATCCTATCCATAAAAGAAACGCTGGAATACAATATTTTAATCAACTCATCAAAATCGTTTTTTATGCTCTTAAGGGAATTAAGCAGTATTTGTTTTCTGTTCTCATCCAGGCCTTTGAAGACCCCTCCTACCGTATTAACTTTTTTAAGATACCGGCTTGCGGTAAGCGAATCATTTAACTGCAGGAGCGCTTCTTTAATAACCGAGGCATAGGCGGACGGAAAACTAAAACCTACATCCACTGCCATTCCGCCGATATCGTTGACATGATTATACATCCGCTCAAGCTCTAAAAATATAGCTCTTAGATAAACAGCTTGTTTTGGAATGGATATCCCGGAAATCTTCTCTGCTGCCTGCGCAAACGCAAGGCTATGAGCAAAACTCGCATCACCCGACACGCACTCGGCTAACCGGATTGCCTCAATACAGAATTGGCCTTCAAAAAGTTTCTCTACTCCTCTGTGGGTAAAACCAAGCCTGGTTTCCAAATTAATGATCGGTTCACCCGCAACGCTAAAACGAAAATGCCCGGGGCCGATAATTCCGGCATGTACCGGACCTACTGGCACCTCGAATACACCATCACCCTCTACCCGGTCAAATTCATAATCACCTAAATCCCCTGTCTGCAACTTCTGAAAATCCTTACGCAAAGGATAATTACCCTTTGGCCAAACTTCATTGTGCAGCCTTAACCTCCTTAGATCAGGATTACCTTTTGGCTCGATACCAAACATCTCCCAAATCTCTCTTTCAAAAAGGCTGGCGGAGTGGATGGACTTTGCCAAAGAATCAAAATAAGCCTCATCCTGCGGAATATCTATACTTATAATTATCCACTGGCCTTGTTTTAAATTCCCAAATACGCAATTTATCGTAAATACACCTGTAGCCCTGCGTTCATCAGAAGCAAACAACATATATACCGAAGAAGAAAACATTTTATGCAATGCCAGGCAGGTATCTTTGAATAACCGCGGGCTTACCTTAATCCGTATTTCATCTGCATAAGCCTGGGTGACAGAAAGCGCCTCAAAAGCGCCAAATATATTTTTTATCCCTGCAATAATCTCTGAGCAAACCATAATAAATCCTTTTTTATAAATGGTAACGCGATACCTAAAACGCAAATCAGGAAAAGTAAAAATAAAAACGCTAATCTTTTGCTTAACGGTTCAGCCGAAACAACCATACCTTTAGGAAGTTTGCCAAAAAGCATTTTTCCGAAATGGTAAATAAACGCGCCAAAGATAAGTGAAAGAAAAAATAATAATAAAGCCGCTATCGTATATGAACCATTGGTAAAGGCGGCGGCTAAGATCATGATCTCGCTGATAAATATGGAAAAGGGCGGAAATCCGGTAAGCGCAAACATACCTAAAAGCACCATAATGCCGGTAAATGGCATCGCCCTGATTACCCCCCTGATTGTATTCATATTGTGTTTTTTGTAAACACTGACAATGTTTCCCGCCCCGAAAAACATAAAAGATTTGGTTACCGCATGGTTAAAAACATGCAGCAGGGCTCCGGCAATAGCCAAAGGCGAACCCAAACCAAAGCCAATCGAGATTATCCCAATATGCTCGATACTGCTATAGGCAAGCAGGCGCTTAATGTCTTTCTGGACTAAAATAAAACCGCTGGATATAGCCAGAGAAATTATGCCGAATAAAATCATCAGATGCGCGAAATATGCAAAACCCACGCTTTTAATAATAATCATCCCGAACCTTAAAATCGCATAGACGGCCATCTTTAACAAAACCCCGGAAAGCAGCGCGCTTATCGGAGCTACTGCCTGGCTATGGGCATCCGGCAGCCAGGTATGCATCGGAGCCAACCCCGCCTTAGTACCGTATCCGACCAGAATAAAAATAAAAGCGACTTTTAAGATATCCTTATCCAATATATGAGCAACCGGAGCGATATCCGACCAATTCAAGCTTTTGCTCAGTCCGGAAATTGAAAACGCATAAGAAAATAAAATTGTTCCCAAGAGTGCGAAAATTATGCCTACTGAACAAATGATGATGTATTTCCAGGCGGCTTCCACCGATTCTTTGGAATTGTAAAATCCTACGAGAAAAGCTGAGATAAGCGTAGTCATTTCTATAGCTACCCAGAGCATGCCCAAATTATCCACTGCCGGCACCACAAACATCGAGAAACAGAATAGATTAAAAAGCAGGTAATAAACTTGCGCCTTCTTCTCGGAAATAACCCCCTGAGCAACATCTTTTCTGATATAACCTATAGAATAAAGCGATACGGCAAAAGCAATTACAGAAGTAACAAAAATAAAAAATGCGCTTAAGAAATCCAGATAGATAAAACCAAGGAACGCCTTAGCGCTACCCTTAGTAATTATACTCTTAAACAGGCTGATGCCGGCAAACAAAACCGCCAGATATCCAATCGAGTTAACTATTCCAAAAGTCCTCTGCTTTCTTATAAACAAAGCGCTTATTGCAAGCAGCAACGGTATCCCAAGAATTAAAAATATCTCCATTAACTTATCCTTTTAAACGTGAAAGTTTATTCACGTCAATATGTGTAAAAAGTTTATTGATCCTGTGGACAAAAAGCCCCATGATCACCACGCTCACAAACACATCAAAGAATATGGCAATCTCCACAAAAAAAGGCATGCCTCCGGAAACCGTCGAGGCAAGCAGGAACAGCCCATTTTCCATTACCAATAACCCGATAATCTGGGCAAGCGCGCTCATCCGGGTAATCATCAAAAATAACCCCGCCAAGACTATGAAAAAAGCTATTGCCAGCATACTGGTTAAAGCTGTTTCATTAGAAATCAATAGCGATGCGGAGAAAACCCAGGAGAGATAAGTAAATACCAGGGCCCAAACCAGGGATAATTGCGGGTTAATAAATAGCCCCAAATCCTCACTTACCTTTATCTTTTTAATGATCCGGTACAATAAATACGGGATAAGCGATACCTTCAAAACAAAAAGCAACCCGGCAACAATATATAAATCCGGCTGGCGGTGGCTTGAGGCGATAACCCAGGTAAACACAAATAAACAAAAGGACTGATAACGGAAACCGCGGATTAAAGCCGGCATCCTTTTGGCAATAACCATAAGGTATGTTGAAACCAAAACCGTAAATAAAATTATCCCATGCATATTAAACTCCTAAAATCGCGCATACCGAAGCAACCACCCCCAACACAAAAGCCAGGCCCAAAAAATCCGCTGCCCTGAATAATCTCATCTTGGCCACAGAAATCTCAACCAGGGCCACTGTAATAGCAATGATAATTATTCTGGCCAAATACCACAAAACCCAAAGCAATATTTGCATAAAGCTTGTGTAAACCTGCCCGCCTTCCGAACAGACAGGCAAGCCGATGGGAAAAATAATCTGGGCGATCAGAAAAAATAAAATCATCTGCTTGATATAGGATGACATTTCAATTAAAGCCAGGGATCGGCCTGAATATTCCAAAACCATTGCTTCATGGATCATCGTCAACTCGAGATGGGTTTCCTGGTTGTCAACCGGAATACGTGAGGTTTCCGCGATGGCAACCAGAAATAAGGTAAGCGCGGCAACAACGGAAGAAACCGATATTGCATGCATCCCACTAAATGCCAGGATATCCGTTGAGCCAAATTGTAAAGATACGGCAAAAACCGCCATGCAAAACGCAGGCTCCAGAAGGCTGGAAATAAACATCTCCCTTGATCCGCCCATCCCCCCAAAAGAACTTCCGGTATCTAAAGCCGAAAGGACAAGAAAGAAACGGCCTAAGGAGAAAATAAATATTAGCGCCAGAAAATCTCCCGCATGATTTAGCGGGCTTCTTAAAATAAACACAGGGATTAAAGCCGCTGAAACAAGCATCGCCGCCAAGACCACAAAAGGAGTGACCTTAAATATCCAGGAAGCAGTCTCTGAAACTACTTCTCTTTTTGAAAAAAGCTTCGCTAAATTATAATATGGCTGTAAGACACTTTGCCCCTTGCGCATCCTGATATTATTCTTTACTTTGGAAATCAAGCCGCTCAGGAAAGGAGCAACAACGATAAATAAAATTAACTGCAGAATGATTAACATGATTTTAATTAGAATTTTTGAATAAATACAATCAATAATACTATGGTAATAAATATATAACCTAAGTACAAATGGATGCTCCCCAGTTGTATCCTTCTCATTGACTTGGCGACTTTAAAAACCAACTCCAGCAGGGGCTCGTAAATATAGCGCTTGAACACAGGAGTCGTATGTGTTTCATAAGCAAACGACTTTACGTGATAAAATGACTCCCTTATCTTCTGCGTCTTGCGGTAAGGCAGGAGAAAAAAACTAAAAGCAATCCTGAATGGCTTAGAAAATGCGGTTGCGGTGTATTCGTTGCGCGGGCCTATTTTGTAGTAACCGCAATCCCAGGTTTTATAAATCACGGCTTTATTCTTGCCGAATAACCTGTATACAACAAAACCTGCCAACCCCAGGACAAGCAACATTAATCCAAGCAAGGGAGTAGAAAAATAAATATTCTTACCTGCTTGCGGGCTTAAAACAAAGTTATTTAAAGAAAATTGCATACTGCTGATATCAAAACCCGTAACTGAGCCTGCAACCTGGGATAATATCTTTATGATCTTTACGCAAGCTAAACCAAAGACAATTACCAGTAAGGATAAAAAAAACATACCCGCCCTCATTGTCAGAGGAACCTCCTTCGCCTCTTTAGCATACCTGCTTCGGGGAAGCGCCAGAAAGATTATGCCAAAGGCCTTGACAAAACAGGCAGCAGCCAGGCCGCTGGTCAGCGCCAAAACCGCCGCGCAGATCACCAGAAAAACCTTAACCCCTCCTGCTGCATTAACCGCCCCCAGAAAAAACGCCTGCAAAATCAACCACTCGCTTACAAAACCATTAAGCGGCGGAAGAGCGGAAATCGCCATTGCCCCTATCAGGAAACAGGCGGCAGTCTGCGGCATATTTTTAATTAATCCCCCCAGTTTTTCCATATCCCGCGTCCCGCAAGCTTTATACACACTTCCGGCGCCTAAAAACAATAGGCCTTTGAAAATCGCGTGGTTTATCAAATGGTATAATCCGGCAATCATGGCAAATACAGCCAGATAAGGCATATTCATACTTTGAAATAACATGGTCAGCCCTATACCCAATAATATGATTCCCATATTCTCAACACTGGAATAAGCCAGCAGGCGTTTGATATCGCGAACCATCAGCGCATAGATTATCCCGACTAAACAGGTAATTCCTGCCAAGATTAACAATAAAATCCCCCACCAATAAGCCTGGACCCCTAAGATATAAATAACAAAACGGATTATTCCGTAAATTGCGGTTTTAATCATTACTCCGGACATTATGCTGGAGATATGGCTGGGAGCTTGCGGATGGGCATACGGCAGCCAGACATGCAGCGGCACGATTCCTGCTTTAGTCCCAAAACCGGCTAAAAGTAATAAAAATATAATGTTTTTGGTTTTGCCGGGCATTACCTGGCAGGCGCTTTTTATAGCGGAAAAATCGAAAGAATTAGAATACTTATACATCAGCATAAACGCGGCAATTAAAAAGGCTGTCCCGATATGCGTCATAACAATATAAATCATTCCCGCCTGAATTGATTTTTCATGGTCAGTATCAAAAACAACCAGGAAATACGAAACTAACGACATAATCTCCCAGAATATCAGGAAAACAAGCGCATTATTTACACTGACTACCAAGGCCATGGAAAATACAAAGATGACCAGCAGAAACCAGCCCAGCCTTATCTTGGCAGGCGAATACTCACCCTTTAAGTAACTGAATGAATATATGGCCGAAGGCAGAGAAACAATAAAAATGACAAAAAGGAAGAATAAGGAGAGCGGATCAAACTGAAAAAATTGTTTGGGGAGAAAATTTAACATCTAGACTTCAATAACCTCTATAAAAAAGAAAAACCTTCATCAGCTTACAAATACAGCTTATAAAGGTTTCTCGCATCGTTCTATCCTGACCCACCTTAAAACCCGGAGTTACTTGTTAAGCATATATTACCATTATCCAAAAATAAAATCAATGGAATTCAAACATGCCTTTCAGCTATTTCGTTAATGCGTATTATTTAACTGTTCTTCGAAGAACCTTGTTATCTCCTCCTTTAACGTATCCCATTCTTTTTCGCTCAAGGCCTCCAGAGCCAATCTTTTATTCTCAAAAACCTGAGTATCTCCTTCGGCATAGCGCAAGGCAAACAAATACCTGCCTGAATAATTATATTTCTTATTCAAAGTCAACGCCATAACGAAATTCTCCCGGTTAAACTGCTTATTCGCATGTTCAACCACAAACCCCAGAAGATAATCCTTCCTTATAAGCAAAGGGATTGCCGTATTGAACTGCTGGAGTACATCACTTACCTTACTTTCCATAAAATTAAGCTGGGGCAATTCTTTAAAAAATAAATAATCATCAAAATCCTCAAATGCCCCATATCTACGGAAAGAAGGGTCCAGGATATATACTTGCCGGCCGTTCGACCTGCCGGTAATTCTTAATACAATATGCGAAGCCTTGGGAGCGAGAAAGTAACCGGATTGGCTGGCCATCAAGAAATCTATTTTATAATCATCTTTAAAAACAGGTCCGAGCTTATCTGCTGTGTAAGCCGCCAGCTCCCCGCATGTACCATACTTGCCCTCATTTAAAACCAATTCACCATTATCATCAAATTTATGGATATTATGCAAAGTCCATAAGCCCTTTTCGAAATCCAGGGTCAGATATACATCCTTACTGGAAAACATTTGAATACCGGAATAACGTAAAGGGTTAATTACTTTATAAACCTCTTCTTTATGCGGAAGCCCCGCGTTGGAACGGTTTATGTTTATTTGCAGCAGCCCCTTATCATTTAAGATATATGCACCAAGGGCAATAACTGCCCCCAAGAGAAAAAACAAAACGACATAAAGTAATCTTACTCTTTTCAATAAAATTGTTTTTTCTTTCTGCGGTAAACCTGTCTCCATGCAGCCTCCTCACTCAATTCTTTCCGGCCTATACCCTGAATCGGCATATCTTACCATATTTAAACAAAAATCAACTGAAAAACTTGATACCGCAGTAAAATCAGGTTATTTTCTTACTAAACCTTAATGTACTCATCGCAATCACTAAAATACCGATGACCAAAAGCGGTAGTAAATTCGGCCATAGAATATCCAGGCCCACTCCTTTTAAGAATATGCCCCTGACAATAACCAGGTAATAACGCATAGGGTTGATTAAAGTAGACCATTGGATAATTTCAGGCATATTAGCTATCGGATAAGCAAATCCTGAAAGCAACAGTGTAGGCATATAAAATAAGAATACCGACATCATCGCCTCCTGCTGGGTTGAAGATATTGTGGAGATAAACAACCCCACACCTAAAGTAGTAAATAAATATACGCAAGTGGCCAGGATAAGTAAAGCCAGGCTGCCCCGGAACGGAACATGAAACCACAATATGCCTAAAGTAGTGATCAGGGCGGTTTGGAAAAGCGCAATCACCCCAAACGGCAGGAGTTTCCCGAAAATCAGTTCCAGCGGCCGCAGGGGGCTGACAATAAGCTGCTCCATAGTGCCAATCTCCTTCTCCCTGACTATAGCCATAGCAGTTAAAAGGAGCGACATAATCGTAACTATTGAAGCGATTACTCCCGGTAGATAATAATTCCGGGAAATCAAGTTTTCATTAAACCAGGCGCGGCCTCTTAAATCAACACTGGGAACGGAAAGCTGCAACCCTTGCGAACTTGCATCGTCCATAAGCAGGCTATACTGGTAATTACCCATAATTGTACCGGCATAACCGGCGATAGTCATTGCGGTGTTGGAATCCGTACCGTCCAACGCAAGCTGAATAGAAGCATCCTTGCCTGCTTTGATATCGCGGCCGAACCCGCGGTCAATACGCAGTACAACACTCGCCAACCCTTTATCCAGCATGTAATTCTCTTCAACATCACTGTTAATATAATACTCTGGGACAAAATATTTGGAATAAGTGAACATATGCAAAAGCTGGCGGCTTTCCTTGGTATTGTCCCGGTCGTAGATTGCTGTGGGGATAAAATCGATATCTTTATTAGCGGCATAACCAAAAAGCATTATCTGCAGGAGAGGCGAAACCAGGATAATTGTTTTCATCCGCGGGTCGCGTAAAACCTGCTTAAACTCTTTTATAATTATAGCCTTGATCCTCTCAAACATTAAAACACCTTCTTTTTGAATTTCCGGATTGCCAGAAAAAACATGGAAAACGCGAATAATAATAAAAATAGCGCTTCATCCCACATCACATCCATGCCGTTGCCTTTTAGAAATAACCCGCGCAGGATAGTAATATAATAACGCGCCGGGATTAAGTAGGTTATTGCCTGGACTACCTGCGGCATATTAAAGATCGGATAGATAAACCCGGAGAGGAGCATCGTCGGGATAAAAGTAGTCAACGTCGCCAGCTGGCTGGCCAATAATTGCGTCCTGGCTACCGTCGAAATCAATATTCCCTGAGAAAGAGCGCCGGTCAAAAATAAAGCGCTTAAAAATACAAGCGAGAAATAACTTCCTCGAAAAGGAACTTCAAATAAAAACCTGGCAATAATCACTGCTATAAAAAGATCAATAAAACCAATCGCAAAATATGGAAGGAATTTACCGATGATTAATTCCGGAGCTTTTACCGGAGTAGAAATTAACTGCTCCATCGTCCCTCTTTCCCATTCCCTGGCTACGCAGATAGAAGTAAGCAGGGCGGCAATAATCATGATAATCATCGCGATTACCCCCGGAACAATAAACCACCGGCTGTTTAATCCCATGTTGAACCAAATCCTTGAGCGCATCTCCACATTTCTTGCCGGGCTAAAACCATGGCTGAAAAGCGTATCAGTAAGCAACTGCACATTGTAGCGGCCAACCACGGAGCTTACATACCCCATAGCGATAGTAGCAGTGCTGGAATCGCTTCCATCAACCAATAACTGCAAAGGAGCGGTTTTCCCGGATTCAATAAAATGTGAGAAATCTTTCGGGATTACCAGGGCCATCATCACATCGCCGCTATCAAGCAGGCGCTGGATATCCCGGTAATTATCCGTATACTTAACAATCTTAAAATACTTTGAGTTTTTGAAATTAAGCAGGAAATCCCGGGAAAGCTTACTTGAGGCGTCCTGATTCCAAACAACAGTCTGTACCCGGTCAATATCCAAAGATAACGCATAACCGAATATTAAAAGCAACAATATGGGTATAAATATCGCCAGAGCCAGGGAGCGCGGATCGCGCTGGATTTGGATAAATTCCTTATTGGATATGGCAAGAATTCTTCTTAAGTTCATTTTTCTTTATGCTCAGCGTCGTAATCTTCAATCAAAGAAACAAACACATCCTCAAGAGAAGCCTTGATCTTATTGATAGAATAGCCGCTTAGCCCCTGGCTATCAAGAAGCCTCTTTAGGTCAAGGACGGCTTTCTGCGCATCATAAGCAACAGCGTGGATATTTATTCCGAAGAGAGCTGTCTCTTTTATCGACCCTAATGCCGCTATTTTCTCAAGCCAGTTCTCGGCGCCCGGCATAATGATCTCCAGGATCTCATGCTTCATAATCTTAGTTTTCATTTCTTCGGGAGAGCCCATGGCAATCATAGTTCCATGATAAATCATCACTAAACGGTTGCAATTTTCCGCTTCATCCATATAATGCGTAGTCACAAATATCGTCCTGCCGGCAGAAGCCATCTTTTTAATTATATCCCAGAAATTTGCCCGGGTAATCGGGTCAACCCCGCTAGTCGGCTCATCAAGAAAAATAATCTTCGGTTTATGGATTATCGCACACCCCAAAGCCAGGCGCTGTTTCCATCCGCCGGAAAGCGTACCGGTCAGGCTTTTACGGAAATCTTCGATTCCTGCTAATTGGATTGTCTCATCTTTACGTTGTTCTCTTTCCTTCTCCGGGATATTGTAAATGCGGCTGTAAAAATCTATATTCTCCTCAACTGTAAGATCATCATAAAGGGAAAACTTCTGAGACATATACCCTATGTTTTCCTTAATCTTGAATTGTTCTTTAATAATATCAAAACCACCGACGCTGCCGCTGCCGGAAGTGGGAGTATATATACCGCAGAGCATCCTGATAGTCGTAGATTTTCCCGCCCCGTTAGGCCCCAGAAATCCGAAGATCTCTCCCTGCTTAACCTCGAAATTAATCTGATTGACCGCGGTAAAATCGCCGAACTTTTTTTCAAGATCTTTGACTGTTACGGCCAACTGGTTATTTTGCATGCTCGGACTCATAGTCATTGACTATTTTTATAAAAGCCTGTTCCAGTGTTTTTACGTTAATTTCTTTTTTGATATTATCGGGGGTGTCACAACGCAGCAATCTGCCTTTATGTATCAGGCCTACCCTGCGGCAGCGCTCTGCCTCATCGAGATAGGAAGTGGAATAAAGAATGGTTACCTTGTCTTTTAATAAATCGTAGAGTATCGACCAAAAATCCCTGCGCGAAACTGGGTCAACGCCGTTGGTCGGCTCATCCAGGAATAAAACTTTCGGCGTGTGGATAAGTGCGCAGGAAAGCCCGAGTTTTTGCTTCATCCCTCCGGATAATTTACCGGCGAGACGCTGCTTAAAAGGCAGAAGCCCGGAGAAGCCGAGTAATTTCTCAATTACTTCCTGGCGTTTGTTTTTCGGAACACAAAAAACATCGGCATAAAAATTTATATTCTCCAAGACGGTAAGCTCTTCATAAAGGCCGAAGCGCTGAGACATATAGGCGATGTTTTCTTTGAGCTCTTCGGACTCTTTTACGATATGTTTTCCGTAAACCCAGCCCTCTCCGCTGGTTGGCTCAAGTATACCGGTTAAGAGGCGCATGGTCGTAGTTTTACCCGCCCCATCCGGGCCAACCAAACCGAATATCTCGCCTTCTTCTATTTCAAGGTTAAGACCGTTAACCGCAACATTATCAGCAAATTTTCGGGTAAGTCCTTGAGCCTTTATGGTGGTGGGCATATTATTCTATAATATAAGCGTCTGCGGGCATACCGGGTTTAAGCTCAAGACTGGAATTATCAACCCGGACCTTTATCCGGTAAACGAGTTTAACCCTTTCTTCAGTAGTCTGGATGGTCTTGGGCGTAAATTCCGCTTCACTGGAAACAAAAGATATCCAACCTTTGTATTTTCTCCCGGGGTAGGTATCCGCAACAACATAAGCCTCCTGATTAAGCTTTACCTTGCCAAGATCTTTTTCATTGATATAAGCGGTCACCCATATACTATTTAAATCAACAACCGTAAAAACAGGAGCGCCGATCTGGACCACCTCACCGGCCAAAGCGCTTTTAACCAGCACAAATCCATTAAGCGGAGAAACAAGTTCAGCAAAACCTAACCTGGTCTTAGCCAATTCAAATGACGCATTCAATGCTTCAATATTAGCTTTATCGGCATCAGCAAGTGTTTTAGCCGCGTCTCTTTGCTGCATAGGTATTGCCCCGGCTTTATAAAGGTTCTCCGATCGCTCATAATCAAGCTTATCCAATGCATATTGATGCTCAGCCGCTTTTAGTTCTCCTTCGGCGTTGTCGCGGATCTTAGTCAATTCATCAGTATTTAGGCGCGCCACCGGATCGCCTGCTTTAACCACCTGGCCTTCATCAGTCAGCAACTCAATTATCTGTCCTTGTACGCGGAAAGAAAGACGCACATCATCCCCCTCAATATTTCCGGAAACCTTGATATGGCCGTGGTTACGGTTATGTGTTTTCCAAAAATACCCTGCGGCAAAACTGCAGGCAATCAAAATAATAACAATAAAAATTGCCGGTTTAACTTTTTTCTTCATTTGTTCCTCCTGATATCAAACTTTTCCCCAGAGTCCTGTCCAGTTCTGCCTGAGCCATAAGGTAATCATAAATGCCCTGCGAAAGATTGGTCTCAATCTGGCTCAAAGATACCTGCGCATCAAGCACGTCCAGGTTTTTGGCCTCACCATTATCATAGCTGATTTTAGAAATCACTAAGGCCTCCTTAGCCTGCCCCACATTATCCTTTTGAGAATTAATCACCTGCTCTGCCTGCTTCAAATCCAGGCAGGCCTGGCGTACATCCACAGCAATCTGGTCAACTAAATTTTCTTTGGTCAGGATTGCCTGGCTATAACGGGATTTGGCAGCATCCACTTTAGCTTTAGTCGAAAACCCGTCAAACACCGCAAAAGATAAAGTCAGACCGATATTCCAGTTATTATGCGATTTATTAAACATATTACCCCAATCATTAGAACGGAAATCATACCCAGCGTTGGCATTTATCTGCGGCCGCCACCCGGATTTTGCCATTTGTATCGACCACTTGCTGATATCAATCCCCAAAGTCCTTAAAGCCATCTCCGGTTTATTTAAATAGGCTTGTTTTAAGAAATCGTCTTCCTGAATATCTATCAATGTGTAGCTCAGTTGTTTATCCGCTATCTCCAGGGACTGCTGCTGCTTAAGGCTAAGAAGTTTTTTTAACTCCGCCTTGATCAGTTCAACCGCATTCTTCGCCTTTACCAGCTCTGGCATGGTCAATGAAACCTGGACACTCGATTGCAAAAGATCAAACTTTGATGATAATCCTTGTTCATACCTGTTTTTTACATCCTCGTAATGATCCCTGGCATTATCAGTAAGCTCTTGGGCAATCCTCTCTGTCTCATAAGCAAGTAGCAAGCCGTAATAAAGACGCTTTGCCTCAAATTCAATATCCAGTTTTTTAGCGCGCAAGGTCTCTTCAGCCGTCTTAAGGCTAAGCTTAGCCTGATTTAAATTAGCGATATTAAAACCACCGTTATAAACCACCTGGTTTAAACTAGCCCCCAGCGTATTGTCGTTTTTATAACCGGTAAAAACCCCTCCATCTTTTTTGCTATTGGCTGTAGTAGGAGCTACAGCCCCGTTTCGGGTATAACCGGCATTCAGGTCAAGCTGCGGCAGAAATTCACTTTTTGCTCCCAGAATATCGGCGCGGGAAATTATAAGCTCCTGTTCCTGTATCTGAATATCCTTATTGCTTTTGAATGCGGTAAGTATTGTATCAGGCAGAGACAGCGGATTGTCCTGGGCAAAAAGAAATCCTGAAGAAGATAAAAATAATACCAGACAGACACAAACTGTTTTAGAAATAATACTTTTTAATTCGTTATATATAGGATTATGGGTATTGATCCTGAAAAACCTGGCGTTAGCTTTATATTCACTTAAAAGCAACCCATCCTTATGAAGATTATTCAAAGTCCTCTGGAATACGCCGGGCTTCTTGCCTAATTTACGGCCTATCTCCTGTATATAGAACTCGCCCGCCGGATGCTCATAAAAGAATTTAAGCAATTTCAGCTTATTCTTACTTAATAAATTCATCCTGATTACCCCTTATATTCTTTATGCATATAAACATATTCATTTACATACAATAATATACTTTAGTATATGATTATATACTTATGTATATAATCATATACGATATGTATATATTGTCAAGCAAAAAAAGGCATTCTTTCCCTGGAATGCCGCCCTATCCTTGCCCCTGGTTACAAAACTATCTTTATCGCATTGCTTAACTGCTCTAAATCAGAGGGCTTTGCTATATAGATATCCGCGCCAATTACCACACCCGGATTTTCGCTCTTGAGTTTCCTTAACCCCTCTTCCCCCTCAAGGGCAGTAACTACTGCCTAGCCCTTAGCCTCAAGGTTAAGTTTAATAATCTTTAGGAAATTGACCTCATCATCAACAATAAGTATTTTCTTTTCTGGCTCGAACTCCTGTTAGCGATCTT
>JALNZI010000031.1 GCA_023229385.1 Candidatus Omnitrophota bacterium | reverse complement strand
TCCATTTTATTTAATCCTCTCTAAGAGTTCCCGGGAATTTATCACCGCTGTTCCCAGCTTGCCCACGACGATACCGGCGGCAAAATTAGCAATATGCGCTGCCTCGAGTTTTGAAGCGCCGGCGCAAAGAGCCAGGGTAAAACTGCTGATTACCGTATCCCCTGCCCCGGATACATCAAAAACTTCCTGGGCTTGCGTCGGGATATGCGTCAGGCGGCCGTTTTTCTCAAGCAGCTTCATCCCCTGCTCGCCTAAAGTAACTAAAATAGAATCCAGATTTAAATACCTGACAATCTGCTGGGCGGCAGAATCAATATCCTTATCCGTAAACAGCTTGTCGGTATTGATTTTAAATCTGTTACTGTTGTCTTTTATTTTAAGATTTCTGATAGCATTCTCCAATTCCTTACGGTTAGGAGTGATAGCGGTTACTCCGCGATAATACTGGAAATTTTCTTCTTTGGGGTCTACGGTAATAATTTTTTTGCGGGCTTTGGCTAAAGAAACAAGTTTATCAAGGAGCTCCACATTAATTACCCCCTTGCCATAATCCTCGATAATTACCGCATCAAACGAACCGATATTTTTCTCAATGTATTTTAAAATCTTGGCATTCAATTCATCCGGCAGGGCATGGGTATGTTCCCAATCCACCCTGACTACCTGCTGATGTCCGGCAAGGATACGCGTTTTTACGGTAGTATGCCTTTTGCGCTCTATGAAAATCCCATTTGTATTAATCTTTCTTTTCTTCAGCTCGGCGAACAATATTTTAGAGTTGGCATCATCTCCCGTAACCCCGAGCAAAGACACTTGCGCGCCTAAAGAACGGATATTATTGGCGACATTAGCTGTGCCCCCGGGAACAAAAGTACGTTTATTCGCCCAAAGTACGGGAACCGGGGCTTCCGGAGATATTCTTTCTACGCTGCCCCAGATGTATTCATCCAGGATCAGATCCCCGATGACTAAAATTCTCGCCTTATTAAATTTCCCGATTATCTTTCTTAAGTTCTTCATATCTTTTCAATCACCGCCTGGGCCAAAAGCGGAAGCATTATCTCATGATGGCCGATAATATAATACCCCCTGCCTCCGGAATTCGTCGGACGAGCCACCACATTCTGCGCCGGGCGGTACTGATAGATCATGTCGAAATTAGCAGTAGTAAAATCTTTAACTTTATTGCCGAGGTTACGCGCCAGGTTAAGCGCCTTTAAAAATACCTCGGGCAAAAGTACAGCTGAACCAAAATTTAAAACCACTCCCCCCTGATTCAATAAACAGATATTCTCAACCAGGGTATGAAAATCACGCAATGAGCCTTCCGCAGTTAACCCCGCATCAAACGAAGGATGCTGATGTATAATATCCGTACCGATCCCCACAAAAACGCATACCGGCACTTTATATTTATAAGCATTATAAAGCAGACTTAAATTCTTATTCGGCAGGTTCTCCTCGTAAATCATTCTTCCCACCGCGCTTCCTAAACCTAAACCCTCGCTTACCCCGCCGCAAACCGCCTGGTTAATAAAATCAGCGGTTTCTTGACCCATACCAAAGCTTCCATTTTTAAGGTTTTCTGCCACATCCTCGGAGGTTTTTCCCTGGAAGGCAATCTCAAAATCATGGATGATCCCGGCGCCGTTAAGACAGATACAACTAATCACTTTTTTCTTAATCAGCTCAATTAATATCGGATTAAGCCCGCATTTTATTACATGCGCACCAGCCATAAAGATTACCGCTTTTTTCTTCTTTCTGGCTGAAGCAATGTCCGAAGCAACCTGCCGCAGGTCTTTGGCCTTTAAAATATCCGGCAAAGAACTTAAGAAGCTATTAAAGCTCTTAAGTTTGGCCGGAGCAAGCGCAAAATCCCCTTTATTTACTTTGCTAAAGCGGGTTTTAATGGAATATCTTTTTACTTTCTTTAAGTTAATCGTCATTGGAATCCTTCGCTTTGCTCAGGACATTAAGCTTTAATGTTTAACTCCAAAAGCTTAATGATTTTATCACAATTTAACACCAAATCAAATAGATATTTATTCAGTATTAGCGGGTCCTGCCGAGCCTTGTTCTCGCATCACCGCTTGCTCGCCCCAGCGTGGCGAGCTGCGCTTCGGCAAAAATTTCGCTCTGCCAGGATATTTATAGCGGGGCAACCATGCCCGCTCAATTTTTGAGATGCTGCTCGAAGCAAACACCTTACAGTTTCTATCTAATGAAGTCCTTGCGAGCGCAAGCGAACAAGGGCAAGTCTCGGCTCCCGCTAATTACTTGAATTGAGATACCCTGGAAAGTTTTCGCAGCGAATGTCGATTTTAACCACCCGCTAAGATTTCTGGCTTTTGCTGTAGGCACAATTAGAAGATTTTCGGCAGATGTGTGCAAGGAATTACGTCGAGCGCAGGCAGAATCTTACCAGCGTAAGGATACTGCAGCCGCAGCGAGACGTAAGCCGAAGCACACGGCGAAAATCTTCGTACCGAAGTAAAAGACGGAAAGCTTAGCACAGGCGAACAATATCCCGAAGAGCAAAATATCATTAACTACTGAGTATGGATTCAGCGGCGGAGAGCACATCCTCGACGCTGATTACCTTAAGGCAGGCAAACTCTTTCTTGCAATTATGCGCCAGGCACTGAATACAACCTACATCTTTATGCAGGTATTTATCCTTCTTGCCTAACGGGCCCCAACGCCGCGGGCTAAGCCCGGGTTGATTACGGCCAAAAATAGAAATTACCGGCACGCCTAAACTTGAAGCAATATGCACCGGCCCGGAATCATTAGATATAAACAAAGAACACCTTTTGAGTATACTGGCCAAATGGCTTAGCGAAGTCTTGCCGGATAGATCCAAAACCCTATCCCCTAGTTTTTGAGCGACCATATTTGCCAGGGGGATATCTTTAGCCCCAGCCACAATCAGGATTCTAAAATTATGCCGTTTAGCTAAAGTTTCAGCAACCTGCGCAAATCTATCTGCCGGCCAGATCTTTGAAGGGCAGCTTGCCCCCGGGTTAATCGCTAATAATTTATCTGTCTCTTTAATTCCGTTGCTAGCTAATAAATCCTTAACCCACTCCTCTGATTCCGTCTTAATCGGCATAAATAAATCCCGGACATTCCCGCCTATCCCTAAATCGCTAAGTAAATCCAGGTTATATTCCGCCTCATGCTTCAAGCCTTCTTGCTTTGTATGCTTTTTCCTGAGATTATTCAAGAATCCAAATTTACGGTTATAACCCAGGCGCAAAGGAATACCTGCCAGGAAGGCTATCAAATGCATACGGTTGGTAGGATGCAAGATTACTGCTAAATCAAACCTCTTCTTCTTTAACCTGCTGGCAAATTTGAGCGAACGCATCCAGCTTTTATGCTTAATGTCTTTATCATAAATTATAACCTCGTCCAGATAGGGATTAGCTTCGACAATATCCCGGGCATAAGGGGAAACTATCATAGAAATATAAGCCTGGGGATATTCTTTCCTCAAGGCCTTAATTACCGGAGTAGATAACAGCACGTCGCCGATACGGTCAGTACGGACAATCAGAATACGCCTGTATTTCGGACTGACACCCTCATTTGCCGCATCTTTTCCCTTAAGCAGGCAATCTACTTGCTCAAGGACATCATCAACTTTAAGACAGGACAAACAAGCTAAACTGCCAAAACGGCATACTGCTTTTTCGCATGGCCGGCAGAAGATATCTTTTTTTATCACTGCCTTATCCTTCGACCATGGCCCGTATTTATTTTCATCCGTAGGCCCGAATAGAGCGCAAACCGAAACATTCAGGTAACTAGCTAAATGCATTATCGCGCTATCATTGGTAACCAAAAGCCTGGCACTTTTTAGTAAAACAGCTAACTGGCTGATTGAAGTTTTAGCGCAGAGATTAAGAATCCTATCCGTATTATTCTCCTGGCAGATATATGAACAGCTGGGCTCATCAGCTTTATCCCCTGCCAAGGCCACATCCCAGCCATCCTGAACCAGGCGGCTGCAAAGCTGGCTGAAATTATGTTTATCCCAGCGTTTAACCTGGCTCCGCGCTCCGGGAGCAACCACAATTAACTTCGCGCTGCCAGATAATTTACGTTCTTTTAGAATACCATTTATATAATTTACATCTTCAGGAGCGATAACCAGCGATTGCTGTTTCTTATCCCTGAAAGGATAGCCGGAAAAACCCGACCAGAAAAGATGCTTATCCTTCATATGTTTGAAATTAGCGGGTATAAAACGAAGTGGCGAGCTTCTTTTCTTAGCCGGGAGAAAAGCCCCGAAAAAACTATTGCGCAAATCAACAACTATATCAAATCTTTCCCTGCTCAGAGAAAAAAATAATTTAACCTTATCTGCTAACCTGGCGTGTTTATCGAAAATAATTACCTTATCTACCGCGGGATTATTGCTGAAGATCTCCTTAGGCCTCTCAGGCACAAGGCAGCTGATTAAGGCATCCGGGTATTCGTTGTGCAACGCGTCTAAAACCGGCAGGCTCAATATACAGTCGCCTATATTGCTTAAAGTTATAAAAAGTATCTTCATGATTTCCTGATTTTCCGAACTTCCATCAAAACATCATCAGGGATAATCGCTTTCATGCAGCGGTTATCCCGGCAATTCACTTTATAACAGGGAATAACGCATCCAACATCTTTCTGTAAAATAACCACATTAGTATCCGGATACGGCCCGGTAATCTCTTTATCCGTCGGGCCAAATATAGCAATTATCTTCTTAGCGCCTACGGCATTAGCAATATGCATTGGCCCGGTATCCGCGGTAATAAACAAGTCCGACCTTTTAGCTAAAGCAGCCAGTTGTTTTATATTAAAAACCCCGCAACCAACCAGGGGCTTCTCTTTCATCGCTGCTTTTATCTGGCTAGCCAGCGGCAGATCAGAAATACTACCGGTTATCACAACCTTGGCTTTTATTTCACCGATCAATTTATCAGCCAGGACCGCCCAATAATCCTTCGGCCAACGCTTAAGCATCCAATTTCCGCCGGGATTAAGCAATACCAAAAAATCATCCTTACCCACTCCATTCTTGTTTAAAAAATCACCCGCATATTTATCTTCTTCAGGAGTAAAAATAAAATCCAGATACCTGTCCTCCAGACGCAAACCCGCTTTTTCAATAACATTCAGATAGAAATCTATACGGTGCAGGGAATCTGCTTTTGGCATAACGATCTTCTTAGTCAAAAGAAAAGAGCGTTTTTTAGTATCGTATCCGATCCTCTGGCGTATTCCTGCCAGGCGGCAGATCAACGCCCGGCTGAAGGAACGATGCAACAAAAACACAGTATCGAATTTTTTACTTCTAAGCAGGTTGATAAAGTTAAGCTTCTCCAGCATCCCTCTATGCCTGTCTTGTTCGTCAAAAATGATAACTTCATCTAAATAGGAGTTGCCCTTTAATATCGGATAGCAGCGGCTGGGAATCACACAGGCAATATAGCTGTCAGGATAGTTCCTGCGCACATTCCGGATAGTCGCGGTAGAGAACAAAACATCCCCCAGCCAGTTTACGTTAAAGATAAGGATGCGTTCAGCTGACTTAAGATCGCTCATTTACTCTAATGCTCCCGGAATGAATTATAGTAACCGCTTATTCTTATCCAAAAATCCAGCAGGTTGTCCGAGGCAGAAGATATGCGTATTCTTTTAATCACATATACATCATGATTGGAGTATCTTTTTCCCAGCCCGATGGATACGGCGCATTTATAACCTGCCTCTTTTACCAAATCCCTTATTTGGGAAGTAAACATCCCTCCCACATAACAAAACGTATTAACCGGAATTATAAGCTTTTCTTCAAACATTTTCCTGGAATCAATAATCTGCCTTCTTAGCTCTGCCTCGGATTTGATATTTAACAAAGGCACTGACCCTAGAGTATGGCTGCCGATAGTGATTAAACCGGAGTTATGCATCTCGGTAATCTCATCCCAGCTCAATCGATCGCCCTGAGGCCTGCCTACCTCATCATAGATAACAAATATCGTCGCCGGTAACCCCAGTTTCTTTAAAACCGGGTAAGCATAAGTATAGTTATCTTTAAAACCGTCATCAAAAGTTATGACAACGGTCTTGCGGGGTATTTTTTTCTTCTCCCGCATCAAATTAGCTAATTCTTCGAGGCTGATAACATTATAATGATGCGCTTTCAAAAACTGCATCTGCCTGGCGAATGATTCAGGTTTAACTATCAACCGATACAGTACCGGATCGCTTTTGGAGTTAATCGAATGATACATTAGCACCGGTACCTGGTAAAAACTGCGCAGGTAACCCAGAGAAACAGCAATAATAATTACGAAAAAAACAACGATTGCTCTTTTTCTTTTAAACATCCCTATAAACTTTTTCAGTTTCATCAACCATTTTCTCCTTAGAAAAGTTATCCATAATGAATTTACGGGCGCTGGCCCCTAAATTATCGCGTAACTGTTTATCTGCCAGCAGGCGTTTGATCGCCTCTGCTAAAGACACGGGATCGGCAGGCATAATCAGCAGCCCGTTTTGCCCATCTTTAATCAGCGTCTTTATCCCGCCTACTGCCGAACCGACAACTGCCAGGCCTTGAGCCATTGCCTCCATAAGCGCTAAGCCTAAGCCTTCCTGCAATGATGGCATTACAAAAACATCTAACCCGGCAAGCACATTTTCAGTGCCTCCGACTTGCGCTAAAAATAAAACACTGTCTTTAATCGCTAAATCATCCGCCTCCTTAATCAGAACACCCTTCATCTTGCCTTCGCCTACAACCAGCAATTTTACAGAGGGAAAACTCTTTAAAACATTCGGCATAGCCTTAAAAAGATAGGTATGTCCTTTGACATCGGATAAGCGGGCGACGATTCCGACTAAAGGAATATTCCCTATACCTAAAGATTCCCGGAAACCTTGCCTACCTGAAAAATCACCGAACCCCTGCAAGTCTATACCGTTATTAATTACCCTCACCATTTTTTCGTCCAGTTTAAAATCAGAAATAAGGTGCTCTTTTACTTCCTGGCTTATGGCAATAACCAGATTACCCCAACAAGGAAATAATTTGCGGGATAATTTCGGTTTAAAAAAACCATGACAGGTAAATATATGCGGCTTACGGCAATAACGGCTCAATAAATTCCCCAGAACCTGGGTAGTCCGGCTATTCGAATGTATCAAATCGATATTATATTTCTTAACTTCTTTTCTAAGCTTTAAAAAACTTACGATAATCTTCGGACTGACCTCTTTTTTTGTCCTCAAGGGGATCTCGATAAGTTTTACTCCTGCTGCCGTGAATTTTCCTGAAAGTTCACCGCCGCTGGAAGCCAGGTAAACATTATGGCCATGCCCGATAAGCCCGGAAGCTAAAGTAAACAGGTAGCTGGAAATCCCTCCGACATTAATATGGTTGGCTATAAACAATATATTCATTATATTAATTTATCTATTGCCGCAAGCACTTCTTCCGGGGCGATCTGGGTCATACAACGCTTAGTCCGGCATTTAGTTTTATAACAAGGCTGACAGTCCAACTCCTTATTAATCACAATGTAGTGCTTGCCGGGTGGAAGATGCCGGCGGCTGTCAGTCGGGCCAAAAAGCGCAATAAAAGGGGTCCCTACCGCGGATGCGATATGTAAAGGCGAAGAGTCAGCTGAAATAAAAACATTGCATTTCTTAATCAAGACCGCCAGCTCATTTATACTGGTCTTTCCGCAGGCATTGATAATCTTGGTGCCTTTTAAAGAGTTGACCAGTATATCAGCGTAAGCTAAATCCTGATCTGTACCGGTAATTATTACGCGGATATCGCGCAACCCCAGCTCTTCACAGAGCCGCATCAGGTATTGCTGCGGCCAAAGCTTGGTGCTCCATCTCTTGGATGCGCTGATATTAATCCCGATTATTTTTTGCGCCTCGCTCAGCCATTGGGCATTTAAAAGCTCGTCCATACGTTTTACATCCTCGTTAGACGGCCAAAGTTCAAGCGAATTATTCAAAAGGTCTATGCCTAACATTTTCAATATCCGGAATTGATGAGTTACCGGGTCAATAGCCGGCTTTTCATCCTTGATACGGTGCTGCAATAAAAAGGAAAACTTCTGGTTATCATAACCATAGCAATTAACACAGCCGCTTAAATAAGAAAGTATGTGGCTGGCCCGGCTATTCTGCAGGTCGATAACGATGTCAAAATTCTTTTTCCTTAAAACCCCGCCAATACCCAACAATCCCCTTAGCCCCTTATCGTTATTCTTCAGGTCGCAAACTAAAAGCTCATCGATATAAGGGCTCCTCAACAAAACATCCTTTGATTCCTCGCCGGTCAAAAAACTTATTTTATAGTTAGCCTGCGGAAATTTCTCCCGAATCGCCCTTAACGCCGCCGTAGAAAGGATTATATCGCCCAAAGAACTGAGTTTAATTATCAGGATCTTGAAATTACTCAAGGCATCCCGGTAGACATCCAGAGTATTTTTAACCATTAACTCCACTGTATATTTTTCTTTTATCTTGGCGTAAGCATTTTCCGCTAAACTACGGGCCAATTGCGTATCCTCGTAAATACGCAAGATTGCATTAGCCATACTCTTATGATCCCCCGGAGGCACCAGGAGCCCATTTTTACCATCTTCAATAATATCGATTACCCCGCCCACCTTAGTAGCCACTACCGGCACACCCGAGGCCTGAGCCTCAACTACCACCCTGCCAAACGCCTCATGGGTAGTCGTCGCTAAAACCACCAGATCCAAATGCGCAAGTATCCCGGGGATATCCCTTTGCGTGCCTAAAAATTCCGTGCAATGCCAGAGTCCCAGCCGGCGCACCAATACCTGCACTTCTTCTTTATATGCCTCTTTTGATGCCGGGGCATCACCAACTATCCATATTTTCAAACGGGGCACTACCCGGGAAATCCGGGCCATCGCTTTAATAAAATGCAGATGCCCTTTTAACGGGGTGATCCTGCCGATAATACCTACATTAAATTCATCCTTCCTTTTTGACTTGGGATCAAGGTATTTAAACCTTTCCAGATCCACGCTGCGCGGCACCAACCTTATCCGCTCATGCGGAACGCCAAAATCCTCAATCATATGCCGGGCAATCACATTACTTAAAACAATCACTCTTTTAGCCCAACCCATTACTATGCTAAAGAAATGTTTCTTGTAATAACCATGGCAGGTAGTTATAAATACGGCTTTTGTCCTGCGGCAGGCAAAATAAGCGATCCATGCCGGTACGCGCGAACGGGCATGTACAATCTCAATCTCCTCCTGTTTAATTATTTCAGCTAACAGAGGGATCAGTTTATACATTAAAAAAATGGATTTCTTATGCACCGCTAAGGTGTAATGCTTTGCCCCGCTTGCTTCAAGTTCTTTGACCAGAACTCCACCGGCGGACACTACAACTACTTTATGGCCAAGACGCACCAGGTATTTAGACAAATCCAGGGTCCCGGTTTCAACCCCGCCCACGTTAAGTTCAGGTAATATCTGCAGTATTTTCATAGTATTTTATCTAAAGCTGCGCCGACTTTTAAATTATCATCAGGAAAATTTACCTCAGGACGCTCGCCCATAACCCCTTTGATAAAACCAGACAGTTGATTAATCTGTTTTTTATATATATATCTTTTGTCCTGAAAATTATTCAGAAAACGCTGATGCTTACTGCTCAGGCCGCCGGCTTCAAAGACCACGACATATTTTTGGGCCATAACCGCTTCAGAAATCATTGATATGCTTTCCGGAGAGCTGATAATTATATTGCTTAATCCCAATATCCCGCCTACGGCATCAGGATGATTGCTTTCATTGGCGATAATTAAAAGTTTACAGCGCGGGTAATTCCCCAGCTCCTTCTTTATAGCCTGCTCCGCTTCAGGGGGAGTGCGCCGGGAGGTAGTAAGCAGGATATCCGCGTTTAGTTCTTCAGCTGTTTTCTTAATCTGACAGACCAGCTCTGTTATTGCCTGACGGACGATAATGAACTTCTTGCTATTACCTCCAATCAAAACACCGATACAGGGACTAAGCAAGGGGCCCTTTAAAAGCCCGGATTGCTGCAAACTGACAGCCCTCTCCTTTAAGTAATCCGCGTCAATTAAATTAAGCGCTCCTTCAGTTATTACTACATTCTTTCTCTCCTTTGGCTGATCATGCCTGGGAATAATCGCCAGGTCGAATTTCTTAAGGCTTAAAGCCGGCCGCATTACAACAACCGACCTGGCCTGGTTTGCCTTAGCCAGAATGTAATTTACCGCGCTTAATTTATCCCCGGCGGAAATAATAATATCAAGTTTAAGATTAATTAAATCCAGCCAGCTTTCCTCACTCAAGGCCTGGCGCAGATAACCCAGGCAAAGATGGCATTGATACTTGCCGCTAAAAGCAGCCAACCAGCCAAATATAAACCTGGACAGGCGGCTGCGGAATTTTACCTCGCAGATAGACAATGTGGATTTTATCCCCCGCTCTGATAATTTCCGGTTAATCAATTTAGCCACGCTTTCAGCCTGATGCAGGTGCCCGGCTTTTCCGTCAGAAAGGATCAACAGCTCTTTCTCTTTACCGTATTTCCAAATTTTATAAGTCCAGAGATATTCATAAGGATATTGCTGAATATATTTTTCATAAATATTAACCAGCCTCTGCAGGTTATCGCGCAGGTCTTTCTGAGCATTGCCGCTTTTAGTTACCGTATAAACCTTATCCAGGATAACCTTAGTATGCGGCCCTTTCATCCGCGTATAAAAAACAGGGATAATCGAACAGTCATATCTTAAAGCCAGCTTCACCGCTCCCGTAGACATAGATGCGGATTTACCAAAGAATTTTACGATCTCCCCGTTTTTGCCTCCCTGGTCAGCGGTCATTCCGATTGCCTGGTTATTCTTTAAGACCTCAATCAGCTGGCGGACTCCGCCCTGCTTATGAATAATCCTTGCCCCCTGCTTAAGCCGGTAAGAATTAAGCAGGCTGTTTAACCTGGGAAATCCCTGATCACGCACAAAGAGTATAAAAGGAAACCCGAGGTTTGCGCAGATAATATTGGAAAGCTCCCAATTACCTTCATGCACGGCGAGAAAAATTACCCCTTTACCCCTTTTAAAAGCTTCTTCAATAAAATGGCTGTTTTCAATATGGATATATTTCTCAAGATAGGCCTTATTTATGCGCGGGATAAAAGAAATCTCCATGAGGTTTTGGCCGAATGACTGATAAGCCCGGCGGGTTATTTTTGAGGTTAGCCGGAAGTCGCTATTTAATGTAATCGCCTTCCGGATATTCGCGTAAGCGGCCAAATGGTGCTTAGGGTCAAAGAAATAAATAAGATCCCCCAGCCTCCTGCCCAAAAACAGGCTGACATTTAAGGGCAAAAGGAAAGTAAGAAAACTAGCTGCCTTAAAGAGAATACAGCTTAAATAATCGGCGATCAAATTCTGCTTCATTTTTAGTTATGCTCAGTTTAATATTCAAAGAAAATATACCCACCTGCTTAATCCTGAACCTGGAAATCTTTACAGCATCTTTCTCGGTCGTAATAATCGTATCTAAATTTTTTTCTTTAGCCTGCCGGAGAATATCGTCCAAATCCGCCTGGGCATAATCATGGTGGTCGGCAAACCTTAAAGCCTCCGCGATATTAATCCCCAGAGAATAAACCGTATTCTCAAAGGCCAGCGGGTTCCCTATGGCTGAAAAAACCAAAACAGACTTGCCTTTAAAGGTATCCGCGCTTAAAATCTCACCAGGTTTACCAAGATTACTAAAACCTTCGGGGCTATGCCTTGACTCTACGATCAAAGCCCGGGAATTAAGCTTTCTTAAACTAGCCTCGATGCCTGAAGTATCCTGTCCGGGATAACTTTGAGTTAAAACAAATACGTCTGCCCTGCCTAAAGCACTGAGCGGCTCGCGTAAAAAACCCGCCGGAAGTAACCGCAAATTGCCAAAGGGGCTCTGCACATCAATAGTTACAATCTCTAAATCTTTAAATATCCGCCACTGCTGCAGACCATCATCAAGGACCAGGGTATTTACGGCATATTCCTTAATCGCCCGGGCAGCTCCTCTTAACCTGTTCTTATCCACAACCACATACGCCTGCGGAAGTTTTTTCTGCAACATTGCCGGCTCATCTCCCATGCCTTGCGTTCCGGCAAGCCGGGCATCCCTTTTATAACCCCGGGTAAGCACCGCTACTTTATTGCCTTTCAGGCTGAGTTTAGCAACCAGATATTCAACAAGGCTGGTCTTACCTGTGCCGCCTAAAGTAATATTTCCCACGCTGATTACTTTACAATTAACGTGCGCCGGATGAAGCCTGTAAAAACCAGCCATAATCCGCACAACAAATCCATAAACTAAAGACAGCACAAAGAGCAGCCACCTAAAAAACGCTGCCAACGGCCCCTTTATCTTGCAGGTAACTAAATTATGGAGATAGCCTCTTAGCGAAAACATAATTAAGCTTTAAATTGCCTTAAAAAGCATTAAAAACCCAATGATTATAAACAATGACGCGCCAATATAGCGGATCAGCTCCGGCCGGATAAATTTAGCCAAAATCGCTCCCAGGAAAACCGAATTCACCGTAACAATGACATAGGCTGAT
>JALNZI010000172.1 GCA_023229385.1 Candidatus Omnitrophota bacterium | reverse complement strand
AGGCGAAACCGTTCAGCTTCAAGTCCGCGAGCACTTTTAAAATGGGCCACGGCATTAATTCGATTACGGAAAGAATTAAATTGCAATGGCAAACATCGTCAACAGAATTAATTAATGCAACCCCAATTTGTGACTTCAAGTTGGGGTGGGACAAGAAAGCTTCCGCGGGTATTTACCGAGCAAGGTGTAGCTATGTTATCTGGATTATTAAATAGCAAAAGAGCTATCCAGGTAAATATCGCTATTATGCGGGCATTCGTGAAATTGCGGGAGCTGTTGTTAACACATAAAGAATTAGCTGAGAAGCTGGAAGAATTAGAACGTAAATATCAATTACATGAAACAGATATTCAGGCGATATTTGAGGTCATTAAAAAATTACTTGAACCGCCCCAGGAACCGCCAAACCCTCGATTTAATCTGAATTAACCCCCTCTTAAATATTTCTTATGTAACCGTCTATCCCTGATGGGATTACGTAGACTGTCTACATAAATGTTGACAGGGGGCGGGGATGAAAGTAAGATAATAGAAAAGTTGCTTAATTTATGGTGAAATTATGAAATACAAAAATTTACTGGTTACCGGTGGAGCAGGGTTTATCGGCAGCAACCTGGCGGTTTATTTCAAACGCAAATACCCGCAACTCAAAGTTTTCGCATTGGATAACCTGGTCCGCAAGGGCAGTGAATTCAATTTACCGCGGCTTAAAGAAAGCGGGATTAAATTTATCCGCGGAGATGTAAGGCGCCCCAGAGACCTGGATCTGAAATTTGATATAGATTTGATATTGGAATGTTCAGCCGAGCCGTCGGTGTTGGCAGGCTATGAAAATCCAGCTTACATCATTGATACAAATTTAAACGGCACTGTAAACTGCCTTGAGTTATGCCGCAAGCGCAAAGCGGGGATGATTTTTCTCTCTTCAAGCAGGGTGTATCCCTATGGAAAAATAAACGCGATCAAGTATCGTGAAACAAAAACCAGGTTTGAATGGCCGGGTTTTTCCGGTATTGATGTAGATTTCTCTCTGGCCGGGCCGAGAACTTTATACGGCACTACTAAATTAGCGTCAGAGTTTATCCTGCAGGAATATATTGCCGCACACGGGATCAAGGCAGTGGTGAACCGTTGTGGAGTGGTTTCCGGGCCGTGGCAGTTTGGTAAGGTTGACCAGGGCGTATTTACTTACTGGATGCTTGCTCATTATTTTAAAAAGCCGCTTAAGTATATTGGTTTCGGCGGCAAGGGAAAGCAGGTCCGTGACCTTTTGCATGTTGATGATCTTTGCCGGTTAGTTGATATGCAGGTAAATCAGCTAACTAAGTTGAGCGGTAGCACTTATAATGTCGGCGGCTCAAGAGAGGTAAGCCTTTCCCTGTTGGAAACCACCGCTCTTTGCCAGCAGATTACCGGTAATAAGATCAAGATTGGCCGGGATTTGCATGATCGTCCGGGCGATATCGCGGTATACCTTACGGATAACCAAAAAGTTACCCGGGAATTAAAATGGAAGCCGCAGAAAAAGGCTTCAGTTATTTTGAACGATATTTTCAACTGGATTAGAAATAACGAGGTGAAACTAAAAAAACTTTAAGCAACCGATTCTAATTGTGGGGAGGTTCAGAAGAGTGGTTAAAGAAAAAGAGTAACATAGGCGTTTCTGTTAAATAGAAGCGCCTATTTTGTTAGATTTTGTTTATTTAGGCGTCTATTGGTAGCAAGGAGGCGAATACCATGAAAAATAAAATTACTGAGATACCGCCAAAGGGTGAAATTGTTATTTACCGGGCTAAGGATAAGAAGATTCGGCTTGAGGTTAAATTAGAGCAAGAGACAGTTTGGCTTTCACAAGAGCAGATAGCGAAGCTTTTTAAAACAGAACGGAGCGTTATTACCAAGCATCTGGGTAATATTTTTCATTCCAATGAGTTAGACGAAAAAAGCAATGTGCATTTTTTGCACATTGCTTTGTCAGATAAACCAGTAAAATTCTATAGCCTCGATGTAATAATCTCGGTTGGTTATAGAGTTAATTCTTCCCGTGCTACTCAATTCCGTATCTGGGCAACAAATATTCTTAAACGGCATATAATCAATGGCTATACTTTAAATGAAAAGCGTTTAAAGGAGCAAACTTTAAAATTCCAGGCTTTGCAGCGGGCAGTGAAACTTATCGGCAGCATGAAGGATCGTAAACAGCTTGAATATAAGGAAGCTGTGGGATTGCTCGAGGTTATCAGTGATTATAGCTATGCGTTGGGATTATTAGATGACTATGATTACAAGCGGTTAAAAATAACTAAAACTTCAAAAGAAGAAAGATTTGTTTTAAGTTATGAAGCCGCGATAGAGGCGGTAAATAAACTTAAGGAGAGGATAGGGAATTCAGAGTTTTTCGGTACGGAACGCGACAAGTCATTTAAGAGTTCGGTATCTTCGATTTACCAGACCTTTGACGGAAAGGATTTATATCCGAGCGTTGAAGAAAAAGCGGCCAATCTTATTTATTTCATTGTCAAAAACCATTCTTTTATTGATGGTAATAAACGAATTGCTGCTTCAATATTCCTGTGGTTCTTGGAGAAGAATAGTATTTTGTATAGGGAAGATGGTTCAAAACGTATTGCCGATAACGCCTTAGTTGCTTTAACCTTGATGATTGCCGAAAGCAAGCCCAGTGAACGGGATGTTATTGTTATGCTGGTTGTAAATTTGATAAATAAGAGCAATTAGGAAACATAATTAAGGAGGGTGTATGGATGAGGGCGGATTCCTGGTAAAGTTTGACGGCAAGAAGCCGATCAGGTGCTACAAAATAGAGTTTGATTATGATGAATGGCAGTGTGTTGTTAATAATGGCCAGAAGAAGATGGAATTGCCTCCTTGCGTAAAGAATATTACGATTAAGGTAGAAGGTTAACTAATTGCGCGGGAGCTGAACGCGGAATATTTGTTTTGTAACCATTTGGCTTTTATGAAATTACGTAGACTGTCTACAATAATTCTTGCAGCGATATTGATTGCTGTAATGGCTTATCCCGCCACGGCGGGCAAGTGTTATGAAGCAGATGTAATGGATA
>JALNZI010000171.1 GCA_023229385.1 Candidatus Omnitrophota bacterium | reverse complement strand
CATTAGCAAATACAGAGACCAGATTAGCCGCCTGCAAAGGAGTAACCAGGCAATCACCCTGGCCGATACTTAAATTAGCAGTATCCCCGTCAAACCAATTCTGGAATTTGTTGATTTTTCTCCATAAGGGAGAGGGAATAAAACCGCTTGTCTCATAAGGCAGCTCAAAACCAATGCTCCTGCCTAATCCCAATTTCAAGGCATAATCATGGATATTCTGCGCGCCCAAAAGCAACCCGGTCTTGTAAAAGAATATGTCGCAGGAATGCGCCAGGGCGGCAATAATATCCTGCAGGCCATGCACATCCCAGCAGGAAAACTTCCTCGACCCGACCATGGTCGAGCCGCGGCAAAGAAAATTAGTAGAAAGATTTATCTTTTTCAGCTCCAGGGCGGCGGCGGCGACAACTATTTTAAAAATAGAAGCCGGAGGATAACTTGAAGAAATTGCCCGGTTAATTAACGGGGACTCGGGATTATTGAATAACCCGGCAATAAGCCGGGTGCGCTTATTTACAAAAACCGCAGGGTTAAAATTCGGATAATTAGCCATAGCCAGGACCTCTCCGCTTTGAGGATCCTGCACAACGATACTCCCTTTTCTTCCGGAAAGATTCTCTTCCGCGATCTTCTGGATCTTAAGATCCAGGGTCAGTTGAATATCCCGGCCGTTCTGCGGAGACTCAAAACCTAAAACACGCATAAACTTACCGCGGTGATTTACCTCAACGGATAAACCTCCCTCCTCCTGGCGTAAATAGTAATCATACTTTTCTTCCACCCCGCCAAAACCTACGATATCTTTAGTCTTATAGCCGTAATCTTCAAGCTTGGTCAGGCGCCAACGGTCAATTTCATTTAGATAACCGATAACGTGGGCAGCCAATGTCCCATAGGGATAATGCCGCAGAGGATTAGGCTGAACAATAATACTCGGCTCCTCCAATTTATATTCGCCTAACTGAATCGCTTTTTTAAGATCGATATTACTAGCAACGGTAACCGGCAGGCTGGAAGAAAAATAATTTTTCCGGAAAACTGATTTCAGGTCTTTAACCTCAACCTCTAATATCCGGCTGATCCCGGCGAGGATCCGGTCAAGCTGATCCAACTCCTGAGGCAAGATCATAACATCGTAAGAGATCTTGCTGTCGACGATAACCCCTCCATTGCGGTCAAGGATATTTCCCCTGGCCCCTGACTGTGATATCAGGCGGATACAATTGCTGTCGCTGAGCCTGCGGAATTTCCCACCTTGCAATAAATCAAGGTTCACCAAGCCGATAAACAAACAAACGAACATTAAAATAATCAGGATTTTTAAAATACTCTTTCTTTCCATAGGGATATTAAGCGGATATTTTTTTATTAAGCTTAAAGATCAAAGGAGCTACTGCCGCCGTATACAGCGAAGAAATAATCAGGTTGCGTAAAAAGATGCCCGCCGGAATAAAATTTCCGGAATTCAGGCTGGATATACCAAGTACGAGATTGTTCAACATTGCTACGATCAGGATTATCGCCAGACGGATAAAATTATTTTCGGTAGAAATTTGAGAAGACAGGCGAAAAGAAAGATAACTCCAGATGCTAAAGGTGAGCGTATTTATCGCCGAGCCAAGCGGCAGGAAAGCATCTTTAAACAAACCGGCGAAGATAGCCGTTGCCAAAGCGATCCTGAAATTAAAATAAAAAACCGCAGAAACGGCAAAAGCCAGGAGGAGATCAGGTTTAATATTAAAAACAGATAGGACCTGCGGCCAGCTTAATTGCAAGGTAGCCAAAATAATCAAAGAAAAGAAGATGAGAAACTTTTTCATGGGATAATCACCAGCACCTCTTCAATACTGGACAGATCAACCGCCGGCCTGACCACCGCGTAACGGCTGAGGCCGGAAAATTCCTTTCCGATGCTGATTACCTTGCCCACCAACAGCCCTTTAGGATAAACCTGGCTTAATTCTGAGGTAATGATTATATCCCCTTCGGTAATCTGCGCATCAATCGGAAGATAGCGCATAATTAAATTGCCCCCCAGGGAACCGCTGACTAAACCCTCCTGGCGGCTGCGCTGCACAATACTAGAAACACCCTGACTGGGATCATTGATCAACAACACCTTACTGGTAGCCTCGGAGCTTTCAATTACCCTGCCCAGCAGGCCATTGGGGTTAATTACCGCCATTCCCCTCCGGATGCCGTTATACCTGCCCTTATCAATAGTTACACTGCTTGACCAACTATCCGGAGAACGGGCAATTACTCTGGCACTTACCAAACGGTAGGGAGATTTCTGCTTAAAATTCAGCAGGTTCTTAAGACGGATATTTTCCTGTTCCACTTCCCGCAAATCAAATAATCTCCGGCGTAAATTCTCCGTTTCATACTTTAACCTGCCGGAATCAACCATATTGCGGTGATAAAAAATCATTCCCCCGCACTCACGCTTAATTAAATCAATCAAAGTAAGATGAGGTTTAAAAGTTTTTTGGGCTGAATTCTTGAAAAAAGGAGAGAAAAAAGAAACCAGTAATGCCAGGAAGGCAATAAGAAAAATACTGGTTATGGTTTTACGGGATAATTTAAACACATTTAGTTAATAACAGCGGTTGGCCCTAATCCACCCATGTCACCCAACGCTAATAGGAATTGCGTTGGTGTGGCCTCGCGGCCAATTGCGCGGGTGTCCTCCCCGTGGAGGAATTTAATTACGCGATTCGGTTTTAACCGAAACAGTTACTTTTTTAAGATAGGCAATCTCACTCAAGACCCGGCCAGTTCCGTTAGCCACGGCAGTAACCGGATCATCGGTTATATGTACAGGAAGGCCGGTCTCTTCAGAAATTAATTTATCCAATCCCCTCAATAATGAACCGCCGCCGGCCATAACAATGCCGCGCTCAATAAGGTCTGCGGCCAATTCCGGAGGAGTCCTCTCCAGGGATATCTTGGTAATCTCAACTATAGCCCGCAAAGGTTCCTGCAAGGATTCCCGAATCTCCTCACTGGTAATAGTGACGATTTTGGGAAGCCCGGCAACCAGGTCCCTGCCCTTAACTTCCATGCTCATCTCTTCTTCCAATGG
>JALNZI010000170.1 GCA_023229385.1 Candidatus Omnitrophota bacterium | reverse complement strand
GGTATCTCTAGTTTTTGTGTCCCTCGATTAATTTCTTCATGCGTTTTACCTTGGTTTAGGAAATTTCCTGAGTTTAACGCCTTTAGCGTTCTGTAAATATCTACATCTGAGACTTGTCCGCGCCTTTTCCCTGTGCTGTGATAATTTGTTCTCCTGTAAACTTTTGCTTGGCCATTTGAATCCACTTTGTTATGGTTATATGCTAAGAACTCAGCTTGTAAACTATCCAGTTTTAGGGGAGGGTGACGGAGTTGAATAAAGTAATTCAACAATTAAATTTAAGGCTAGTTGAATCTAAATCTATGATTAATATTGTCCAATCTTATATCATCTCGCCTTATGATTGTCCACTCTAGCAATCTATATGTCCATTCAGAGTCTGAAAATAGAAATAGGATGTGAATGGACATATAACATAAGCAATCATTTGTATTTTGAACAAGAATGTTCTTCACCCATTTTTAATATTGATGGTTATTGATTAAGTTTGTTTTCAGGTGTTCTTTTCGGCAAAAGGCCAGCTTTTTACGTCCCCTAAAATTATGTTTACAGCAACTTTTAGCATCCAAGCCCCCAAAATCCGGATAAAAAGATTAGCTGATTTTAACAAAGGTTTCAAAAAGAAAGCGCTACCAAAAATAGCCCAATTTTCACTTGACAGCGTCTATCTAAAGTGTTATATTTTAGTGTAAGTTGAATAGGTGAAAAGGTAAACTTAGAGTAATCTAAGGAAACAAAGCCACGGGTCCTTAAGTCAAAAAGAAGTTTCAAGGACAGCCGGGTTGCCAAACCGACGAGAGTTGGAATTGACAACTCAATTTGTTTTACAACTTAATAAGAGATTTTAAAAACGTTTTATTAACAAATGCGGTGAGCTGATGAATGTAGTCACCAGAATAAAGAAAAGCAATGGGGTAAGGGGAAGCATTTATTTTTTATTTAATACTATTAAGTAAAAAATGAATAAAAAAGAGCAACAGACAGAAGTCGGGATTAAGCAGCCAAAAGAAGGATTCAAGTCAAGTTTCAAGTCTTGGATCCGCGTGGTTGCTTTTATTATTGTTGCCATCTTTTTACCGGAACAAGTAGCCCAGGCTGTTGAATATGACTGGCGGGTAATCTGGAACAAGCCAGCTGTTGGAGCCACTTCTACGGGGTATTTGAAAACTCTAAGTAATGTCGATACTGCTTTGACCATCCGTAATATTCTCAAAGATATTGCCAATAAACCGGTAAATTCAATCAAAGTTTCGTCCAATCTGACCATAAAATTAGATAAGCCGTTGAAAATGTCCAATCAGAAGATTGAAGAAATCACTGAGTGGTTAAAAGGCAAGCCTTGTGGGTCAAAGGCTTTGTATGATTATCTTAATTATTCAGGCATTAAGGCATCTGAGAGTGACATCGCGATTATGGCTTTGACTGTAGATATTCTCAATGATGTGGTTAAGCCGGAAGGCATGCCTAAGGTTATCAAAAATTCTCTTTATGCACTTTCTCAAGCAGCTAAATTTTTTGGAAAAGATTTATATCCTGTAAAAGTTAAAGCTAATATGGAGCTTAATAAATTGGCTCCTTTTATTGCCCATTTAAATTATGATCACTATGTTTTGATTACTCGCGTAACCGGGGATAGAGTTTATTATACTGATGAGCATAAAGAAGAGTTTTTCCCCAAAGAAACCTTCCTGGCTAAATTCACCGGTTATGCTTTAACCGATATCTTGCCTGAAGGGGCAGTAATTTTAAGGCCTGAAGAAAGCAAACAGGTCCTGGGCGCAAGGGATACTACCTGGAGACCTGTCAATTCACGATCTGAGCGCAGCACGTTTGCCAACAGCTATTCTTCCGCTATAAATAGTTCAGTTATAAATATGACCAGCCAATCTAACAAGCAATTTATGATTGGTTTTTTAATTGGGACAGCAACTCTTGGCTTAGGCGGTTTAGGCAGTGGACTGATTAAAAATGTTGGAGCAAGAATAGCTGTAAACGTACTTGTCAATGAGTCTGTTTTACAGGCATCAAGCCTGGCCTCGTCAGGTAAGTTCGTGGGATTCACTAATTCCGATAATTCGATTAACTGGGGAAATGTCGGGATACACGCAATTGTAATAGGCGGAGGCGTATTATCGGGAGCAGCGCCTTCAATATCAAAATTAGGCAGCGTAGCTGCAACTGGGAAAGCTGTAGCTATGGGTGGAAGTTGGGCCAGTAGCGCGGGTAGATTTACGCGGATGATTGGAACTGTTGCGGCCAAGGCTCCTCGCCTAGCTGGTTTTGCAGGCACTGTGGCATCTCAGGCTGCTCTTGGCGGTGAAATTTATCTTTTAACTGGTTTAGCTATGGACGGCATTGGTGGTTATAATAGCGGTAAAGAATTGACTTGTGATGCGGTATGGAAGAATTATACCCAGGGCTTGCTTGTTGGAGGAGTTTCTGGAGCCGCGTTTGGTGGTGCAGCATGGGCGGCAAATTCAAAGATAGGTTCGCAATTAGGCGCAAAGATAACAGGTTCAAAATTAGGCCAAACATTAATAAACTCAAAGGCAGGTCAGTTTGTAGCCGCAAGCCCTAAACTTTTAAAAGTTCTTTCGGTTGCAGGCCGTTTAGCTGTTCCTACAGTAGGCGGGGCGTTAGTCTTCCCCGCAGCAAAAACAATTATTGAGGGTAATGTAAGTTTACAAGGTTTCTCCGACAGCTATTCTAATCCTTGGAATTATGTTACGGGTGGAATTATCGGATTAGGTTTAGGCTTAGGATATACGCCTATGGGTAAGGCTTTACCTAGCGGCATATTGGCTAAGAGCGGAACTACTACTTTAGGCAAAATTGGCTGGGGCGCGGCAAAATTCAGTTATGGTGGTTTAGTTGCCAATGCAGCCGGAACAGGGGTGGGTCTCTTAAGGGGAGATTATCGGGATACAAATAATGTATTTAATTGGATTAAACTTGGTGTTGATGCTGCGACTAATTTTGCAATAGGCGGGCTTACTGCTTTATACGTTGGTAAGCAAGGAACTAATATTGTCAAAGGATTGCAGAATTATGGTGGCGCAGAGGGAGGTGCCCGGCTTTACAATGATGCTGTG
>JALNZI010000169.1 GCA_023229385.1 Candidatus Omnitrophota bacterium | reverse complement strand
GGCGAATACGGAATGAACTAATCATCCGGAGTTGGTAAATAAATCCGCTTATGATGCAGGGTGGTTTGCGGTGATCAAGATCGCTGACTTAGAAGAAAAAAACAAGCTTATGAATTCTGTCCAGTATAAAGAATACGTACAAGGTCTATCTAAATGAACTATATCCCGCATACAGAACTAGAAAAAAAAGAGATGCTTAAGGCTATCGGCGTAGCAAGTGTTGATGATCTTTTTAAACATATTCCTAAAGAGCTGAGGCCAAAGTCATTTAATATCCCGGAAGGTAAATCTGAATTTGAGGTGATCGAGTATTTAAAGCTACTTAGCCGAAAGAATGCAACTAACCTTACAGATTTTGTGGGTGGAGGTTTTTATGATCATTATATTCCGGCAGCAGTTGATGCTTTAGCCGGACGCTCGGAGTTTTATACCGCATATACGCCTTATCAGCCTGAGTGTTCGCAAGGCTGGTTGCAGGCAATTTATGAATATCAAACAGTAATCTGTGAATTAACCGGTTTAGATGTTTCCAATGCTTCTCTTTATGACGGCGGTACCGCGCTCTATGAAGCGACGATGATGGCAGTCAGGCTCACCGGGAGAAAAAAGATAATTGTGGATAGTGGGGTAAGCTTAATTTACCGCACCATGCTTTATTCCTATACTTCTAATCTTTCTATTGAATTTATAGAAACACCGGTAGTGCATGGCCAGAGCTGCCGGGAGGATATTTATAAACATTTGGATGATCAGACTGCAGCAGTGATTGTGCAGAATCCTAATTTTTTTGGAGCGGTGGATGATTTTTCCGATATTGTCCAGCAGGTGCATAAATACGGGGCGCTGGCAATTGCTTCGGTATATCCGGTTTCTTTAGGGATGCTTAAGAGCCCGGGAGAGATGGGTATAGATATTGCAACCGGAGAGGGCCAGAGTTTAGGAATACCTCTATCTTTTGGCGGGCCATATCTGGGTTTTATCGCGGTAAAAAAAGAACATATGCGCCAGCTGCCTGGCAGGATTGTAGGTGCAACAGTGGATAAGGATAATAAAAGGGGTTTTGTTTTGACTCTTCAGGCGCGCGAGCAGCATATTCGCAGGGAGCGGGCAACTTCCAATATTTGTTCTAATGAGGCGCTTTGTGCTTTGCGGGCTTTGATTTATGCTTCACTTTTAGGTAAAACGGGTTTCCAGGAATTAGCCAAATTGAATTACCAGAAAGCAGAATTTACCAAGGCGGCATTAGATAAGGTGAATGGGGTAAAAGTTAAACGCAGTGCGCCGACATTCAATGAGTTTACTGTTTGTCTGCCTAAGAATGCCGATGAAGTAGTCTGCCAGATGATTAATAAAGGGTTTGCCTGTGGTTTTCCGCTGGGCAGATTTTACAAAGGTTTAGATAATTATCTTCTGGTCGCGGTTACGGAAAAACGCACCAAAGAAGAGATTGTACAATTTGCCAACAGCCTGGAGGCAGCGCTATGCAGTTAATTTTTGAAAAAAGCCGCCCCGGGCGAAATGGGATAAAATTACCTGAAATAGATGTGCCGATAGTTTCAGACATGCCTGCCAAGTATTGCCGTAAGCATCCAGCTTCTCTGCCGGAAGTTTCTGAATTAGATGTAGTGCGCCATTTCACTAATTTAAGCCGCCTGAACTTTTCAGTGGATACAAATTTTTATCCACTGGGTTCCTGCACTATGAAGTATAATCCTAAATTTACGGAAAAAGTTGCCGCTATGGAAGGTTTCAGCGATGTGCATCCTTTACTGCCTCAGCTTTCAGGAGGAGGGATGCTTGCCCAGGGGTCTTTAGAGGTATTATATAATACTGAAAGATTGCTCAGTGAGATTACCGGGATGTCTGCTTTTACTACTCAGCCGCTTGCCGGGGCGCACGGTGAATTAACCGGGGTGATGTTGATTTCCGCATACCATAAAAATAATGGAGAGTGCAGGAAACATGTGATCATTCCGGATTCTGCGCATGGGACTAACCCGGCCAGTGCCGCGATTGCCGGATATAAAGTGGTAGTTATCCCTACGGATAAAGATGGCTTTCTGGATATGCAGGCATACAAAAAGGCTTTAAACCAGGAAACTGCCGCGGTGATGCTTACCTGCCCGGATACGCTTGGGCTTTTTAATCCTAAAATAAAAGAGATCGCGGATTTAGCGCATGGGGTAGGGGCGCTGATGTATTATGACGGAGCGAATCTTAATGCGATATTGGGAAAATGCCGGCCGGGAGATATTGGTTTTGATGTAATACACCTTAATCTGCACAAGACTTTTGCTACTCCGCATGGCGGAGGCGGGCCGGGAGCAGGGCCGGTGGGAGTATGTGAGAAGCTGGTGGATTTTCTTCCCATATCCAGAGTTATCCGTCGGGCCGATGGGACATTTGCTTTAGATTATCATAAGCATAAATCTATTGGTTATATCGCCTCATTTTATGGCAACTTTGGAGTAATCTTAAAGGCATACGCGTATATATTGAGCCTGGGGAGAAGTGGCCTTATTGAAGCCAGCGAAAACGCGGTATTAAGCGCAAATTATTGCCTGGGGCGCCTGAAGGATTATTATGTCCCCGCTTACGGCAAGAGCTGTATGCATGAATGTGTGTTATCGGCGGAAAAACAGTTGGAGCAGGGAGTGCACGCTTTAGATATCGCCAAATACTTGATTGATAAAGGATTTCACCCGCCGACAATTTATTTTCCGATGATTGTAAAAGAAGCGATGATGATTGAGCCGACAGAGACTGAGAGCAAGGAAACACTTGATGCCTTTATTGAGGTGATGATTGAGGCGGCTGTGCTTGCTAAGGCTAACCCTGAGGTTTTGCATCAGGCTCCGCTTTCTATGCCGATTAAACGGCTTGATGAAACAAAAGCCGCCCGAGAACCGAATCTGCGCTGGCAGCCCAAATAAGAAAATCATGAAGACATTCAGGCTTATCCGTTCTCAAGCGTCTGGCGCCGAATACAATATGGCGTTAGATAAAAGGATATTCTGCCGTTATCTTGAAGAGGGCATTCCTGTTTTACGGATATACGGATGGCAGACTCCTTCTATAACCTATGGTATTTCGCAGAA
>JALNZI010000030.1 GCA_023229385.1 Candidatus Omnitrophota bacterium | reverse complement strand
GATAAAAATCAACCCCCTTTAGATCCTCTTGCTTACTTGCGCCTACCAAACCTTCGCGCTTGGATTGTCTTTCTTTTAAAATATCATCCATCCGGTCGCGGGCAAGAAAAATAACCTTACCCTGGGCATTTTGATTAAGCTGGATACGTATTTTTTTAGTAAATATATCTTTATTGATTATAAAACGCGTCGAGTTCTTTACCGGTAAAAGGGCAATTTTAGGAGGCGCACCTTGAACCCTGGATATTTGCGGAACCTCCAATATCGAAACAGCCATTTTCCTGGAAACCGTACGGATATCTGTAGATTCTATACCTGTACCACCTAACTCATCATCCTGATCCGGCTGGATAGTCTTAGTATAAGAAGTATTAATCGTTGAGCATCCTGTTATTAAAAACAGGCACAATGCCCCAAAAATAACCATTGAAAGTTTCATTACCACTCCTTTCTAATAGAATGAATCTTTGCCGATTTCTCTGTCTTTTAAAACAGGGAAAATTGCCTTAAATTTTTCTACATCCTGGGCATAGGCATCTTCTATGCCCTTTAACGGCATAAGGCCTATCTTGGTATCTAAATCGCCAAACTCGATACGCCCCATATAATTTATCGTGTTCGGATATACGTCAAAGATCTTGTCCGCTTTTAGCGTATACGGAACAGCAAAAAATGAATTAGTCAAACCATTGAATGAATCCAGTCGGTATATTCCCCTGTTCATAACCGCAGTACAAAAATACAAATCATCCGATGCAGAATAATTTTCTCCCATAAGTGGTATAGAAAAATAACCTAAGGTATTATAAGCTTTATATTGATTAGCTTCACGTACCGTAAAAGATGACAATAGAATCCGGCTTGCTCCCGGATTCTTGATTTTTAAAGTAAACAAAGCCACTCCTCGGTTATTGCTTAAATCAAGGGTAGTTTGATTTTTGTTCAAAGTATAAGGATTCGCTCCAACGGCACAACCGGAAAGCAAAAAAACTGAGATCAAGATAAGAAATATTCTTTTCATTTTACAGCTTTCTCAAGAAAACGTTTAAAAATAACATTGTTGAGGCCATCTTTAATCTCCACATCAACTTTAGAACTCTCAATAACTTTCCCCATAGAATCACAAGCTTCAATCTGTAATTGATGCCTCCCGGGATTTAAATGCAGAGGAACCACTTGAATTTCAGCAGGAAGCAGACTCCAATGCCGCGCATCAGCATAAGGGTTAGTTGCGTTGCTGACTGCCGATGCCGCTAAACTAAATAATGATAACACACCATAAGGATTATATACTTGTGATACATTAGAAAAAATATCCGAAACATCCGCGGTCGTCTTCTTAAAATCCGCCTTACCTTTTAATATGCTATCCATAACTCTGCCTCCCCGGGTAGAAGCCTGGTAATAAACGTCATTATTCTTCAGGATACTTTCTGTCTTAATATTAAAAAAATTATCGACAGTAACATTAAAGACTGTAGCCCGGGAGGGTTTTATGGTAAAAACTGCTTTTTCTCCGTAGTTTCCTATCTGGTATTTAAATGGGGCCCTGCCGGTCTCGATACATAATAATGTATTATTATTTAGATCAACTAAATCTTTTAAACTAGTTATTGCAATCCTATGGTTATTTTCCTGAATCTTATCTGCTAATACCTGAATATCGGCTTCCAGCTTAGAAATATCCGCCTTTAAAGCATTAATATTCTTCTCCTCTTGAGCAGTTATCTTCTTTACTTTCTTTACTCCAATATTCTTTTCTTGCGGCTGCAAAACAGAACCTTGCCCAACAGCTTCATCCTTATATGGAGATTCTTTTTCGTTAAGGGTTTTTTGTTTTTTGGCTAAATCGTCTAGTAAAGCCTGTTCCTGCGAAACGAGCAGACGGTTATCCGGATAGGAAAGATAAAAAGCTTCTACTCCCTGCTTAAAATAATCGTCTGACATAGATTTATCATTTTGAAGAAGTTCAAGTCGGGAAGCCATTAAATAAAGCAAAGCTACATCACTCTTATAAAGATTACCCACAACATCAGAATCACACAAAATCCCGTTTTTAAAAGCAGCTAAGGAATTTTCAAAATCATTATCGGAATATAAAAGCATCCCCAGGTAGAAAGAATTAAATACTTTTTCGTAGGGATCCCCTTTATACGCCTTAGTCGCTTCTGCGCCCATTAATCCAACAGACTTCAATTCCAAATCTTTAAACGCAGTGATATTATTCATCACCAGATATGCGTCCATAAAAACCTCTTGCGCTTGCCTGGTCTTACCTTCGGCCAAATACAAAGAGCCCAATTGATTGCTCCAGAGCGCGACATCATGATCCTTCTTTACTTTTAACCCCTGGAAGATTGTTTCTGCTTCCTGATTATTACCGATATAAAAATCCATTTCTGCTAACATTGCGTTCTCATCGGAAAAAAATACAGGAATAGCTTGCGGATTATTTTTTATTTTTTGGGGGCTGGGAGTTTTTATTTCTTCGGCAAAAACAGGAAAGATAATCGAAAATGCAATAAAGGTAGCAAGAGAAAACTTGACCAACTTAAGATACATAGCTATATTTATCTCCTATCAAATACGTTTATTCATTATAATATCATGGGTGGCAATGTCAAATGAAATAAGCATCTCTCATCTTTTATGAAACGCCTTATTAGTTATTATAAGAACTATCAGATAACTAACCAGCCCCAGGAATAAACCAATAATCAGATACCCGAGAATAACCGGCAAAATAATATCCAAAAAAGAAAACTTTAAGAAATTGCCCCAATGGAAATCATGGATCAGGCCCTGAGCCTTCTGATAAACCTCCTGCCAATGCCGGTTAAGCGCTGCGGAGCCGACTCTCACCGCCAAGGCAAAAGTTACAATACTCAGCCAGGTATTCGTAAGAATACCCCCTAACAAAGCGGCAGCTCGGTTGGCGCGAAAAACAAATGCCAGGAATAATGCGGCAACCGGCCCGGTCCCGGGAATAAACCCGGAAAATACGCCTAAACCAACCCCCAAGGCAATCTTCTGCGCAGAATCATTAATCTTAAACAGCTTGGCAAAAATAAAGTTAATCGCTTTTTTAAAAAACGGGTCTCTGTCCATATTTAAACGGGCTTGATATTTACTCCGGCAAAACGTTCTGAGCCGTAGGACTCCTGGATCCATCCATTGAGCAGGTTATATTTTTCCAATATCTTTTTTGCCTCTTCATATTCACCATTCTTAAGCCTGCGGCTGATTTCAGGAAAACCGGAAGCCTGATAATAAGGCAGGTACTGGCTCATTAAACTAATATAGGTATCTTCAGAAATATCCCTGGCAATAAACTGCATAATTTTATCCGTACCGGAAACCTGGTTTGGTAATACCAGATGCCTTATGATCAGGCCCCTCCTGATCAATCCTTCTTTATCAAATTCCGCTATCCCCACCTGACGCTGCATTTCTTTTATCGCCTCCCGGTTACGTTCCGGATAATCCGGGACATGCGAAAATTTCTGCGAAATTGCACTATCAGCATAACGCATATCCGCAAGATATATATCAACTATCCCCTCAAGCAATTTCAGGGTCTTGGCTGATTCATATCCGCTGGTATTATAAACTAACGGTATATTTAACCCTCCCTCGATAGCTATTTCCAAGGCCTTAAGTATCTGCGGTAAAACATGCGTCGGGGTCACCAGGTTAATATTATGGCATCCCGATTCCTGTAAATTAAGCATTACCTGCGCCAGCTCCGCAAACTCATACTCCCTGCCTTTGCCCAATTGACTAAATTCATAATTCTGGCAATAAACACAACCCATATTACAGTAGCTGAAGAATATCGTCCCGCTCCCCTTTTTGCCCGAAACAGGCGGCTCTTCTCCATGATGGCACATAAAACTGTAAACTTTAGGCAATCTGGCAGTCTTACAAAATCCAATTGTACCCTCAAGTCGGTTAATTTTACAACGACGGGGACAGACATCGCATGACTTAAGCCTGCCATAGAGCTGCTCAACAACCACCTTTAATTTACCGCTTTTACTTGATTTAAGGTATGAAGGATAATCCAGCATTATGAAATATAAAGTTGCCTGATTTTATTAAAAATGTCGATGTATTCCTTGCTGCAGTAATCCGGATAAGTCCAATCATTGGAGGTAAATGAATTATTCCGGTAACTTAAGGTTATCTCGGCAAAAATACCTTTACGTAAATATATTCTGTGACTGTAATCTTTAGTCGAGGCAAGTACCAGTTTTGCTAAATCCAGATACCCCGGGTCAATATTCACCCGGCGCATCCCGAAATCCAGAAATCTTGACTCCAGCCTGTTGGTATAAAGTTTAATCCGGTATAGATCCTGTATGGGGACAAGCTTGCTGAAACTAATAAATCTCCTCTTTAAGCCTGCGCCCATCTCCTTTTCATAATAAGCAGTGTAATTAAAATCCAGAGCTGGCGATTCAAAATCGACCCTGCCGAATTTTCTTTTTAGGCTATCCCTGGATTTAATAAAAAAAGCCTCATCCTTATAGATGAAGCCTATGATAAGTTTGACCCGCAGATTATATCTTCTTACTTTTCCCAATAGCAATTAAGGCAAGAACTGGCTTATATACGCAGATATCTTCTTCCGCTGCTCGCCGCGCATTTGATTAAAGAAAATGGCGATATTAAACCCGCCCCTGTTTTCATCTTCGCTCCTGACCACCACTCCCTTGCACTCAACAATGGTATTTTTCTGAGGACTGCCCTTGGTAGGAAGACTTAGTTTTACGGAAATCTTGGTAAAGGGCGGTATATATTTATTCAGGTGACAATAGGCGCCCACACAACTTATATTATGGGTAGTAGTGGAGAAATCATATCCGTTTACCGCAACATTAAACGGCAGTTTATGCTCTAAACGCGGATGGACCCGACGTTCCCCGACAGTCTTCATTATTTTTTCTCTTCTGCGGCTGAGGCTTTAGATTTAATGATAAAGGCCCGCCAGCATTTCTTGCTGCAATAGAATTTACCGTCACGATAATATTTCTTCAGCTTTTTGATCAATTTATTACAAGCCAGGCAGTTGGTTTGTTTTTCCGCCTTTGGCTTTGCTTCCGCTTGAGCTTCTTTAACTGCTTCAGGTGCCATTATAATTTTCCTTTCATTTTGGTTAAGGATTACTCCAGTTGCAGGTTCACAAAATCCTTTAGATAATTCTTTTCCAGTTTATCAAAATCAACAAATTCCACGCCCGTTTGGTTACGATCGGAATGCGCCAGAGGCATCGACCAGGCTACCTTGCCAAAAGGCCTGAGCACACGGTTTAAAACATTAATTTCCAGCATTAGCAGGGTAGAAACCGGAATGAATTTTTCGCTGGTAAACTTCAGACCGCCGCAGCTGATATCATTGCCAAGAACATTATCAAAATCCTGCTTGCCTCTGACCTGATAACGTATTTGCGAATAAAAACCTACCCGGGGGAAAATTCGATTTTCTTTTGCTTTTGCTAAAATTGCCATTAGTGCCTTTTATTTTCGAGGCAGCGTGGCTATTTTCTTACCTCTCAAGCTGAAAATATATCACATATTCGTAAAGATGTCAATACTTTACAAACTTTGCTTTCCTGATATAATAGCCCAGAGGTGAAACAATGTACTGCCAATTCTACGGATTAAAAGAAAGGCCTTTTAACGTTACCAGCGACCCTGCCTTCTTCTTTTCCAGTAAAGGGCATAAAGAAGCGATGTCCCACCTGATTTACGGAGTCTCCCAAAGAAAAGGGATAATCCTCCTGACCGGCGAAATTGGCACCGGCAAGACAACCATCTGCCGTTTCTTCTTAAACCATATAGGCAAAAATATTAAAACGGCTTTTATTTTAAATCCCGATTTCTCAGAAAGTCAGCTTTTGGAATCGATTCTTAAAGACTTCGGTATTTCCTCCAAAACCAACACTAAACTGGATATGGTCTGGGAATTAAATAATTTCCTGCTGCGCGAATCAAGAGCAGGAAACAACCTGGTGCTTATTGTTGATGAAGCGCAGAACCTAAATCCAAACTTGCTTGAGCAAATCCGCCTGCTTTCAAATTTAGAAACCGAAAAAGATAAACTCTTGCAGGTAATCTTAGTCGGCCAGCCGGAATTAAACAACCGGATCAATTTATACGACTTAAGACAACTGCGCCAAAGGATAATGGTCAAATATCATATCGGCCCGCTTGATGACGATGAAATAAAAACCTACATAAGCCACCGCCTTAAGATAGCCGGTTCTAAAGGAAAAATTGAATTCAGTGATGAAGCAATTAATGCTATAAGCCGTTTTTCCGCAGGCACCCCCAGGCTGATTAATATGGCCTGCGACCGCGCCCTCCTGGCGGGTTTTGTTGCCGAAACTAACCATATAGACCTTGGTATTATAAAAAGATGCCTGGATGAACTGGAGAGCTATGAGCATAATTAATGAGGCCTTAAAAAAAACCGGAGAATCTATCCAAAAGAACTCAGCCCAAGAAACAGTCCTCCGGAATAAAAAACCAGGGCTAAAACCTTACCTCTTTTATTTATTAATTTTTCTTGTCGGATTATTCCTGAGCAGCCTCATATTTAGCCTTATTAAGCGCAAAGTCGAGAAACCTGTCATAACCGAACCCTCCAAGACAACTCTCATACCGGAAAAGCAACCGCAAATCAACCAGGCGTTACCTGCGGTTATGCCTGAAGAACAAAATAAACCGGAAAAGAAATTCATTCTAAACGGAATATTTTTCTCCGATAATAAAGGTTACGCTATAGTAAATAATCAGATTGTAAAGGAAAAGGACTCGATTGAAGGGGTAAACGTGGAAAAAATAACCGCAAATACCGTAGAGTTAAACAACGAAGGGAAAATTGTCTCCCTCTTCACCAACAGATAAACATTAGGCGATTTTTTCAATCGCCTCTTTTATCAAATCCAGCGCAATACCGCGCACAACTACAGGCTGAGCAATCCCGCGAACCAGAACCAACCGGTTTTGTTTACCAACAAATTTCTTATCATGGTAATAAGCATTAATAATCTTTTTTGTAGATATACGTTTTAATTTTACAGGCAGACCGTAGAGTTTAATTAAGCTCTCAATGCGCAAGGCCAGCTGCTTATCGATAAAACCCAATCTACAACTCAAATCTGAAGCTGCTACCATACCCAACCCCACTGCCTCGCCGTGATTATAGCCTTGATAACCACAGGCGGATTCAATCGCATGGCCGAATGTATGCCCAAAATTTAAAATCGTCCTTAAACCCAATACCTCTTTTTCATCCCGGCTGGCTATTGCCGCCTTAATTCCACTGCAAACACCAATAATCTTTTCTAATGCTACTGGCTTGAGTGAAGAAATATCCCTGTGTTTATTTTCCAAATAGCGGAATAAATCACTATCCTTAATAATAGCATACTTGATTACTTCTGCCATGCCTGAGGCAACCTGTCGCCTATCCAAAGACTTCAGGAAGTCAATCTCGCTAAATACAAGCCTGGGTTGATAAAAAGCCCCGACTAAATTCTTGCCTAAATCCAGGTCTACCGCGGTTTTCCCGCCGATAGCCGAATCCACCTGGGCCAGCAAGGTCGTAGGAATCTGCACATAGGAAACTCCCCGCTTATACACTGAAGCGACAAACCCCGCCAGATCCCCCACTACCCCGCCGCCAAAAGCAATAATAAAAACTTTTCTCCTCTGGTCAAACTTAGCCAGATCTTTAATTACCTGCCCGGCACTTTCTAATGACTTACTTTTTTCGCTATCAGGGACGATCTTAAAACGGCAGCTAAAACCCGCACCCTCTAAAACTTTCGACAGGCCCACACCATATTTGTTCTTGAGCAGCGCGTTGGTAATAATGTAGGCGTCTTGTCCGATATCCAACTTACGCAAATACCCGGCTAATTTATCAAGGATCGACTTGCCGATAGCTATATCGTAAGAACGCCTGCCTAAATTTACTTTTATTTTACGCATTTTAAACACTTACCCCCAGAAGTCTGATCACCAAGGCTACCATCGGCCAGAGAAATCGATCCAATACCCCCAGAAAGATAAACGCAAAAAGGATAATAAAACCGTAACGCTCAAAACTAATATACTGCTGCGACAGGCGCTCAGGCAACAGACCCATCAACACCCGGGAGCCGTCTAACGGAGGTATCGGAATCAGGTTGAATAAAGCCAGGATAACATTGATTAAAAGTAAGTTTAGAAGCAGGTAAACAGGAATACCCGAGAGGGGAATAAATTTCAATACCTGGGCAATAATAAAAGCAAGGATTAAGTTGGCCAGCGGCCCGCTTAGACCAATCCAGATAATATCCCTTTTAGGGTTTTTTAATGCACGATAATTTATAGGCACAGGTTTGGCGGCTCCAAAAACAAAATGCCCGGAACTGGATAAGAAAAGTACAAGCGGCAAGAGTATAGTCCAAAATGGATCAATATGCGCCAAAGGGTTTAAGGTAAGCCGGCCGGAAAATCTGGCAGTAGAATCCCCCAGCTTATAAGCAGCCAGGCCATGGGCGAATTCATGCACAGTCATAGCAATCAATAAAAGGGAAAAAGATATCGCGAATGAAATTACTAATTGCGGAAAGCTCAATTCAAGACCTCAATAACAGCTGCTTCAATAATCGGATACTTGCTGTTTTGCGGGTTAATTATTTTACCGGTAACTTTAACCTTACTGTAATTAAGGCTGTTCAGCCCTTTTCGATTACCTTTCAGAAAATAGGTTTTCTGATCAGCAGTAACCAATTTATGAGTTGCCTTACGCCATAAGACCACCCCGTAAGGACTAACCGTACCTTCAATGGTTATTTGATCGGATTCTTTAGGCATTGCCGCAACAAGAGTGCCCGCGGATTTATCTTCAGCCTCCGGGGAAACTTTTTCAAGGATAATTATTTCTTTATTGATGAACTTTTTATTTACCCAGCCATAACTTTGGTGTACCGGCTCAATTTTATACCAGTCTCCTTCATCCTGGATAATATTGACTACGGTTGACTTATCAACCTGCCCCAGAATCCAGAACGACTCACCCGGACCAAGACGGATATTTACCTTATTGCCGATTACCTTGGCATTAGAACACTTCTCAGGAGCTCGATCAATACATTCCACAAGCTCCTTCTTGATGTAGGAAGGAGCTTCACCGGGAAGGTGTATCTTATACCAATCATATGCCTCAGAGGCCACTTCTACCAGCTTGCCTTTATCAAGGGTACAGGCAACTTTTGAGCTTACTGTAGCATCAACGCGGACATTGACCTCATCTGCGTTAGTCTGCCCGGTAAATGCGGTAAAGCCGGCGGCAAAGACAGCTCCCGGTAAGATAAAACCCAGCAGAAAAACAAACAGTATTATTTTATACTTAAAGTTTGGCTGCATTTATATTATATTTCATTTTTTCTCTTGAGCTTTAGGCGCAGCTTTAGCAGACGCAGCTTTGGCATCTTTTGCCGCTGGCGCCGCTCCGGCAGCCGGCGTTCCTGCTTCAGTAGTAGCATCGGCCTTAACCGCTTTTTCTTTCTTGATCTTAATCTTTAAGGTTTTAATCTTCGGCAACCCGTAAACTGAATCGCCTTCTTTCCAGCTCCCCTTTTCATGCATCTGCCTAATGCGCTCGGTACGCTTTAATACTGAACGGGACATCTTGTCTTTTTCCGATAGAACTAATGACGGATGAATTGACATGATTTTATAACCTCCTTATGCGGCAACCAGCGTAGGTTCTCTGCAATTGACTCAGCAAAGGTTGCGCGCTCTCTTGATTAGAAAATTTGCCTACGCACAAAATAATATAACTTCCTTTTACAAAAACTAACGGAGTCAGCCCCTTTTTTGCCAAGACCTGAGCCTGGCGCAAAGCAAGGTTCCTATTCTTAAAAGCCCCTATCTGAATAGTGTATTTTACCTGCTCAATACTTTTATTTGAAACCAAGACACTGTGCCTGCCTTTTTCTACCCCCAGGGAAAAAGAAATAATACTCAACAACACCAGGCCCATAATCAAAAGCAGGGCCTTCTCATACCCACGGAAACGCGTAAAGAACGGATTGCTGCGGAGGCGCGGCTTAAATTGGCCGTTATCCAATTCCTGAGTAAAAAGCTCGCTTTGTGAATAATCCTGTTTTTCTGCCATAGCGCAATATTATAACTAAGGCTTATCCTGTTGCAAGTAAATTCTTTTATTGAATTTCTTAATCACCTTTAAAAAGGCTTCCACGATCTTTGGATCAAATTGGGTTCCGCTTTTTTTCTTTATTTCTTTAAGCGCAGAATCAATATCCATCCTCTGTCTGTATGGCCGTCCGTAAACCATTGCCTCAAAAGCATCCGCCACAGACATAATCCGGGCGCATAAAGGAATCTGTCCGCCCTTAAGATGCGATGGATAACCCGTACCGTTGTATTTCTCATGATGATGCATAATGATCGGGATAACCGGACGTAAAATCTGCAAAGGCCGCAATATCTGCGCACCCTTAACCGGATGCTTCTTGATAATATCATATTCTTCATCAGTAAGCTTCGTAGTCTTAGTCAATATCTCAAACGGGATATCGATCTTGCCGGTATCATGCAGAAGGCTGGCATATTTTAAGCTTTCAATCTGCTTTTCTCCCAAATGCAGTTCACCGCCCAAGGCGCAAACTAATTTACTGAAATACGGCGAATGCGTATATTCGCGAGGCACGCGGGTATCCAATAAAGTTACCAGCGATTTTATGCTGCCAAAAACTATTTTTTGCTGTTCATCATAAAGCTGCAGGTTCTTAATCCCGATTACCGCCTGCTCTGCCATATTCATCAGCATTTCCTGATCAAACTTATCAAAGGGCTGGGCCACTTTAGTGCGTTTTATAATAATAAAACCCAGTACGTCTTCACAGATAAGCGGTACGCCAAGCAGGCCGCCCTTCCTGATTGCTGAGGCAGTCTTAACAATATTTTCTTCAATCCTACCGCTGATCCTTGTTTTTCTGTCAACAATCAGTTTTTTATTATCTTTAATCAAACACTTAATGGTGGAATATTTCTTATTCGAATCAAGCAAAACGATCAGGCAATATTGGGCATTAAAGAACTGGCAAAACAACCTGCCCATACGGCTGGTTAATTCCTTGAGCTCATAGGTAGAGTTAAGCAAGCGGTAAATGCTGTGCACCGCGGACACTAAAAACCTATACTTTTTCGTAGGGGTTGAATAATTTCTTATACTCATCTAAACAATAGCGGTCAGTCATGCCAGCAATATAATCACAGACTACGCGCTTTACTCCTTCCTCAGGAATTCTCAGCTGCACCTCAGAAGGCAACTGTTTGGGCCGGGCTGCGTACTCGCAAAAAAGCTCCCGGATAAAACGCTTGGCTTTAATGCTCATGCGCACAACCCGGTAATGATGGTAAAGCTTCTGCATGAGGAACTGCCGCAGCGGTTTTCTTAACTGCTTGATTTCTTTGCTAAAATCCACCAGCCTATAGTTAACTTTACGCAGATCAGCATAATTCTTAATTTTAAGCCGGCTAATTACTTCCTGGGTATGCTGGATCAAATCCGTAACCTGCAAATCAATTAACCCGCGGACAACCAGGTATTTGCGTTTGGTAAGGTCAATTTTAGCATATTTCTGGTTAATTTTGCGATTTATTTTCTCCCAGATCTCCAGCCCTTCCAGATCCTTTTCCTTGATCAACCCTGAGGTCAGGCCGTCATCCAAGTCATGATTATCATAAGCTATTTCATCCGCAGCATCCACTAACTGAGTTTCTAACGAAGGCATTTTTTCGGGAAAAAATTCTTTGATCTTAACCGCGATATCAAAAACTGAAGAATGCTTAACTATCCCTTCCCTTACTTCCCAGCTTAAGTTCAAGCCCAAGAATTCCGGGTAACGTTCCTCCAGGAAATCTACCACTCTTAGCCCCTGCAGATTATGATTAAACCCTCCGCATTTAGCCATCAGCTCATTAAGCACTTCTTCACCGGAATGGCCAAAAGGAGTATGGCCCAAATCATGAGCCAAGGCAATTGCCTCGGTTAAATCCGTATTCAAACGCAATGCCCAGGCAATGGTCCGGGCAATTTGAGCAACTTCAATACTATGGGTCAGCCGGGTTCGGTAATAATCCCCTTCATGGTTGACAAAAACCTGGGTCTTATACTCTAACCTCCTGAAAGCAGCAGAATGGATAATCCGATCACGGTCACGCTGATAACAGGAACGGTAGGAATGCTCTTCCTCTTTATGCTTGCGGCCGAGGGAATTACAACTCTTAACAGCATAGGGAGCAAGAAACTTGTCTTCAAATTCTTTGATTTTATTTATCGGCATTTTTTAAACACCTGGCTAATTCATCCAAGGATTGTGAGATAATCTTAGTGCCCGCAATAACCGGCATAAAGTTAGTATCGCCTATCCAGCGCGGGACAATATGCATATGCAAATGCCCTGTAATTCCGGCGCCGGCTGAACGGGTGAGGTTGAAACCTATATTATAACCTTGCGGCTTTAGGGCTTTTTGCAGAAGTAACTTTGCCCTGTTTAAACATTTAAATAAATCCAGGATTTCTTCCTGGGTTAATTGAGATATATCACGGATATGCCTTAAAGGAGCAACCAAAAGATGCCCGTTATTATAAGGGTAAATATTCAGCATAACAATAGCATGCTTGGTTTTAAAAATTACCTGCTCCGGCAAAACAGCATTCTTGGCCTTGCAAAAAATACACCCCTTGGCTTTAGATTTAGCACTTACATAATTAATCCTCCAAGGGGCCCAAAGT
>JALNZI010000168.1 GCA_023229385.1 Candidatus Omnitrophota bacterium | reverse complement strand
AAACCCGGCTCACCCAGGCGCGTTGCCCAAAAAATCATATTATAATAATACGTACTCGGATGAAAATCATAATTCAGTTTCACCCGGGTCTTCTGCAGTAAGATGCTTTCGGTATAATCAAGCAGCGGCGGAGATAATTTAGAAAATAAATAATATTCCCTTACATATTTTAAATGCAAGCCCAATGCCTTTGCCCTGGATATCAAGACGCGATAATCACGAGTAATCACCCCTGGGCTATCGCCAGCCAGGAAATATGCTGTATCTCCGGGAATAACCAGCACATCCTTAAATACACTTCTTAACCCCAGGTAAACAGATCTTAAATACTCTCCTAATTCTGGGCTGATATAACTTTCGGATGAACTTAAGGCAAAGGAAAAAATCCCGTTTTCGTTTAAGGCCTTTTTTATTTCTTTAAAAAATTCAATTGTGTAATACCTGTTTATCTGGGCAGTATAAGGATCACCCAGATGGGTAATAATACAATCATATTTCTTAGGCGCGGCCTTGATAAAAAACCTGCCATCCAGACTATAGATTGAAACCTTTGCATCCTTTAATGGCCCGGATTCCCCGGCGGGCAGGTGTTTTTCGGCCATCTTGATAATTAAAGGATCAAGTTCAAGGTAATCAATGCTTTTTATCGGATACTTAAGAATCTCCCTGATCAATCCCCCTGCCCCGCCTCCCACCAAAAGCACATCCCGGGGGTTTGCCTGCTCTAAAAGCGCAAAATGCACTGCTTCTTCAGCCGCCTGTTCATCCGGTACGCTGTAAAGATGCAGGCCATTGTCAAAGAATGAATAGAGTCCGGCTCTTTTTGTTACCATAATATTGCCATAAATTGAGTTTCCTGACCCCAAGATCTGATAACCCGGCCATTGCCTTTTGCGCGAATACTCATCAAGGCCATCCCAAACTCTAAATATCCATAAAACAATTCCGGCGATGAGAATAACTACGGGAAAAAACGCTTTAATTCTTTTTAGCTTAAAAAGCAGCCAGGCAGCTGCGAAAACATTCAATAATCCAAGAAACACGCTGATGGTAATAGGATTTAGAAAACGAATGAAAATAAAACTGGATAGCGCTCCGCCGCACATCGCTCCAGCTGACTCCCAGCCATAAGCCAGGCCGATATTCTGCGCCCCTCTATAAAATCTGTCTTGATATACTCTGCAGCCTAAAGAAAACATAAACCCCAAAAGCGCACATATCGGAGCCAGGACAAGAAAACTGGAAAACGCCATGGGCATGAATCCGATAATCTCACCGGGGGCAAGACCAAAATAAGGCTTTATCGACCTGATCGCTAAGAGGCTTAGAATAAGCAGGAAAGTTAAAACAAGCTGGCAAGATGAGAATAAAATCAGCTTTGATTGGAACCTGTCAGAGAACCTTCCCAGGAACCAGCTTCCCGCTGCCCCCCAGAAAAGCCAACTGCCCAGAATAAACCCGATAGATATTTCGTTTCCGTAGAAAACAATCAATAGCTCACGCAAAATAATAATTTGCGCTGCCATAGCTGTAAACCCGATTAGAAAAATCGAAAAAAGGATCTCCATTTAAATACTCCGGAATTTACGGCAAAATAAAACTCAAGCCCAACAGGATTAAAAGCAGGCTGCAAGCAACCCGAAAAATAAACAGACTTAAATCCGATTTTAATAATCTTTGCGGAAACCAGGAAATAGCTTTTGATAAGCCGGCGATAATCATAAAACCCGACACAAATGTGCCCAACCCGAAAGAAAAAGCGCAGAGGGCGCCTTCTAATGCGCTTTTAGAAATAATCGTAATTTCAAAAAGCAGGGCTATAAGCGGAGCGCAAGGGAATACCCCGGCGATAAAACCAAGGATAAATAAGCTGCCGAAGGTAAAGGCCTTATTTACCGGAAATTTGCAACCGCAGCAAAACTGGCCCTTATTCAATAAGATGAGGACCCCGAGCGCAATAATAATTAACCCTCCTGCCGGTTTTAAAAATAACATAAAACCGGATGCGCTAAACCGTTTAAGCAGCGCCGCCGATAAACCGGCAAGAAAGCCTAAAACAAGATATGCCAAGAGTCTGGCGCAAAAAAATATCAACGCCTCTTTTAACCCCTGCTTCCACTTGAGGTTTCTACCGGCAAGATAAGTGACGAGGAAAGGGGCGCAGGAGAAAAAACACGGCCCGGCAAAACCAAAACTTAAACCAATGCCAAAAAGCTGTAAGAAAATTAAAGGTCCCATCTACCGGCTATCTCTTGACCGCAAAAACTGCATTTTCCATTTTTGATTTTATTTTCTAAAACTTCATATCCGATTCTTTTAACAATCATCCTTGTGCATTTCGGGCAATATGTGGATTCGCCGGGATGCCCGGGGACATTGCCGATATAAACATATTCTAATCCCGCGGCCCTGGCTATCTTATACGCTTCTTCGAGCTTCTCCAGAGGAGTCGGAGGAAGATTCATCAGCCGGAAAGCTGGCATAAAACGACTGAAATGTACAGGCACATCTGCGCCTAAATTCGTCTTTATCCACTCGCACATTTCCCGAATCTTGGATGATTCATCATTTAACCCGGGAATAAGTAAACAGGTTATCTCAAGCCAAACTCCGGAATTCCTGATTGTCTTGAGAGTCTCTAAAACCGGCTCCAGTTGCGCCATTTGACCAATTTTAGCGTAGACCTGGCTGGAAAAACCCTTAAGATCAACATTTACCGCATCCAGATATTTTAACAACCCTGTTAACGGTTCCTGATTTATATAACCACAGGTATGCATTGTATTTTTTATTCCCTGGGCTTTAGCCAACCTGGCAATATCTGTCATATATTCATAAAATACAGTCGGCTCAGTATAAGTATAGGCGATAAAACGGCAATTATTTTGTACTGTTTGACTGACTGCCTCAACCGGAGAAAGTTCATAGCTTTGGGCTTCATCAGGCTTAGACTGAGATATCTGCCAATTCTGGCAAAAAACGCAGCGCATATTACATCCGGCAACGGCAAGCGAATAAACCGAAGCTCCCGGAGAAACATGGAAGAATGGCTTTTTTTCAATAGGGTCGATATGGATAGCTACCGGATTTGCATAACCCAGGCTAAGAA
>JALNZI010000003.1:87853-135678 GCA_023229385.1 Candidatus Omnitrophota bacterium | reverse complement strand
AATTTGCTCCAGGATCTCATAACTATCCAAAGGAAAAGTAATGTTTACTAATTCTGATAAAGCTAAATTTGATCGTTCAGTTGAATTTTGTGACAATCTAGGTAGTAATATTGGAAATTTTATAAATAAACTTTGTATAAATATATATAAATTAATAATTCTAAATATTATGATATTGTTTTTTGGAAGCGTTCATATTATTATAGCATTAATAAGAAAAATATTTGGAAAATAATATGTATAAAATAGGAAATATTTTTGAAATAGATACATTTTATAATTATTATATGTTATCTCAGATAAATTTTTTTGAATTAAAATTAATATCATTACTTGATGGAAATAGATTTTCTGAAAGAACAGCAACTATAAAAAATTTAGAATCAATAGATGATAATATACTTAAATCTTTAACTGGAAAATATTCATATAAACTAATAAGTGAATCTTATAGAGATTGGAATAGAGGAGAAGCTCATATAGTTTTTTTAAATAATCATATAATATCAAAATATAAAAATATAAATTTAAGGAAAGATTAATGACAGAAAAAGAAATTATAGATAAATACAAATATATGTTTCTAGATAATTTTAAATTTGAATGCGGTTCTGGATGGAATAGTTTAATATATCTAACTTTATCTTTCTTATCAGATATTGATACAAAAAAACTTATCGAAATATTTCAAATAAAAGAAAAATTAGGTGGATTAAGAATAAATCTAAATTATGATAAATTAAAAGAAAATTTATCCAAAGAAGAATGGGAAGATATATTTAATAAAATATTCTGGCAACTTAATCAATTTGAACAATTATCTTATACACTATGTGAAAATGATGGAAAATCTGGGAAATTAAGAAAAGATCTTGATTGGATACAAACATTATGTGATGATTGTTATAAATTAGAACGTGATGCCTTAAATTCGCGTCTAGTAGATCTCTTATGTAGTGGATTATTAACTTCAAATGATATATAACCATGAAATTATGTAAAAAATGTAATGACTGGAAATTTAAAGATGAATTTAATAGTAGATCAGCAAAATGTAAAACGTGTTATAATGAAGAATATAGAATTAAACGTTTGAATCCTATTGTTAAAAAATTAAGAAAAATATCATTAATTAAAACAGTTGAACATAATCAGAATTTCTTAATTCAATATCTTTTAGAAAATCCATGTAAATGTGGTGAAAAAGATATAAGATGTCTAGAATTTCATCATCTTAGAGATAAAAAATATGTAATATCACACATGTTAAATATGAGTTTAGATACAATAAAAAAAGAAATATCTAAATGTAAAATTATGTGTTCTAATTGTCATAAAAAAGAAACTTCAATTCAATTTAATTGGTATAAACAAAAAACTATAGGAGTTTAACATGTTATCTAAAACTGAATTAATTAATTTATTTAACTCTAATCAAACAAAAAGGTATGCTAAATCTGGAAAATTTATATATCGAAAAGCATTACCTAATGAATTAATAGTTTCAGTTCTAGATAATAAAATAGAAACAACTAATATATCTAATAATGAATTTAATTGTGTTATTCAAAATATTACAGTTAATGGTAAAAACGAAACATATTTAATAACAGAAAAAGTTTTTAATAATAGATATATAAATACTAAAGCACAAATCACATACAACAATAATATATGGCTTATAGTAATCCCAAAAGGTGAAACTGATGCTTTTGAATATATTGGAGAATCTATTACTTTTTTAGCTCCTTGGAATGAAGAAATGATATGTAATTTTGGAGATTATATTTGCAAAGTTCCAGATACTGTTGATGATATTTATCGTATTGAAAAAGATACTTTTAATTTAACCTATAAACTTAAGGAGTAAAATATGAAAGTAGGACTTATTGTTATTGATCCTCAAGTAGATTTCTGTGAAGGTGGTAAACTAGCTGTAACTGGTGGTAATGACGCTCTTGATCGAGTTGCAGATATGATTAAGAGAGTAAAGAAAGATTTATTTAGTATCGATATCACTCTAGACGCACACCATAGACATCATATAGGACATCCTAGGATGTGGATTAACGCTCAAGGAAAAAATCCTGATCCATTCATCACTCAAATGAAAGAAAGCGATATAATAGGTCCTACAGCAATCTGGAGAGCTTCTAATCCAGCATGGCAAAGTAGACAACAGAAGTATATCAAAGACCTAGCAGTTAGAAATAACGAACGTGAAAAGCTTGGTCTTGAACGCATTGAACATACAATATGGACAGAACATTGTCTTATTGGAACAGATGGTATGTCTATTCAAGCTAATTTATATAAAGCTTTATGTGAATGGGAAGATCTTAAAAATCGTCCAATAAATAAGACAACAAAAGGATCTAATATATTTGCTGAACATTTTTCTGTATTTAAAGCTGAAGTACCAGATGCAAGTGATCCATCTACTGATGTAAATATGTTTCTTATTAATTCTCTTAACAATCTAGATGAACTCGCTTGGGCTGGTCTTGCAGAAGATTATTGTCTTATGAATAGTTTCGTTGATTTTATTCTTCAGATATCTCAAGGAGATGATGCTATTGCTCAACAGATTGCTAAAAAGATGGTATTTCTAAGTGATGGAACAGCTGCTGTAGGAGCAGTACCTGAACTTAAGAAAAAGTTTCATAGCTTTCTAGCTAAATATAATGTTAAAATAGATACTACAGATAACTATTTAAAATAATAATATAATATAGGATTAAAACAAAAACACTACAAGTCAGTAATGGGAACTGAACGTCAAAAAAACAAAACCTAGGTAAGTTAGTGCTCTTTCCTTTCTTATATTAATATATGGATATTTATGAAACAAATATTTAATTATAACGAATTTATAGAAAAATGTAAAGACAAAAACTTTTTACTTGAGTATAAATATAAATGTATATGTGAAATAATTTATAAAAATGACATTCCAATTAAAATAATAATTTACGATTAAGGATAAATATGACAATAATTTTATATAAAGATGATATAAGAATAGGTTGTAATAAAAAACCTAAAGAACTTACAATATTTGATTTTCCAGTATTAGAAATGCTAAGACCATCAGTTAAATATTGTGCTATATTCAAATATAACAACGAAACAATAGTTTTAAAACCATGAGGTGAGTATGTTGGTAAAAAACTATAAAAAAAGTAAAACTTTAAAACATAAGTTACTTAATGACGCAAAGTTTAAAAAGTTTCTAGAAGATCAAAAAAAAGAAATAGAAATTCATAAATGGATTGAAAGTGAAAAATGTGGACATGATCTTCAGGATCAAGCATGCTGTGAATGGATAGAAAAATTTGCAGCAAAATATCGCAAATATTGGGAAGATACTTACGGAAAGATATTTGAGGAACAAAATGGAATGTGTTGTTCAAGTTGTAAGAGGAAATAGTTTAGATATAACAAGTAAAACTTGTATGTTTTGTGATGAACCAGCACAAGCATATTTTTGTATAACTGGAAAACTTAAGCATGATGGAATATCTATTCAAGGTTATGAAGTATGTAATAAACATCTTGAACGTATAAATGCACTTTTATCAGGAGAATTTGAAATCGATAATATATATCTCGAAAAATACAGAAATAAATCTGGAAAAATATTAAATCTACGTGGATATCCACCAATACATATAAGGCCTACAAAAAATCAAAAAAGACTTAAAATATGTAAGTTTGTAGGATGTATAAATACTTTTATGGGTATTGGTACAAAAAAATATTGTGATGATATCAGATGTATTGAAGCTCGACAATTATATAATAAAAGTATTCCAAGATCTGTTTTATCAGATCCTGATGGTAAAAATATCATACTATCAATTAAATATAAAAAAAGATTGCATAATGGTCAAAGCCTTAAAATACGATGCCATGCTTTAAATAAATTAAATAATAGATGTTCTAATACTTTTTTAATTACTTATGACTCAAGACAATCTGTATATCCACAATTTTGCGAATGTCACAGAAGTGCATTTAAACGTAAAATGTTTCAACAGAAAGGTTAGGTATGCCAAAGGTTTCTCCAGAAGAATTGGATCTTCTTTTAAATGAAGAAGACGAAGATCCTATTTCTAGATCTCGAAGACTTCGAAAACAAAATAAACTAGAAAAACCTAAGAAAGATACAACCTATCAAGAAGAATAAATAATTTAACAAGGACATTATATGAAACTAAAAGTTGGTGATGTCTTAGTAAATAAAACTAATAAAGTAGATAATGTTATAATCACTTTTATAAAAATAAATAAACTTTTAGTTCGTAAAATAAATACAACAGTAAGATACATAGTAACAAGACAATTTTTAATATCTAATTACCTAAAACTGGAGGTTTTAAATGAAAGAAATAAAAAGCAAAAAAGTAATCCTGTACAAAAAAACAACAAAATTCGATCTCATTGGAAAACAAGAAGACCTACAAAAACTGATGCATGATGTTCATCAATTCATTGGTGGACATGAACTCATGGTTGGTGGTCTAGCTAAACGACGTATTGATGTAAAACATAAATCTACAAAACCAATAAAATTTGCAGAAATTAACTATAATTAATATGAAAGAATATATAACTTATAGAATAATTAATAAAGATGGAAATTCTATTGGTAAACAAGATTTTTATACTTCTCTAGGTAAAGCTAGTTATGGAAGTAGACATGTTTGTAGTTATTATCTAGATGAACACGTTAAAATAGTTAAAATAAAAGTAATTGAAGAAATTGTTGAAGAATTTCCTATAAACATTACTAGTACTAAAACATTTCCTAATGGTACTGATCCTAATAGAAAATATGTAGAAACTTATAATTTTGATAAAAAAGAAGAAGAAAAATCTACTGGAATAATATTTAAATAATTTTATGCGGTTGTGTTGGAATTGGTTTACAAATAAGACTTAAAATCTTAGGAAGCAATTGCTTCATGCGAGTTCAAATCTCGCCTTCCGCATTATAAAGGATTTATATGAATAAATCATACATATCATGTAATAATCAAATAACTCTTGAAAATAAAAATATATTATATAATATCTTATCTAAATATAATACTGATGAATTTGGACCAATTGCCTCTGATATTATTGATGCATTACTTAATCAAGAACTTAAATTTGATTATGACATACATGAAGAACCAGCCTTAAATAAAGAAAAGATTGACGGCATTTTATATGATCTAGATAATATTAAATGCGCATTAGAGAACTTAAAATGAATAAAGATATTATAACATCACATCCAGGAATATCACTAAATGATAAAACAATACTTAGAGGTATCCTTGATAGACATAATTCTGATGAATTTTGTCCAATATGTACAGAAATCATAGAAAGTTTATTACTAAAAGAACTAGATATGAATCAAGAACAATACAAAGAAATACAAGAATCTATACAAAGTTTAAAAATAGATGTTAATGAGCTAGATCATAGATGTTATAATTGAGCTAGATCATAGATGTTATAATATAGATAATACTGTTAATTATTCAAAAGAAATAACTAATAAAATAAGAAAATTTGAACAATTAGAAATAAATATAGAATATCTTACTCAAATTAGAAATTGTATAAGTTCATATGTTCAAACAAATCAACAAGTACTTAAAGATATTAAAGAACAAGTAAATGATATTCAAAAATATATGAACATTAAAAAAACTATTAATCTTAGAATAGATGATTCTAATAAATTAGTAGAAATGACAAATAAATTAACAAACACATTGGAGGACATACAATGAATCTTAGAGCTGATAAAAAAATAGTACATATAGGCATTGCACTAGACGAAAGTGGTAGTATGGCTAGTTCCAGACGAGAAACGGTTTCTGGACTTAATGAACACATACAAGAATATAAAAAGTTTTCAGACATTGAAACCACACTTACCCTTGTTAAATTTTCAAGTAGAGATAATATTTCTACAGTGTTTAATGCTACACCTATAAATAACATCGTTGATTTTACAGATAAAGATTATAATCCTAATGGTACAACAGCAATGTACGACGGTGTTGCTAAATTACTTAATGAAATGAAAAATAGCATAATTGATAATGATTTTACAACTTACGTTATTTTAATCATAAGTGATGGAGCAGAAAACTGTTCAGTAGAATATAACAGTAAACAAATTTCAGAAATGATCTCTGAACGTCTAGATACAAAACGATGGACAATAAATTACATCGGAGCTAATCAAGATCTTTCAGTAGTAAAATATACTTTAAATTTAGCTGGAGGAAGTTCACTTAAATATTCTAGCGATTCTACTGGAACAACAGATATGTGGAATAATGTTAACACTGCTTCAGTAAGATATATGAGTACACGATCAACAACATCAAATGATGATATTAAACTTGAAAGTTTTAGTAAAGGTTTATTTACTAATTAAGGATAATTATGAAACAACAATTTGGTCCAATATATGCTAAAGCTTCTAATGATAAGACAAAAATATGGCAATGTGAAGTAAATAAAACTGGAGAAACCGTAACATTAGAAGTTACACATGGATATCAAGATGGTAAACAAACTACATCTTCTAAAGAAATTAAATCTGTCAATATTGGAAAAAGTAATGAGACCACTCCTTGGCAACAAGGTCTTAATGAAGCTCAAAGTAAACTTAATAAAAAACTTGATGAAGGATATGTAGAAGATATTGAAGATATAAATATCACAGTACCATTACCAATGAAAGCTCAAAATATAACTAAATATGCTCATAAAATAGTACTTCCAGCATATATTAGTCCAAAACTTGATGGTAACAGATTAACTTCAGAAGAAGTAGATAATAAAATACTACTTAAATCTAAAAAAGGAAAAGAATATCCTGCTTTAGAACATCTACATCTAGATACTAAAGAACTTTTAAAAGTATTAGAAAATGGAGATGGTGAAGCTTATCTTCACGGTCTTCCATTACAAGATATCACTTCTGCTTGTAAAAAATATAATAAAGATACTCCAAATTTAGAATATTGGATATTTGATATTCCAAAAAAAGAAGTAATCTACGACGATCGATATAAAACTATTAAAGAGTTTTTTAACCAATCTACAGAAAAAAATGAATTTGGATTTAGAAAATATGGAAAGTTAGTTGAAGTTCCATCATATGAAGTTACATGTATGGAAGATATTGAAAAATATCATAAACAATTTACAAGTCTTGGTTTTGAAGGATCAATGATCAGAAATAAACATGGACTTTATAAATTTAACCATCGTAGTATAGATTTACTCAAGAAAAAAGATTTCTTAGAGGATGAATTCGAAATTATTGGTGGTGTAAGTGCAGACGGTGATGATATTGGGACCGTTGTATTTAGATGTAAAACTAAAGAAGGTAAAGAGTTTGACGTTAGACCAAAAGGTAGTCGTAGTAAGAGAAAGGAATGGTTAGATAATATTAATTCTCTTATTGGTCAACCTTTGACAGTAAGATTCCAATATTTTTCGAAAGATTTAATTCCTTGTCATGCTCGTGGAATTGTAATAAGAACATATGAATAGGAGATATTATGTTAAAAGAAAAAGAATTAGTTAAAAAAGATTATACTTTTATTAAAGATTCTTTAGGATTATTTAGTTTTATATTTGGTGTTTCAGCATTTCTAGTAGCTCTTGGGTTTGCTATTGAAACAAATATGCATTGGAATGCTATTTATTCTACTATAATTGGATCAATATGTATGACTATTGGAATCATATATTGTCATAAAAGATACAATTGGTAACTTAAATGTAGTTCTTTTATATATAACTTAGGTTATAATATTATAATAGTATACTAATGGGACACTGCCTAAACCCATAACGCGATTTTAGTAGAACTTATAATATTGTTAAAGGCGCATCTGGAATGACTATTAATTAGCTATTAATAGAAGTGTTAGACAACAATGTTACAATGTCATTTATCCAGCTCTGGAAAGAAATTGAACATATAAAAGAACTACATTTAGTTTATTTGGAGATATAATGTTTAAAAGTAAAAAATATTATAAACATAAAAAGATAAGAAAAATACTCAAAGATAGTTCTACTGAAAACAGAGAAAAGGATTTTTATAATCAAAAAGGTTATGTAGTTAAATATACAGTCAGTCGAACTGGTAAAAAACACCCTTTAGGAAAAGAACTTTGTGAAATTGTACCACTTTTTAAAGAAACTTATATACAAACTCTAGATGACTATAAAGAACCCGAACTTATAATATCTAAACAAATATTTGATAAATTAAGTATCTCACAAAAATCATGTTTTGACCATAAATCTACAATTTATAAAGAACCAAATAAATCATTTTATTATGATACGGATATAATATTTGGAGTAAGATTACTTCCAAGTCTTAGACAATATATAAAGCCTATAATAAAAAAGAATTATGTAGAAATATATAGTTATTGTAAAACAGAACTTTATCATCATATAAAACGCAATGCACTTTGGGACATTGGTACTAAAATTATGGGTTGGAGAGCAAAACATCGATATGAAGATAGAGAACTTTATGATATTAAACAAAATAAGATCTTAAAAGATCAAATGAAATTAGATCTAGAGGAGTAATATATGTATTGTAGTTGCTGTGGTGACGTTATTGAACCAGATGAATGTGATAGTGAAGATTTATGTACTGCTTGTGCTGAAAGTTTTAATGAAGAACAAAATCTTAATGATCTCTTTGAAGAATTGATTGAATAAATATGAAAAAATTATGTATATTATCAGTTGATAATGATTTTAAACAAAATTATAAAAGCATAAACTATAATGAATTAACAGAATTTTTAAATAAAAATAATATAACTGAAATTTATAATGAAAAAACAAAAAAAGGTTATCATAAAAAATTAATATTTATAGCTAATAATGAACTTATTTTATTATCTATTGATAGCGCTTGGAATCGTATATTTATAGAAGTCATTGAACGAGAACTCATTTTAGCTAAAGTTCTTCCTGAAAAAAAAGAAAACAAAGAATTTCAATCACCTATAACTTTTATGCAGTAATATCCCAGTTGGTTAAGGAGTCTGTCTTCCAAACAGAATATCGTAAGTTCAAATCTTACTTACTGCACTTTAAAGGAACATTTATGTCTATTTATGAACAAATTAAATTTGATATAATTACAAGTATGAAAACTAAAAACGGTGAAACTACTGTTCTAAGAACTCTAGACTCAGACATACAACTTCAAAAACTTAATAAACGTTTAGAAATAACAGATGATCTTGTTATAAGTATCGTAAACAAAAGTATTAAACAACATGAAGAATCAATTGAAATGTTCATTAAAGGCAACAGACAAGATCTAGTAACCAAAGAACAAAATGAAATAGATATACTCAAAAGATATCAACCAAAACAAATGTCTGAACAAGAAGTAACTGATATTATAAACGAAAGTATTAAAACTTTAAATGCTACTTCTAAAAAAGAAATGGGTTTAGTAATAAAGCAAGTTATGTCTCAGACTAAAGGTTTGTTTGATAGTAAAAGAATAAGTCAACTTATAAATGAAAGATTAAAATGAAAATACTAATACTTGAAGATAATGCTGAACGTATATTTCAATTTAAAAAGCGTCTTATTGATTGTAATGTAACTTTTACAGACATACCTAAAGAAGCAATAGATCTTCTTAAAAATAATAAGTATGATTATCTCATGTTAGATCATGATCTTGGTGATACTTTTGATGTACCTGGTGAAGGTACTGGATATGAAGTTGCTAATTGGATAGCAAATAATCCAGAACATGCTCCAGACAAGATATTTATTCATACTGCTAATAATATTGGAGCAGCAGCAATGCTTAATGTTCTAGGTAATGTTGGAATAAGAGCAACTTATATACCATTTTTATGGGAAAAGATAAATATTACATAGCTTAATTTATTTTTAATTTTTATGATATAATGGATGTTTTAGAACAGTTACTTCTTTTATAATTTGTATAAACGTGAAATTCAGAGCTTTAAGTAATACTTAAAGTCGTATAGCCGACAATCTCTGTTCTAGCTTTTTTCATTATATTATAATTTATTTAAGGATTTTTATGAAAATTGGAGATATAGTAAAACTTAAAGTACTTTGTCTAGCAAATCCAATAAATACTCTAGGATACGTTTATGACGAATATCCAGACTTTGATGGACTTGGTACTGCAATAAGCGTTATATTTAAAAATGGTAGTTATGATGGTTTTTCTGTTACTGAACAACCACTTTTTCTTGAATATGTAAAATCTACAGATTTTAAATATAATTTTACTAATGGTGTACATTTATTGAATGATTTTGAAAACGGATACTTTAATGATATATTAGCATAGTTGGTTAATGCACTTGATTGTCAATCAAAAATATAAATGACAGCCTATACTAAATATAGGAGGTCACTATGAAATATTGCAAAAAATGTAATAGACATTTAGATGATGATAAATTTTGGAAAAGAAAATTAAAAACCAAAACAGTACTACAACCGTACTGTATTGACTGTTCAACTAAAAGAAGACTAAAATATTATCAAGATCATAAAATAGAAGAAAAAAATACAAGAAAGACATACGAAAATGGAATACGAGAGTGGTATATTGACTTAAAGAAAACTTTATCTTGTAAAAACTGCAGAGATGATAGATGGTATGTGTTAGATTTTCATCATGTAGATCCAGCTAATAAAGATTTTGAAGTATCAATGATGGGAAGATGTTCAAAGACAAAAATATTAGAAGAAATAGATAAATGTATAATTTTATGTGCAAATTGTCATAGAGAATTGCATTTCAAATCAAAACAGTAACTTTAAGGTCGGATGTTTTTAGCAGATACTTCCATTGGAACAGTTACCGTAAGTTCGAATCTTACTAGATAACTTGTTATCTATAGCCAAGTGGTAAGGCGACCGTATAAAAAGACTGCTATAATTTTTGTCGATCTTATTTAATTTAGTGGGTGTTTAAAAAGTCTTACTTCTACTATACATATCAGAAGGTAAGGAAACTTACCAAGACTTTTAAATTTTCCCACTTTTTGTAAATTATAATGAGTGTATATTAGAGCTACTTCTTAGTTCGATTCTAAGTATAAGATTTTTCTTATACGGCATGGGCCATAACTTTAATAGATTTTCTCATTTTTATATATTAAACGGTTGTTATTTTTAGTTACTTCATATGACGATGTCAAAGGTTCGAGTCCTTTTCTATTAGATTCTAATAGATAGCTCAGTTGGTTAGAGCACGTAAAATACTAAAAATGCTTTTACCGTTTATTTTTTAACTTTAATAATATAGTAGTAGCCTTAATAGTAGAGCATCTTTAATGAGTAAATGAAAAGCGAGTGGCTGAAATAAAGCTAATCTGAATGGTAGTTTTTTGGTGTAATAACACGCTATATTATTATAACAAACAATAGTATGATGATCTGGGGAACATGGTCTCACGAGGACTAGTCCTATTGGAAGACTAATCGATAGACGTATCGTAAAGGTAAGTTCGATTCTTATTACTATTGTATAACTTTAGCGGATGCTGATAAATGTTACTTCTTGTGTGAAAAAAATACATTTATCGATTTTTCCGCTATTTTTTATTTTAACTTAAAGGAGAATTTTATGGCTTCAGTTAAAACCAGTTGTGGTGGATTTATTTTTATATTACTTATAAGTGCTATTATTGGAGCAATATGTTGGCCTTATACGATTAATAGTTGGTTAAATTTTATGGGAAAACCAGATGCTATAGTTTGGTGGCAAGGTTCGCTTATAGGTTTCTGTCCAGCAATAGGACAATTATCAATTCCTTTAGCAATATTTACTTGGATAATTTTAATGTTTATAAATTAACCTATATTGGTTATATATTAACCTTTATTAAAAATATAATCTCTTACGGAGGGTGTCATGAAAGCAAATACAAAAGCAGTTAGTACTGGTAGATCAACAATTACTACTAGAAAAACAATAAATAAAGCTGGTGGACTCGCTTATGATCTTAAAGATAAAGAAAAACTCGTAACAGAAGTACTCACCAGTTTCATTAATGAACCTAAATTTTATGGAGATAATACTTCAGAACTTATTTCAGTAGCACGTAGAGTTATATCTGAAGATCCTGAATTTGTAGCACGACTTGCTTGTTACGCACGTAATGAATTTCATATGCGTAGTGTATCTCATGTACTTGCCGCAGAAGTAGCAAAAGGTGCTAAAGGTAATAGAATTGTTCGTAAAATGATCAGTAAAATCATTGAACGAGTTGATGATATTACTAATATCTTAGCTTATCATCTATCTTTAGGTAAAAGACAAGTTAATCCTATTCCTAGAAGCTTACGAAGAGGTATAGCAGATGTATTTCCAAAGTTTGATGAATATAGCCTCTCACGATACAAAGGCTCTAAAAGCACTGTAAAGCTTAAAGACGCATTACTTTTATGTCGACCAAAACCTAAAGATCAGGAACAAGCTGATCTTTGGAAACGTCTTATAGAAGATCGTCTTAAAACTCCTAAAACAAGAGAAACAATACTTTCAGAAAAAGGTCAAAGTAAAAAAGTATGGGAAGAGATTATAGATAGTAAAGCTGGATATATGATGCTTTTACGTAATCTTAAAAATATGCTTGAAAATAATATTTCAGACATTCATCTAGATAAAGTATGCAACATACTTAAGAATCCAGAAGAAGTACGTAAATCTAAACAACTTCCATTTAGATTTTTCTCTGCTTATAAAATGGTTGAAACTCTTGGTAAAACTAGATGTACAAAAGTTCTAGATACTATTGAAGATGCACTATTGATTTCATTTGAAAATCTTCCTAAATTATCTGGAACTACTGCTATTATAACTGATGAAAGTGGTAGTATGGATAGTACTATTTCAAAAGATAGTATTGTTCAAATGAGACAAATTGGTAATCTTTTAGCATCAGCAGCAGTTAAATTTTGTGATAACTCTATAGCTGTTCCATTTGGAGAAACTGCTAAAATTATACATCTTTCAACAAAAGCAAGTATATTTGATAATATTTCTAAACTAGAGCATTCTGGAGTAGGTCATAGTACTAATCTTCATGAAGCGTTTAAAGTACTTAACAGTTTAAATGAACCTATTGATAGAGTTATTATATTTTCAGATATGCAATGTTATAATGATAGCTCTTATGATTATAGAACTTCAGATACTCAAAGATATGCATCTCAGCTCAAAACTAAAAATAAAAACATGTGGATTCATTCAATAGATCTAGCTGGGCATGGAAGTATAAAAGTAATTGGTAATAACGTCAATCTTATAGCTGGATGGAGTGATAAAGTACTTGATTATATTTCAGTTGTAGAACAAGGTGAAAATAATTTAGTTAAAACTATTGAAAATTATGATATAGGATAATATGAATAATCCAAAGGTAGATATAATTTTTGGTGGACAATATGGTAGTGAAGGTAAACGACTTTTTAATGAATATTATTTTCATAAATATAATCCAGATACAATTGTAAGTAATTTTGGTCCAAATTCTGGAGGTTTTGATTCAAATGGTAATAAATGGACAACATTTGCTACTAATGCACCATGTTTACATTTATTATCACCAGGATCAATCATTAATATAACTGATTTTTGGAAAGAGCAAGCACTTCTTCCTAAAGATGCAAAAATTCTAATTCATGAAAATGCAACAATAATAACTGAAAATAATATAGAAAAAGAAAAGAATTTAATACAAATAGGATCTACTATGAGAGGTACTAGTACTTCTATTATTCAAAAAATAAATAGAGATCCTAAAAATATAAATACTGCTAATAAAATATTACCAGAATTTACAATTAGTGCAAGAAATTGGTTTGAATTGTTAAAATCATGTAAACATATTCAATTAGCAATACCACAAGGACATTCATTATCACTAAATCATGGATTTTATCCTTATTGTACTAGCCGTAATACAAGTCCACAACAAGGATTAGCTGATGCAGGAATTCCTATTCAATGGGTCGATAAAATTATAGCTTGTATGCGTACTTATCCAATTAGAGTTGCTAATCATTTTGATAATATAGGTAATATGATTGGTTATTCAGGACCATATTATCAAGACCAACATGAAATAACCTGGAATGATATTAAGCAAGTACCAGAATTAACAACTATTAGTAAAAAAGTAAGAAGATTATTTTCTTTTTCTATTGAACAATATAAAGAATCTTGTTTAATGAATGGTGTAACTAATGTATTTATGAATTTTATTAATTATCTTAATAAAGATAATTGTAATGAATTTTATTCTAGATTAAATAACATCTCAAAAATATCATGGTTTGGTTATGGTCCAACTATAAATGATATTAAAGAAATAGGATAAAATATGCTTAATCTACGAGCTTATGATGAAAAAGAAATAGTTGAATTACAATTAGAAAATAAACCACCAATATACTTAAGACTATTTAGAGATAATAATCGTGTAGTTTTATCAATAGTTAATAAAGATGGAACTTATGAATATAATGCTGGAAATATATTAAGTATTAATTATTACGGAAAGTTAGAATTATATCCAAGTATCGATAAAAGTCATAATTTATAATTAAATGGCAGTGGACAAATAGAACAATGATAACAGTTAATCTGAGAGATAAAAATAACATTATTAATATTACTTCAGTAGGAAAAGTTCCTATACGAGGAAAGACATCAAGTAATTTATATTTTCATACACCTCTAGAGTTATTATTATCATCACTCGGTCTATGTGTCGGCGGTCATATAATTTCATTCTGTAGAATTAACAATATAAACGTAAATATATTTGAAGAAATAGTTTTACTTAAAGATCAAGATTATATATTAAATATATCTTGTCCAATAGACTTTTCTGAAGAAAATAAAAATTTACTAAGACTTGAACTTGAATATTGTCAGATAGCTAAAGAACTTAAAAATAAGTTAATAGTTAATTTTAAAACTAATAAAACTAAAACTGAAGAATTACTTAAACAACCTAAATCATGCTGTGGTAATTAATGGGTATAAACTTACGTAGAGATCAAGAACCAAAACAAAAAATAGATCTTAAATATAAAAATATTTGTGTAACAGGAACTATTCCAGGATATACAAGAATAGAATTTGAAATATATTTAAATAAAACATATTATGTAAAAAATAATTCTACAGTTAGAAGTTATACAGATTATCTTATAGTTGGAAATGATCCTGGAATGACTAAAATAAATGTTGCTAAAGCAAGAGATGTTAAAATAATTAGTTACAAAGATTTGGAGTTATAATGTCAATTATACAAGGTCTTTGGAAAGAGAGTCATCTAGATCTTCATAAGCGTATGTTTGATAATCTAGTTGAACTTATAGAAGATTTACAAAATGCTTCTAGATCTAGTAAAACACCAATAGACATTGCAAAAAAAGAAGATGGTAACTTAGATCTAAGTAAAATAACTGTAGAATACCTTCTAAAATGGTCATTACTTAATGCAAGTAAACAATGTCATGAACATATAGAAACTAACTTATGAAAATTTATCTTGCTGGAATTATCTCGGAAAAAGAAATAGATCTTTGTCGTGCATGGAGATCTCAAATAATTGATCATTATAGTAATTGGAAAAATAGTGGTAAAAATTATGGAGATGTATGTTTTCTTAATCCGCTTAATGGAGAAGATAACATCTCTGGATTAACTTCAAATATACCACCATCAGCTATATTTATAAAAGATTATAATGCTATAAGAATAAGTAATCTTTTTATCGTTAATATGGATAACTTTGGTTCTGACAGGGTCAACGTAGGGACCATTCTAGAGATTGCATTTGCATATGAAGCGAAATTACCAATACTTATGATTACAACTGATGATATGCATAAACAACATCCATTCTTATCTACAATGGTAAATTGTTATTTTACATCTGTTGAAGAACTCTTAGAAAAGAAAATTATTAATACATTTTATAAAGCTTTTAACTCTTCTTATTAATTATGAATTATACAGAATTTTTAATGTGTTCAAGTAAAAAACAATATAAAACTGAACAAGTAGCTTTAAGAACTATTAAAAGACTTAAACATTATAAAAATTTATATACTTATAAATGTCCATATTGTAAGAAATATCATATCAGTCATAAAAGGAATAAATAATGCCATATATAAAATCAGACATTGATAGAATACATATTGATAAAATAGTTGAAAGTATGAAAGAAGTAGTACAACCAGATGGCAGACTTAATTATCTTCTTTTTAAGTTTTGTAAGGATACTATTTCTCCATCTTATCAAAATTATCGAAATTTTATTGCAGAACTTACAGAATGTGGAGCTGAAATTCGTCGTAGATTTCTTGCACCCTATGAAGAAGAACAATGTAGAGTTAATGGAGATGTGCAATGAGTAGTAAATCTCGTGGAAATTTTCCAATAGGAATGTTTGTAACTGAAGAACACTGGAATAATATCTTTAAGGAGAAATCTAATGAACTTGAGAAAAGATCTGAACTCACCGATAGAAAACTTAATAGAACTATTCAAGAAGAGAACATCGTATTGTAAAAAGAAAAAAGAAATTGAAAATGATATTACTTTTCAAAATGAACAACTTGAAAAACAACTTATAGAAATATTTACTCCAATCTGTCAAAAACATAATACAAATATATATATAATAATTGAAGATAATGCTACTATTTTTACTACTAATTTAAATTATAGAGGACATACATATTGTTTAGGTAATATTAATTTAAATTTAAATCTTCAAAACATTAATCATATATTATTTACAAAAGAGTCATTATGTATATGTATAAGAAAAGTTGAACAACATTTAAGATATTTTAATATATTCATCAAAAATAAAAATATTCAAAAAAATAAATATAAACAATGCGTAACAGTTACTTTTGATACTAGAAATAGGTACTTCTAATGGAAACTCAAGATAAATTTGTTGAAACTAAATACGTTCCAGATCCTCCTGGAACTCACAAAGTAAATACTTTTAAAGATAAACCTAAAGCTATTTTTAGTCGTGATAATAATCCTCTTAGCACTCAAATTGGTGGAAATCATTATAAAAATTTTGTAATACAACCAGTTGAATTTATAATTAAAAATAAGCTTAATTTCTTTCAAGGTAATGTAATTAAATATATATGTAGATATATGGATAAAAATGGTATTGAAGATCTGAAAAAAATTAAACATTATATAGAACTTTACATACAATTGGAGTATCCAAATGAAGTACAGAGCGAGCAAACGATGTAGTATTTACGTTAAAAAAATGATCTCTAGAGGTACTTGGATCATTAATCAAAAAATTCCATCAGTACAAACTTTATCAGAACATCTAGAAATATCACATATTACTATACGAAACGTTCTTAAATCATTTGAACGTTCTGGTATTTTAGAAAACACAGGTAAATTAGGATATTATCTTATATCTCCTACAAAGACTTTATTATCTAAAAATTCTTATTATAATAAGTACTTCACAAGAAATCTTACAGCATCTATATGGCTTAGTGAAGGAGCTAAACAGTATAACGAATGGCTTATTAAAGTATTAAATACAGACATTAATATTTTAAATATAATTACAGGATTGGAATATAATTCCTCAATTTCTGAAATATTTAACATAATTAATAATCCTATTTCATTAAAAAGTATTTTAGATCTTAATGGAAACGAGTTTAAATCTGCTAAAATTAAATTTAATCGTCAAAAAGAATTATTTCCTATAGCAAAGATAATAACTTATAACAAAAAAGAGATTTTATGTTAAATAATCTGATTTATACAGATAGTTGTTGTGATGTTATTAAAGCAAAAATAAAAGATAGATTACATCTAGATATTCTTTTAGGATTAGATTTATCTACTTGGACACTTAATGATTCATTAAATATTATAATGATTCCTAATATTAAATTGGCGGTTATTAATAGTATAAATGAAGTTACAGTTATAGAAATGGGATTACTTAATTTTATGTGTAAGCCTATTTTAGTAACATCTAAAAATATTAAAAATTATCCAACACTTGAAAAAAGAATAATTAATTATGTAGATTACCAAAGTGATCTAAGAATAAACGATTCTCAATTTATTGAATGGTATCTTACACAGGGACTTATATGATTAAATTATCTCCATCAGTTGAAAACTTATTTAAGTTATTTGTTTCTAAAAATATTACAGATATTTTTACATCTCAAGCTTTAAATATCGTCAAAAGTTATGACATAAAAGATAAAATAACTGAAAATATATTTATAGATAATCTGTCTTCTCAACTCCCTGATGGTATTTATACATCTATAAATGACATTAAAAATCTTATAGCTACATCTATAAAAATTATAGAAACTGATTCATTATCATATTCACCACTTAGTTTAAATTTTAAAGAACTTTCTCCTTGTAAGATAATGAAATATCAACAAGGTAATATTATTACAGGTCGAGATAAAGAAATAGAAAGCATTCTTTTAACTTTAAGTAAAAAGAATAAACGAGGTTGTATACTTATCGGACCAGCAGGCGTGGGAAAAACTGCACTTGTCAACGCCGTAAATGCTAGACTTATTGAACGTACAGTTCCTAGACAACTTAAAGGTTGTTATATTCTCAATATGGACGTTCCTTATATCTTATCAAAACATAAAGACGATCCAATAACAGTTATTATAAACATACTTGAAAAAGCTTCTGAATATGATAAAGTAATTCTATTTATAGATGAAGTACATCAACTTCTTGGTCATAAGATGAATGACATTCTTAAACCTTATCTTACTGAAAAGATACGTTTTATAGGAAGTACAACAATAAATGAATATCATTCTATTATAACAGAGGATAGTGCTCTAGAACGTAGATTTACAGTAATTCCAGTTAATGAGCCAAATATTGAAGAAACAATTAAGATGATAATCGGTACAAAAAGTGTATATGAAGATCATCATAAATGTATAATCCCAAATGAAATATGTAAGAAACTTGTAGAAACTGGAAGTAGATTTTTAGGAACAAGAAAGAATCCAGATAAATCATTAGATATTCTAGACATCGCTTGTTCAATCATGTATGAACGTGAAATTAAACAAACTGATGTTAATATATTACAATCAGATAATAAATTGTTAAGTTTAGATAAAAATAGAAAAGAACTTGAAAGTATAGTTACAATAGCAGGTAAACGAGTTTTAACAGATAAATATATTAACTTAGCAATATCTTCAGTAACAGGTGTTGATTATGATCAAATTGAAAATAGTCTAGACTATAATTTTATTTCTACTGAACTCAAATCTAATATATTTGGACAGAATGAACAAATAGATAAATTATCAAATATTGTTAATATATTTAAAAATGTTAAATATGATCGTGAACGTCCAATATCAATACTTTTATATATCGGTCCAAGTGGTTGTGGTAAAAAAACTTCAGCACAATTACTTTCACAATATCTATTTGGATCTAAAAATTATTTTATTGATTATGATATGAGTGGATTTAAACAAGAATTTTCACTTACAGAACTTAAAGGTGCACCTCCTGGATATGTAGGTTATGCCAAATCTGGAGGACTTATAAAAGCAGTAAGAACAAATCCTTTAAGTGTCGTTTATTTCAGAGGAATAAATCATGCACATGATACTATAAAAAGTTACATAGTTGATTGTTGTAGAACTGGTAAAATGACAGATAGTGCTGAACGTGAAGCTAAGTTAAATAATACAATAATAATTTTTTCAGTAACATTAGAAGAAAAAGACCTAGAAAGTCTATATAATAAACAAACAAAAACAATGGGTTTTAGTATAAACGAAGATAAAAAAGATAGTAATGAACTTTCTAAAGATAAGTTAAAAGAATTAATCGGAGAAGATGTTGTAAATATAAGTGACGAAATCATTGTGTTTAATAAATTAAATGAAAATGATATTTCAAATATTTATGATAAAAACTTAGATTATTATCTTAATATGTATAATATTAAGATTGATACAAAATCTTTAAAAGCTCAAATAACATCTGATTCTAAAAATGGTCATGATGTTATATCTAAATTATCTTCAGAAATACCAAGACAAGTTTTTCAAACACTCTCAAAGGAGAAAAGTAATGTCAAAGTCAAAGTTTCCAAAAAGAATCAATCAAATGATTCTATCAGGAAGACAAAAAGGTTGGACAGCAAGACAGATTGCTGATCATATTAATTGTAGCCGATTCGCTACATCTAGATTACTCTCGTATACAAGCCGAAGTATTGCTACAAAGCTTGGTAATCTTACACGAGATAGAAACTAAAAATTAAGATTAATATTCATATTACGTGCGAGATAGAAGCGTTACCATATGGTTCTATGGGTGAACTCACGGCCAGATAAACACGTAGTTGAGAACCATATTAATCTTATAAGGAGAAATAGATGAAAAAAGTAGAACTTACACATGCTGAAATATGTCCAGTTAAAAAAGACAGTAATGAAACAACTCGAATTAATCAAACTAAAGGTGAAAAACCTGGATGGATTATTAATTTTCAGATTAAAACACGAGTAAATGATAGAGTAAGTAATAGTCCATTTGTTTTTGAAAAATGTAATTTTTGGACAGCAGATCAAGAAAAAGTTAATGATATTAAAAATATCCTTCAACTTGGAAATATCATTGATTGCAAAGGTACTGAAACTGTTGGAACAGCATACGATGATCCTAAAACTGGTAAAAAAGTATATCCAAGAGAAATACGAGTATTGGAAATTACTCCAGTTCAAGTAACTGAAACTACAAATCAAGAAGATCGATTGCCGTTTTAAAATATAACGAAAGGCCAAGAATGTTTAAGAGTAAGGACACTAAAGAAATCAAATGGTATTGGATCGATGGAAAACTTCATAAAGTTTCAATTAATCACAATGGAGAACAAATTGATCTAAAAGACTTGTTTGATACTTCTACTAAGCTTTTTGAAGAAAAGAAAGAACTGTGCGATGAAATTTACAATCTTGGTCTTGCTCTTACAGCAGATCCAAGGACATCAGATGGTTTTGTTCTTGGATGGCTTGTAAGAAGTATTAAAAAGGATAAAGATTGGAAAATAGTACATGTAGTTGAAGAACCTATCGAAAGTGAACGTAATGAGCATATTGCTGAATCTCTAGAAATATATGGGAATAGTTTCATTGAAGCAGCCAAAAAGATGAGAGATGGTACATTTGATAAAGATCTTAAAACATCACCTCATATCGGAGATATAGATGGAACAGGATTGTTCAAATAAAATAGTTTCATTTCATTTACATAGATGTCAAAACGAATGTACTAATAAAAATATATGTTACTTATTAAATCGAAAACCTTCAGCTAATTATAATTGTATAAGTCAAGAAAAAATTAGTAACTTAATATATACTTTTAAAGTATATGAATCTATATGTTATAGAAATGAAATACGCGGTATTCAAGCTTTAAAAAATTATAATATAACAATTTCTTCAGAAATTATTAAAGATTTTCCAGAATCATTGATAAAAGATTGCACAAATAAAATTCAGATTTCAGTATATGATTATAATATTCATAAAATATGTTCAGAATATCCAGATCATCAGAAGTTATTTTTAATTAAAGATAATTATACATTAAAATTCGCTGAAGGTTTAATGAACATACTTACTGGAAAACTTTGTTTTATCATTGAACTTAAATATCTAGAACAAATTGGTAAAGCAGGATTATATACTTTTCTTAAACTTTTTTATAATCGTTTTGATCTTTCACAAAATTTAGATACTTGTTTATCTAGTTGGCTTTTAAATGGACACTGTCCATATGAACATAATTATATAGATATAAATTACGATGGAACAGTAAGAAAATGTCCATATGAAAAAGAAGGACATGAAATTCCTTCATTTAATACAACAGATATAGTTAACTTTATGGATTCAAACTTAACACCAAAGTGTATATATTCACAATGGTTAGGAGATACAGATGTCAGACACAGTACCAGTGTTCAAGATACGAAATCAGATAGAGGGATCAGAACTGATTTTAAACATAGCAGGAGACTTTCATTACGGAGTTAATGGAGTTTCTAAAGATTATCTTGAAACAGAATTAAATACAATAGCAACACAACATAATGGAAATATTTTTCGAATATTTACTGGTGATCTGATAGAAAATCAGCTTAAAACATCAGTAGGTCATAATTATGACGCTGAACTAGCCGATCCATCAGTTCAAAAAACTCATATGATCGATGTTTTAACAAATACAAATAAAACATTATATGGTGAATCCAAGTTAAATAATCTTAAAACAATAAATAAAAAGAAAGACAATATTTATAATAATGTTCTTTCTGTTAGCGTAGATGGTAATCATGAATATCGCACACGAAAAGTAGCAGCACAATGGCTTACAAAAGAAATGTGTGAACAATCAAAGACATTATATCTAGGAATCCAAGCAATAGTAGATCTTACAATATATAATAAACGTCTAGATATGGAACGTACTTTTAAAATATACGTCGCTCATAGACCATCAAAAACAGATGCTGGATCTCCTGAAGCTATACTAAGAGCTTTTAGAAAGAAACAAAGTTCATTTCCAGGAGTAGATATATTTATTTTTGGTCATTTTCATAAAATGTTTTTACACGCAAATGGTTATTTTGATATTAAATCAAGAAAATTTAAAAAAGTATTATATGCAATAAATCCAAGTCCAGTGTGTGAAAGTGAATACGCGGAAGAAGCGGGCTATGTCCCGATAAAATCTGCGACTTACCAGAATTTATTCCTACCACTAAATCCTAACCTTGAAATTTATGGCATCATCTAACTTGATTAACATAATATTTTCATATAAACAAGAAGGTAATAATGAGCAAAAAGAAACTTACTGTAATTGAAACATTTAAGCCTGTTTTTGATCGTATCGATTGTAGTGCTGGATTAATCTTTATAGATACTCCAGAAGAAACAAGAGTTATTCGTGAGATATTAAAGAAATATCCAGACGATGTAGTAAACTTTTGGTCAATTGGTCAAGGATTGCATGAAATTGATCGAAATAAAATCAATGTAAACAGATTCTTTCCACATAAATTTCCAAGTGCACAAGCACGTCTTGGAAGTGGTGGAAAGTTTGATACTCGACAGAATCCAGCATATGCATTTGCAGTTATAGAAGAAGATTGTCGTGGAAAAACTGTTACTGATGTAAATAATGAAAAACGAAATATCTACGTATTAAGAGATCTTGATAAATTCTTTAAAGATCCAGTTATTCTTAGAAAGCTAAAAGATCTTGTCTATCTAGCTTCTACAGCTAATTCAACAATAGTTATAACTGGATACGGTATCACAGTTCCAACTGAAATTGAGAAAGATACTGTATTTATTAAACTTAATTATCCCACTTATGATGAGATTTTACTACTTCTTAAAGATACAAATAACCAAATAGCTGATCATAATAAAAAATATAATGCTTCTGATAAAATTAATCCAGAATACGTTGAAGATGATATAGCTCGTGCATGTTGTGGTCTTACTGAAGATCAGATTATTAATACTTTACAATACAGCATGGTAACATTAAAAAAGATTGATGTTGCTAGTATAATAGAAGAAAAGAAATCAATTATTAATAAATCTGATATTCTAGAATTCTGGAATAGTACAGATGATTTAAATCAAGTCGGTGGATTTAATAATATTAAAAACTGGATATCTACACAAAAAACAGTTATACAAAATGCTGATAATGCAATCAAATTTAAAACTGAACCACCAAAAGCAATTATGCTTATTGGAGTTGAAGGTAGTGGTAAAACTTTAATTGCTAAAGCAATTGCTCATGAACTCAAGACAAGTCTTATTAAATTTGACATTGGTAAAGTATTTGGATCTTTGATGGGTGAAAGCGAGAAAAGAGCAAGACAAGGTCTTACACTTGCAGATGCTGTTGGTGGAGTTGTCGTTATAGATGAAATTGATAAAGCACTATCTGGAGCAGGAAGTTCAGACAAAACAGACGGCGGAACAACCAATAGAGTCATTGGAACATTCTTAAATTGGCTTAATGAAGAACATCCTGGAATGTTACTTATAGCTACAGCTAATGATATTAGTACAATAAGAGCAAATCATCCAGCACTTTTACGTAAAGGTCGATTTGATGAAATTTGGTTTTCTGATGTTCCAAATAGTGAAGAACGTAAAGAAATCTTTAAAATTCATATCTCTAAACGAGAAAGAGATCCATCAAAGTTTGACATAAATAAACTAGCAAGTTATGAATATGAAGATCTAGATGGAACTAAATTTGTTATTACTGGAGCAGAAATAGAAAGTAGTATCAAAGATGCTCTTAGAAACAAATTTGCTCTTGGAAAAGGAAAGGAAATTGAAATAGGTGGTAAAGATGACATCACAACTGATGATATCTTAGAAACACTAAGAAAAATTAAACCTATTACAAAAGTTGGTAAAGAAAAAATCTCATCAATGAGAAAATGGTCAGAAGATAATGCTAATAACGTATCTTCAGGAATTATTAAACCAAAAGAAACTAAACAAAAGAAAACTAAAGTCAATCTTAGAACAGATGATATAGTTATTTAAATCTAATTAAATCAAGGAGTTACAAAAATGTCACATAAATCAGAAGTGAAGCTTGAGCTTAACAATAAAGAATATCTTTTAAAAAGTCTTACCAGTCTTGGCTTTTCATACTTAGAAGCTGAAGAAGGAAAAACTCTTAGAACCAAAGGTAATTATAGCGTACATGAAGAAGTTGATATTCTTATAACAGATAACAATAGTTGTGTTGGTTTTAAACAACAGTCTGATGGTACGTATAAAGCTATAGGAGACTTTTACGGCCTTCATAAGAATGGTAAGAGTTATAATACAGAGATCATGTCTCAAGAGGTTACAAGTCACGCTAAAGAGGCAGAAGTAATCGAACGTCTAGCTGCTCTATCCTTTAGTCTTGAAGAAGGAACTAGAACAGAAAACAATAATGAAATATGTTTTGAACTAACACGTTACGTAGGTTAAGGAGAATATTATGAATCAGCAAAAAGTAATTGTAAAAATTAATAAAAAAACTGGTAAGATGACTACTGAATGTGATGGATTTATTGGAGATCAGTGTGATGCTATCAGTCAGTTAGAAGCTCAACTTGGAATGGTAACACACACCGAAGATAAGTCTGAACGATACTTGCATTTACAACCAGATTATGTTCCAAATTATGTAGGATAATATGATTATTTTATCAAAAAATGAAACTAAACAACTTGAGTATGATACTATTCGAATAGAAAATTTAATGCAAAAATCTAATAAACGAGTTTTTTTGCATTCTATATTTTTTGAAATATTAGGATGGTATCATACACATAATCTTAAAGCTAATTGTGATTTTAAAAAACAAATAAGTAAACTTAGTGAACTTTTTAAATCAAGACCAACATACCATAAAAATAGTAATGGTTATAAATATGCTATTTGGGGATTAAGTTGGAATAATAATAGGTTTATATTATATAAAAGTTTAAAAGGAATACAAATTCAAGTATTAGAACCATTTTTTGATATAGAAGATTTTTTAATACATTTAAAACGAGTATTGTGTAAATAATATGAGATATTTCTATCTTGATGGTAAAATTCCAGTTGAATGTTCAAAAGAAGAATGTTTTAATAAAATTATTCCTTGGTCTCAATTTTTAGAATTAGAATATATTAATGCAATAAATTATAATATATCTTTAAATTTTAAATATACTTTAACAGCAAATCATGTACCATTATTATTTTCTATATTTATTAATCAAAGATTTGATAGATTTAATATAAATCAAGAAAATCATTATTTTAGCTATGATAGCGCTATCAGTGATTATAAAAATATAGTTAAAATATTAGATAACAATTTAGAATTAGCAAAACCAGATGTTGAAAGAACTTATAAACGAATTTGTCTTAGACAATAATATAATTATTACAGCACCTTCTGGTAATGGAAGTACTGTTTTTACATTATATTTATCTAATTTGCTTTTACATCAAAATAAAAGTATATTATATTATAATCCATCTAAAGACATAGATCAAGAGTTTGTTAAAAAATACCATCAAGATGTATATCAAAATGTTATATTTCATAAAGAATCTTTAAGTTTATTAATTAATTTTCTTGAGTATATAAATTACGAAATAGATTATCTTATTTTAGATCCTGGAGATGCTTTAATGGTCTCCCGAAATGTTATACCAATGATCAAATCTTCATTAAAAGGTCATATAATTATAACATCTCAAATAAGACAAGATCCTACAAAAAACGGTCATATATATAGTCCTATAGAAGAACTTAATAAAAAATATAATTTATTTAAATATAGCATCTGGATAAGAAATGTAACAGAAGAAGAACAATTATTTAAATCTAGATATATAGATATCTTTGAAAACTGTCGTATTGGTAATCAATTCTTAAGACGTTATCTTGTACGATTCGATAGTAAAACTGGAGAAATAATTACATGAAACAAATTAAAAGTGCTGGAAATATGCCAAATATCTTAAAAATATTTGCACAGGAACTTAAAGGTAAGCTATCTGGTAATAAAGAAACTGAATTCTGGGAAGCTTCAAGTATCTCTGAATTTGAAAAGAATGCTAGTGAAATCGGTTATGAAATAGTTCCTACAATGGATGCTTCTACAGATAGATGTTTTCTTGTAGGTTTTAACGCTGAAGAATCACCAATAGTTGGAGTTAATCAATTTTACGCTCAACTCAAGATGTATTTTATAGAAGTAACTGTAGAACAATTTAACTCTTGGGTTGCTAAAATTAAACAACATCGACTCGATCAAGAACAAGATGCTTTTCTAAGGAGATCCAAATGATTAGTCTAGGATATAGTCTTTCAGTAAAAGATAACAATGATCTTAATAACTTTAAAAAAAGTGCTGCTTATGGTAGTTATCTTAAAGCTATCTCTATGAGTCCAGCATTTAGACTTATAATGAAAGAACACATTGATAACGTAGACGTATCTGAAGATATTAAATATCTTATAAATACAAAGAAACTTCCAGAAAATATTAATCCTAAAACGTTGAGCGATCTCTTCAGAGATAGTCTTAGTAAGATGGCAATTGGTATAACTGCTGATAGTATTTTACTTAAAGAATTAGAAAATATTAATCTAGATGAAGCTTTGCTTGATCTTACTAATCATGCTGATGTTGAATACTTACTTGGAAAAGCTGATAAGAAATATTATGAACAAGCTTCAAAAATGCTTCAAGAAGATAAACTTGAAGAGAATAGTATTATATATCGAGGTCTTATAGAATATCTTAAAAAGAATAAAATATCTATGAAAGAAGTTAAAAAACAAAAAGAAAAAGAAAAGCCAAAAGTTATAGAACAACAGCTTAGTGATGATACAATAGAACTTTAGGATACTGTATGGATATTAATGTAAAAGAAAAAACAATAGGTGAATGTCACGTTAAAAGTTATCATAATCTAGATGATGAAACTAAATATTTATTAAAAGCTCTTTGTGGTCTTCAGATACTTACAATGAATTCTAAAGAAGATCCAGAAAAACATAAAGAATTTATAGAAATTCTTAAAGAAACAGCTCGTAAAACTGATGAGTTGTTTAACGTTAAAAAGGAGAGCGTAAGTGCAACAGACTTCTTCGATTAATGTAAATTCTAAATATTTCATAGATGCAGTTGAAAATAACATTGTACAACTTGCAAGGGTTATATCTCTAGAACAACAAATAGACATAGAACAAGCTAAGATACAAACACGTCAAATAATTCAAAGACGACTTAATCAATTACTTACAGATTCTGAGAAAAAAGGAATCGAAGATACTTTAATTGATACTAAAAATCTTATTAAAAAAGAAAATAATGAGTATTATTGTAATATATATGAAATATTTAAAATATTTGAAGTATTATAAGGAGTATTTATGACTCAACTTGAAAGAGCTATTGAAACTACAAAAAGAAATTTAAAAGATAAAACATTAACTTCTGATCAAAAACAAATATTAGAAACTATGTTAAAAAATTATGAAAGTCAACAATCTTTAAGAAATTTATCTCCACAACCATTTTATAAAGAAGAATTCTAATCGCTACACGCGAGAGATTTATAAAAAATTCCCGTGAAATTTAGAAAGTCAAAATTATGTTGAAATCTTGGCAAGATCTTGAAGATTATGTAGAAAATTTATTAAAAGGTGATGACAGTGTAAAACCAAAAGGTAGTGGAAATGCTAAGAAAGAAGAAGACATAATATCTAATAACATAATAGCTCAGTGTAAATATACTGAACATAAAAATCATGGATTACTCGAAAAAGATATATTGAGATTGCTTGATGCATGTAAACTTCAAGATAAATTTCCATTATTTGTTACAGCTAACCAATCTGAAACTATTTTATCGGTAATTATAAATAAAAACACTTCTGAATATGTAGAAGATTTTATAAAATATATAACTGTTAAAAAAGGTATGGCTCGTTTAGAAAACGATATATCTAGATTATCTAATATTAATCAAATAACTTATAGTACAAAGCTTAGTAACAAATTACTTAATTTATTTAACAATATAAAAAATAAAATAACTAATAAATATGAAAGTATAGGTAAATCTCTAAAAGTTAAATATGATGATTTAACTATGTGTGATTTATTTGAGAAATAATATGTTAATTGATAAAATTAGTAATGATGATATTGATTTAATTATTACTACTAGTGGATATATTACAACAATAAAAAAATTTAATAAATTATTATTTGGATATATTTCTGATAATAATGGAAATAAAATATTATTTGAAGTTAGAGAAACAAATAAAATATTATTTGATAATTTTTGTTTAGTTAAAATAAATGACTATGTAGAAATATTAGGTAAAGTTAAAATAAATAAAAATAATATTTTAATTATTAAAATAGAAAAATTATATATAAAATGAAAGAAAAACGTAAAGATAATTGGTTTTTAGATATATTAGATGATATAATTCAAATACCATTAATGTTAATAACACTATTATTATCAATTTTTGATTAAGGACATAGAATGATTAGCAAAGAAAAAAAGAAAGCTTTAAATAAGCTTATAGATAGTTTCATTAAAGATAATAAACTAGATCCAGATAAGACTAAAATAGGATTTCTAGATGAAAAAGAGAACATCGGTAAAATAGAACGTCTTCCTACAGGTATAATCGGTTTCGATGTACTTACTGGTGGAGGATGGGTCAAGAATAAAATTAATCAGCTTGTAGGTGGTGAAAGTGTTGGTAAAACAACTAAGTTTCTTGTATCTATTGCATATTGGCAAAAGATTTTTACTGACTTTGTTACTGCATATATTCCAGCTGAAAAAAGTTTTGATCGTGAATGGGCAATTAAACAAGGCTGTAATCCAAAAGCTACACTTGTCTATGAACCTAGACTTGCTGAAGAAAACCTTGATTTCGTTATGAAATGTTCAGATGATGAAAGTGGAGTAGATTGTCTTATTATTGATACCTTACAAGCTCTTGCTTCAGGTAAAGAACTTTATAAAGGTAAGAAGAAAGACGGAACTCCTAGTGATACAGAACGCTCTACAAATGATGATACTATGGCTTTACTTCCTAGATTATACAGTCAATTCCTTCGAATGTATACTTCTAAAGCAATGGACATGCTTACACTTATTCTAGCTTCTCAAGTGCGTACTGATATTACATCAATGGCTCGTGATAAAGAAAAAGAAACTGGTGGTAATGCTCTTAAACATTATAACGTTTTAAACGTTAAAATGACCAGAATGGGTGATGCTCAATTTCCAGTAAAAGAAGGTGAAAAAGCTCCTCCAAATAGCTTTCCAGTTAAACTGACTATTTTAAAAAGCAAGGTAAAAGATCGATATCGTTTAAATTCTATAAAAATATATTTCTATCATGGGGCATTTGACCATCGCTTTAACGTCCTATGTATTGCAAAAGATCTTGAAATTTGGGATGGTAAACATATTACTTATGAAGTAAATGGAGAACCTAAAGAATTTAAATCAAGAGGTATTAAAGAAAGTGTTGAAAAAGCTCCAGATGATCTAATAGCATATCTAGAACCTCAACTAATGGATGCATATACAAAACTGGTTATGAACTATATACCAACGAACGAAGATGAAGAAATTGAAGAAGACGGTGCATTATGAAAGATAGACTTGGAACAGAATTAAATATTGGAGATATTGTTGTACATATACGAGCATCTAGAAATTATGTACGTTTAGTACCAAGAAGAATAACTCATTTTAATAAAGATCGTTTAATTTTAGATGATAAACATCATGTTTATCCACAAAACGTATTTAAAACATATGATGAACATTTTATACTTGGAGAAAGTTATTAATGAAAAATATAGGATATTCTAAAATATTTAAATTAAAAAGATTCTCAATAGGTATAATAAATGATCGATATTCTCCTTTTACTATTTTATTACAATATAATAATAAAGGTGATCATTTTGGATGGAATTTTGAATTAACATTATTTAAAATAAATTTTTATATATGTTTAGATGATATTCGTCATTGGAACTACGCAGAAGATCGTCCATATAGATTAGATGAAAAGGAAGATGAATGAAAGATTATTTTAAACGAGAACTTCAAATAGATGATATCTGTTTTAGAATAGTTCATACAAAATACGGTAATCATCTTAAAGTGGTTAAGATAAAAGATTTTACACCACAAAAAGTAAAACTAGACACTAAAGTATTTGTAGATTCAACCAATTTAGTAAAAGCTAGTGCTGAAGATTTGGAGATATATTTATAGATGAATCTTACAGAAGAACAACAGATAATATTAAACGAATCACATAATAATCTATACGTTAGCAGCGCACCTGGCTCAGGAAAAAGTACAATGCTATCATTTATAGCAGAAAAGATACTTCAAGATCCTAATAATTATGTATGTTTAGTTTCATTCACCAATAAAGCAAGTCAAAGCATAATTTCTAAATGTAATAAAGTAGATCAATCTAGAATTATTGGTGGAACTTTTCATGGACTTGCTAATACTTTTGCAAGAAGAAACAATATTCATTGGAATATATGTGATGAGGGTAAAAAACGTCTTATAATTAGAAAAGTATTTGATTGTAAAAAAGATAAAAACAAACTTGAAGAAATAACAGATCTAATTTCTAAAGCAAAATCAGATTGGCCCCTAGAACAAAGTGAAGAAATAATTAAATATAATAATGAACTAGATAAATATAATCTTATAGATTTTGATGATATGATCTATAAAATTATAGAACTTATTCCTAATTTAACTTTACCTAAGATCACTCACATCTTGACAGATGAATTACAGGACTCCAACTTTCCACAGTTAGAAATGCTTAAAGCTTTACAACTAAAATTAAATTGTAATATGATTGGGGTTGCCGATGATGACCAGATTTTGTACAGATTTAGAGGAGCGAGACCTGAAAACGTAACAGATTTTATAAAGATATTTAATTGTAAAATCTTAAATATGGGAATAAATTTCAGATCTTGTAAAAATATAGTCGAAGCATCAGTAAGAGTCATTGAACATAACAAAGATCGTATCAAAAAAGAAATAAAATCTTTTAATCAAGAAGATGGAGTAATACTTACATTCGAAGCTAAAAATCCAATGGATGAAATAGAATGGATAATAACCAAGTGTAAGCAAAATAAAAACGAAGAGATAGCTATACTTTATCGTAATCGATTATATAAAAATCATCTAGAATTTGCGCTTAAAAAAGCTAACATCAAGTATAAGGTTAATGATAGTCTTGAGATAAGCGACAGAAGTGCCATTAAAGTGATGATCTCCTGTATGAAGCTAGCAGGACAGACTGGTGACATTTATGACCTAGAAATAGCTTCTAAAGCTCTCAGAGGCATTGGTAAAACAACAGTAGAGTATATTAAAAAGAACATTAAAAATCGTAAGCTTAATGAATACCTTCTAGACTTGTTCCACGATCCTAAAAATCATAAAAAGTATGATAGTATTATAAGCATTATAAGTTTCTTTAACAGTAATAAAAATAGTAATCTTGAACTTCTAGCTTTGTTTATAGAAAAATATTTTATACCTTCATTTGATTATCAAGACGATATGAAAAGTTTTATAAGAGATATCTCTAAAGAATATTTAATTAATACTTCTGATATAAGAGATATAAGTAATGATCTTGGTCTTAATGGTGAAAGTAATCTTGGTGAAGATAATGCTTTAGTGCAATTGTCAACGATTCACAGTTTTAAAGGTTTACAAAAGAGAATAATTATAATGCCTTGGTGTAATCAATTTGATCCACAAAACGGTAAAGATTATGATTTGGAAAGCGAACGTCGTTTGTATTACGTATCGATCACACGTCCAGAACAAAAACTATATATAAGTTATAGTGGACAAAAACCAAAATTCTTACGTGAGATGAAGATATGATAAGTTATAAATATAGTTGTATAATACCAAAATCATCAAAGTTTATACCATTTTTAAAAGAATTAGCTTTTGATTATGATATTAAACTTGATTTAGATTATGAAGAAACTGGAATTATATTTAAAAAACAACATATTAAGTTTAAATTAAGTTCTGAAAATGAAGAAAATATAAATAAATGTATAAAGACATTAGATGAATCTATCGAATCATTTAAGGATTATTATAACCTATGATTAATCTCAGAACAGATAACTTAGATCTAAACATAGTTAAAGCTACAATAGAATACATAAAGCTTAAAGAACGAATGATCCATCCAGATGGTCAATTTGACAATGCACAGCGTTGGTATCCAACAGATGAACAATCATGTTGTTCTAGAATAAGACAACCAACAAGAAGTTATCCTTATAGTCTTATGACTCATTGTAGAACTAAACTTCATGTAGCTAACTGTTATAATATATCTGAAGAAGATATTTCTTGTATGCTTAAAAAGAGTAATCTTACTAAATTATTTGGATTTGATACTTATATAGATAAATATATAACTTCTAAATTGGGGACGAAATGAAAACTCGTAACGGATTCGTAAGTAATTCTAGTAGCTCTAGTTTTATTATAATAACAAATAAATTTAACTTAAAAAATATTATTAAAAAACAAAAAGTTATAGATTATACTTTAAATGAATATTATTTACTATATAATACATCAGAATATTTAGATTATAAAAATAAATTAGATAAAGATCAATACTTAGTTAAATTTCATGAATCTTATGATGATAATGAAATATCTGTCTATGAAAAATATTATATAGATCCTAATACATATGAAGAATGTATTTGTGAAAATCATACAGATAACGATTTTGAAGGATTTAAAAAAAATAATATTTATATGTGTTATGATTCTTCTATATCAGATTATTTTAAAGTAATTAAAAAACATGTAACAATTAAAGATAATATGTTTTTTATGATAATAGAACGATTATATACTAATGACAATGGTAAAACTTTCATTAAACATTAGAAAAATAACTATGTATATATGCACGTCATGTCTTAAAGAAATGCAATGTGTTCATACTGGAACTAAAGTACGATATAGTTTTGATGGAAGTCATGTATACGCTGGTGATACTTTTGAATGTCCTAAATGTGGTTCTAAGATAGTTGCTACTAATAGAACAGCTTATCATGATGATAAAGTAGTTATATCTAGTACTGATATCTTAATGGATCCTATTGAAACAGAAGTATCTAGACCTAAAAATATACAACTTAGAGATAGTTATATAGAACTATCTGAAAATCAAAAAGCTATGAATTGGTTAGAAAAAGAACAAGAAAAGACTATGCTTAGATTAAATACTATTACAGCTCGAAAATATACAGATTTTGGACCAGGATAAATGATAGACTTATTTTCAATAAATAAAACAACTGAAGAACAACTTAATGATTTAAGAATTGAGATACAAACATATCAAAAGAATCTTAATTTAGAAGTAAAAAAAAGTAAGATTAAATTATTTTATGGCAACGTTTCTAACTTTGGATCTGGAGTTCTTCTTATAGGAGATCCACCAAGTTCAAAGTTTTTTGATTCTCCAGATGATAAAGTTATAATTAATCTTATGACTGAACTTAAGATTGATAAGTATTTTATTACTTATGACTTTCTTATACCAAACGTAGATATTAATCCTAAAAATATTAAATCATTTAGTTATTTTGTTCGAAAGCTTACTGATATTATCGCTCCTAAACTTATTGTATGTTTTGATGAACATCCTCAGTTTTGTTTCTTTAAACGTAAGTTTTTAATTCAGGATTTTCATGGTAAACAAATTGGAACTCATGAAAATATTCCTATATTTACTACAAACAAAGCTTCATATTATGAAGAACGTAGTAAAGTAGAAAATTATGTATATAAAGAACAGATTAAGCTAAATGATTGGAATGCTATAAAAAAGAAATATGAGGAACTATCTAAATGAAATATGAATTATATCCAATAATAGAAGAATCATTCTTATCTCATATTAATCCAAGTGTTATTAAATTTAAAGATAAAGATCAACAATTTGAATTAAAATATACTTCTAAAAATTTTATTAAAGTAGATAAGTTATTAGATAAGAAATATAAAATAACAATAGAAGAAATAGTATGAGAATATTAGACTTTTTTTGTACACATTGTGGAAATAGTGAAAATGAAGTAGTTGTTAAACGTTACGATGAAATAGTAACGTGTAAAATATGTAATGAACCTATGCAGAGGAAATATAGTGCAACAACATATAACTTCAGACCAAGTAGTGGAACCACAGTACCACAACACCTCCTTGGTGGAGGAAACAAAGCAGCATTTTATCCCCCTGACTGATATTATATATCTTAAAAGATTATTAAAATTAGCTTATATCTATAATTTTTCATTTGAATATTGTACAGATATAATTAAACATACTAAAATTAATTTAAGATCAGACATTCAAGAACCATCATGGAAGCTTTATATAATAACAGAATCTAAAGATGGTTTCTATTATATGGGTCGAAAACTTAATATATTACAATCAACATTAATGAATAATACTTTTATAAGATCAATTAGAATAATATCTAGATCTGAAGTTTTAAGATTAAAAGGTCTTAAGCGTATATCATCACATGAAATAGAATTATTTGGCCATGATATAGATATATTTCGACCAATATTAGATTGTGATATTAAAGAAGAAGTTATAATTAATTCATCTGGATTATTTTACAAACCTATTATAGAACATCAGGTTTTAAGTAATGATACAACAAATAAATTATTCAAATTATATCACGACCTTATACCATTCTGATAGATATCTAGATTCATATAAAAAAGTTATATATACTCATTCACTTAAATATGAACACTCATCAGAAATATATTTAGAACCATTTAATAGTATTATAGATTTGAATAATATAGACTATTATGCATATGGTCTTATATTTGATATATATAATTCTAAAATATGTCCTCTAGACATTGATGGTGAAAATTTTGATTGTATTCAATCTCAATGTAATATACTTATACAGGATTCAAGTATTAATGATATAGATGTTGTTTTAACTTCACATAGACATTATCATATTATACTTGGTCTTAAAAATTATAGTTCTATTAATACATTATTAAGATCTTATGATTTTTTATGTGCTGGATTTAAGAATTTATCATCTCAACGAGGTTATTGCATTATACGAACATCTCCTAAATATACATCTCAAGGACAGAAAGATCATTTAAGATATCTTTTAGGTTATAGAAAAGAAAAAGATGTCATCTGGATATGTGAAAAATTTATAAACGAAAATAAATCAAAAGGAATTAACTTACGTGACTGAAATTATAAAGAAAAAGAAGCGTATAAGCATTGCTGCATCAAAATCGAAGGGAAGACGTTTATCTCAACGAATAGCTGAACTTATACGTACAACATTTAACTTATCTGAAGATTGTGTTTACCCCACACCAGGTGGTGTTCCAGGCGAGGACATTAAACTTTCAGAAAAAGCTAGAGAATGTATACCATTTAGTATAGAAAATAAAAATCAAGAGAAATTAAATATATGGTCAGCTCTTAAACAAGCTGAAAGTGATAATCGTAAACATCCACCATTACTTATATTCTCTCGTAATCATTCAGAAGATTATTGTGCTCTTAAATTTTCTGATTTTATTAAATTACTTAAAGAACTTAAAGATACTAAAGATAAATTAAATATGACTAATTCTGAATTTGATAGTTATATAAAAGGAGACGTATGAAAGACTTTCTAGGAAGAGAAATACGTATTGGTGATTATGTATTACATATATGTTCAAATGAATATAAATATTTAACTTATGTTATAGATATTACTAAAGCTAAAGTTAGAATAGAATCAAAATGGGCTTGGAGTAAAAAATCAAAAACATTTATTGATCCAGATAATTGTATAGTATTTAATGATATTCCATTAGATAAAAGAATAAATAGTATATATCTAGTTAATAGTAATCTAGATCAAATACAAATAAATTATGAGAATTAACTATGTTAAATACTGGTTTTAGTGAAATTACACAAGAACGATTAAATTATAATGATAATGGATTTTGGTATTGTGAAATAGCAGTAACATATAATTGTAATTTTTCATGTACATATTGTAATAAATTAAAATCAGAGATAAATTATAATAATATTTGTGAATTTATATTAAATAATAAAAATACATTACATCATATTCAACTAACTGGTGGAGAACCAACACTATATCCTAAATTAAAACAATTATGTGATTTTATAAAAAAACAAAATATAAAATTAGGATTATCAACAAATGGTAGTGCTGATTTTGAATTTTATAAAAGTTTAAATATAGATATGTTTTCAATTTCATTAGATGATTATGATATAGATATTCTCAAAACTAGAGGTTACAAAAATATTTACAAAATTTTTACTAATATAATAAAATTATCAAAAATAAATTATGTCAATATTGGATTAGTTATTGATAATATTAATGTAAATAGAATTAATGATATAATTACATATATATTAGCAATGGGAGTAAATGATATTAAATTAAGTATAAATACTAAAGATGAAGTGTTTCCGAAGTTTTGTAATATAAATTTTAATAAATATCCTATTTTAAATTATAGAATTAATAGATTTAAACAAGGTTTAACAATGAGAGGTTTATCATATAATGATAGTTCAAAATGTTATTTAGTTAAAAATGATATATCTATTGTTGGTAATTATCATTATCCTTGTTTAGTATATGCTAGAGAAAATGGAAATCCAATTGGATTATTAAAAAATAATATCTATCAAGATAGACTAAATTGGTTTAATAATCATAATTCTAATAATGATATTATTTGTAAAAAATATTGTATGGATTTTAAATGTGAATTTAATAATGAAAAATATAAATTAGAAAATAAATTATAAGGATTAATTATGAATGTGATCGGAATCGGAAATGGTGGAATAGGCGGATATACAGTCCATCATCTAGATAGATTAATAGAACTTAAACAAATTAAAAATATGAATTTTACATTCTACGACGATGATAAAGTAGAACTTAAAAATATACTTTATCAGAATTTTACTACTAAAGATATCGATAGTTATAAAAGTGATGCTTTATCTTATAGATATTTTAATATTAATTTTAATATTAAACGATTAGATTATAACGATCTTAAACAATGTGATCTTGTAATACTTTGTGCTGATAATAACAAGATACGTCATGAAGCTTATCGTAACTGGATAGATAATAGAATTCCATTTATAGATAGTCGAGCTAATGGACGAGCCATAGGTATATTTAGCAGTGACACTAAGAACTATGAACAAACATTATCTTCTGATACTAAAAGTTCATCGTGTCAAAATCCATTTCAAATAGAACGTAAAGAAATTGAATACGGTAACGTTGTGATAGCTTCTATTCTAGCTCAAATTATTTTAAATTATAGTCGATCAAATAAACTACCAGTAGATCTTCAACTTATGTTATAGATATTATAATGGATTATGAATAAAGATTGTGTAACTTGTATATCACAAAAATTTTGTTATCAATATAAAGATAATATAAAATATAATTCTCATGTATGTAAGTTTCGTAGAGGACTTGAAAAATCTATATCTGAATTTAAGCCAAAACTTATATATAATAAAACTGAAAAAATATATGAATTTGAAAGAAAAGAAAATCGTAAACATACAATAAATTTAAGGAAAGATTAATGAAAACTGCTCCAGAGATAAGTACAGAATATGGACTTTCAAATGTTTTAAATAATTTATTAAACTTTGAACTTAATTCTAAAGAATTTTTAGCTAATGAAACAGTTGTTACTAAAATTGGAACGCTTTTAGATGAATTTAAAAAAGTTGAGCATTCTAATATTTTGTTTTCAATCATACGAAATAAGCAAAGACAACTTATTTTTATCTTGAAAGAAAATCAAACTTATATAATAGCTAAATGGAATCTTATTGAAGAGATTGAAAAATCAATTGATGTAATCATACATGAAAATAATAACAATGATAAATTATCAAATTTAATTCAACAACATAGATGTAATAACTTTAATATTTCTGAAATAATATCAGCTATTGTTGTTCCTACATTAACTGGATATAGTATTAATAAATCGCAGTTAAATTCATTACTAGATTATAAAAAAGAAGATGAATCTAGAAATAATAATACTTATAATGATCTAATAAAATATAATGAAAATTTTAAAGAATTAGTTAGTATAAAAAATAGATTATCTGATCTTACAAACATTCAAAATGAAATAATTAATAAATTAAAAAATAATATTAATGATAAAAATATAGTATTAAATACAAAATTTAATATTAATTCGAATTTAAGTATATTTTTTGGAGAAATTACTTCAGTAAAAGAAGTTGGAGATAGAAGATATTATATATTAAAATGGTTTCAAGATAGTAATTGTGGAACATGTCATAATAGTAAAAGTTCTGGAACATCAGAACAATGTAGACCTTATAAAAATATATTTTCATTAGGATCAAAAAACGTATATAGAGAATATAATATTATAGATTATATTAAAATTCCATATAATTTAATTGATAAAGGTAGATTATTTATAGGTTTAGCAACTCAATCTCATAGTTGGGACATTTTTGCAAGTCAAGATCCTAAAGTTAATGAAAATTATAAACTTATTCTAGAACAAGATATATTAAGTTTTCTTAAAGAGGAATGTGAAGATAATTTTAATATTGATGGAACTTATATTGAAGATAAAAATTTAAAAGCTAAAGCAACGTATGATCAATATGAATATACTGATCATACAAAAGATTTAACTGGTATAAGAAAAAAACTTAAAGCTTTATCTATAATGAGTGATGAATTTAATTATGTTGTAAAAAAGAATAGCGCACTTGGAGAAGATGTAACAATAACTGAAAATATAAAATATAACCATACTGAAGGAAAAATTAAATATAATGATTTTTCAATATCTATAAATGATGAATATATCAAATCAAAATTATATACATTATTTAATAATTATTTAATAAGCTATTATAGAAATGAAATTACAGAACAAGATATTCTAGATAAGTTGATTGAAAAAATATTTAATGAACTAGACAGTCGTTTAACTCTTACTAAAAAAGAAGATCTTAATATTCCTATAAACATAAATGAAAAAATTAATATTAATATTACTGGAAAAATTTCTAAACGGTGTGCCAAGACTGAAACTGGTGAAAAAGACGAATCTCAAGTAATATCTAGTAGTCAGCTTTATTATATAAATGATCGTAGATTTAATAAAAATGAAATTATAATGGTCCTTAAAGAGATTACCTGTTATCAAAATCAACAAGAAGCTGATAATTTTATAGAAAATATTGGTCGTCTTGGTCTTTCAGTATATATAGGTATATCTACAGGATATGAAGTCGATCTAAGTAAAAAATCTAATGAAGAAAATAATAAATTATTTAGATTTAAAAAACTTAAAGGTCGATCAAACTACGAACTACTTCTAGATGATACTTCTATTAAAATCACTGGTAAAAAGATCATTTCTTTATTGTATTCTAATTTTATCGAAGATCGAATTCCTGATCTTAATGATAAGATTCAAAAATGTATTATTGATGGAAGTGAATCATGTATAGATTATATTAAATACAAGACTCTTATTGATAGTACATATAAAGCATTTAAAGATAAGAGTAAAGAATATCTAGATAAAAAAGTAAGTGAACTTAATGCTCAATACGTAAAATATCATAATAAGAAAACACATAAACTTATGGATGGTATTAAACTTACAGGACTATCTGGAAAAGAATATATAATATCTTATAATAATAAAGACTCATATGTATTTATGAATCCTATAAAAACAGATACAGATTATTATTCTGAAGGTAAATACATCTGTATGATTGATCAGAGTAATATAAAATCTAATATAAGTTACGATACAGTAATAGCCAAGATGCTTGCTCTTAAAAACGATAGTAGTATTGCACATACAATATATAATCTTCAGGAAGAGTTATGAAAGTTAAAATAATTAAATGTTCTAATAAAGATAGTTGGTATAAAAATAATATAAATGATGTTACACCAATAAAAAATATTAATACTCATGAATGTTATTATGAACTTAAACATCTTATAGCTTGTATACCAAAATGTGATTGTATACTTATAAATGAAAATAATTATAAAACAATAAATTTACGGAGAGATTAATGATAAATATAGAACGAACACTTGAAACAGGTTATGAAGATAAAGAATATGAAACTTCAGAAGCACTTAATATATTAAATATAGAATTATCTAACGGTCGATCAATTTGGTTAGATAACTGTTTATTTAATGGAGATATGATCTCTGAAACTGAGATAGCTAGATGCAAAAAAGTATGTGTAACAAATAAATTGATTGGTGGATAAGGTGAATTACGAAATGATTATTGATAACATTAAAGCTTGTAATATATCAATTGATGACTTACAAGTAACACGTCCTATTAGAAGTATGTTTAAAAGATCATTTCATATAATAGATACATATAAAAACACATACGAACTACTAAGATGGAAAAGTTCTAGACTTCCAGAGCAAAGTAATTTTTATAACAATCTAGAAGCATTATGTAAACAATCAATAGATAATCGATATCGTATATTACAATTAGATAATAGCATATTACCAATTATTTTTAAACATAAGGGTAAAGTATTAAAAACTCTGGTAGAATACAATCCAAGTCATATAAGATCTTCAGTTATTAAATCAGTCTTACTAGATGGAACTGGAGAAATTAATTTAAGAATCGATAAATCTATATATATTTTATACGTTTATTGGTTTTTAACAAAAGGTTGTTATATATCTAATCTATCTGGATCTAAAAATAATAATCTTAAAGAAATAACACATAATGTATGTATAGATCTAGAAACAATTATTTCTTCTCTTATAGATAAAGGTTTTAGTATATATAAAAACTATACAATAACTAGTGAACTTGTAGATCGTCTTAGAGAAAAACTAGTACATGAAAAACTTTTAAATGTGAGTGACCTATGATCTGGAATGTAAGAGAAAATTATCTAATAACATCATATGGTGATGAACTTAGTCATGGAGTATTTTATGAACTTGTAGGACATAAGTTAATTTTATCTTTAAGAAAAGACAAACAAATATATACAGAACGACGTAATGGTCATATAATGATAAGTGATTTTAATTTTGTACTTTTATGTAATTATAAAAGTATATATACAGATAAAATATATAAATGTGAATATATAGATGCTTCTGGTAATGCTACACTCACTAATATTAAGACATCACTAGATATAATTTATTCAGATAACGCTAGAGAGTTTTGGATTGTATGAAAGTTCCTATTTCAGTTTATCCAGTTGATGATGGTATTTTAGTTTATAGAAATAATCAAATAGATAAAGCTCCTTTTCCATTTAAACCTTTTGTATTAGCAGAAACAAGTAAATTTTCTACAGTATTTGGTCCTAAAGAAATATGGAGAAAAGTTCCAGAAGATGAACTTACAGAATATACACGTCTAGAATTTAACACTATAAAAGATAGTTTAGACTTTAAAAAAAGACATGTTAAACAATCAAATAGTTTTTTATTTAATAATTACATAGAACAAGTTTATATTTCTAATCAAGACTTTTTCTTAGCATATCCTCATACAAAAGATCTTGTTGTACTGTTCTTTGATATAGAAGTAGCATCAAAAGGTGATGGTTTATTTCCAAAAGCACATACAAATCCAATACTTTGTGTAGGTTATAGTATTTGGATATACGATCATGAAGGTAAAAAAAGAAAAGTACATCATGAAATATGCAAAGGATTTAATTCAGATACGTTAGATGATAAAATAGTAATAGATAATTTTCTAGACTGTGTACAAAAATGGAATCCAGATATTATAGCTGGCTTTAACTCAAGTGAGTTTGACATGCCATATCTTGTAGAACGTGCTCAAATGAGCAGTTGTGATCTTACTAAGTTATGTCGTGGTGGACGTGAACCAACAATAGGTTCTGGAGATAATAAAATAAGAATTCCAGGACGTATTCATTTTGATATTTATTTATCTAATGCGGGTGTACAAAAAGATCAGACTTTATATAATCTTAAATCAAAAGGACTTAAAGAAGTTAGTCGTTGGTATAAAATTAAGAAAACATTTTTAAAAGATTCAGTTTGGATAGAAGCTCCAATGGAAGATATCGAACTTAAAGAACATATAGAAAATCTTTTACAATTATTTAAAGATGATGAAAATAAATTATATCAATATCTAGATGATGATATTTATCGTACAGAAGGCGTTGGTCATGTATATATACGTAACTGTATAACACTCGCAGAGATGATGCATACTTCACTTGATAGCATTATGGGTATGTATAGTAGTTTTGTACCTAAATTACTTCTAGCTAGAAACATGCAACAACGTAGACTTATAAATACTGAAACTAATTTTTCTAAATATAACATAGAAACTGGTACAGTAGCTAAACTCAGTGATGAACTCAAATTTGAAGGTGCTATTTCAGAATTATATCAAGATGGATATTTTCCTGCAGTTTATAAATTAGACTTTAGTGCACAATATCCTAGTGCTATACAAAGTTTTAATCTTGGTCCTGATACTACTAAACTTATTAAAGTTGAAGAATATACTGGACGATATGAATGTAAATCTGATGATAAATATAATTGGTATAGAATTCCTACAGAATTTGATAAAGGTAAATTAAAATATGATTTCATTGTTCGTGTAAAAAACAATGAAAATGGATTTCTAAAGCAAGAAATTACTAGACTTAAAGCTGAACGTAAAAAAATAAGAGACGAAATTAAAAATGTAGATGATGATAAAAAAATATCTTTACAAGCACAACAAAATGCAATAAAAATTATAAACAATAGTATTTACGGCAGTCTTGGACTTAAAACATCTATATATGGTGATATGATAAGTGCTGTAATGGTAACATCATTATGTAGATGGTGTACACTTAAAATAATGCAACGTAATAAAAGTTTACTTATAGAAGTTGATACCGATGGTCTAATTTTTACAAATCCACTAGATGCATCAATAGAAAATGCTTGGCTTAACGTAGAAATAAAAAAGAAATTTAATATTATCGATAACTTTATGACACTTGAATCAGAAAGTAAAGGAGATAGAGCATATTTCTATCTTGCTAAAAACTATATACTTGAAACAACTCCAGGAAAATATACAATTCATGGTTCTTCATTTAAATCGTCACAAAAAGCATTCGTAGTAGACAGAGCAATTAAACTTGGAATAGATTATATATTTAACAATAAACCTATTGATGAAATTATAGACGAAGCTTATAATTTTAAAGATCTTACATTAGATGATTTCGTAGAACGTATTAAATTAACCAAAGAAGAAATAGATTATTCAGACAAACTTAATAAGACACTGTTTCTAGCTAAACAAGTAGAAAAAAAGACTGGTCAAATACTTACTGAAGGTGCTCAAATTAATTATGTTCTAGCAAAGAAACAATTAGATGATCTAGAGTTTAAACAATATTATAGAACAGAAAAGAATTATACATATATAAATTATGTATCTGACATTAGTGAAATAGATCTTAAATATTATGAAGGACTTATAGATAAAGCTTTGGCTAAATTTGGAATATCTAAAGTTGCTTATATTAAAACCGATTTATTTAATCCAGAACCATCTAAAAAACCAATTAAAAATAAGAAACAAAAACTAGACGTTGTATATATGGGAGATTTATAATGTACAAAGAACATGATGTAATTAAAACTACAAAAGTTATATCTAATAAAAATATTCCAGTAGGAACACATGGAACTATTATATCAATCTGGAACGACTGTGCATTCTGTATTGAATTTTGTCCAGAAGATCCTGAAACTGAAGAAACTTATATTGAAGATCTAACTATTTCAGAAATAGAACTTATATGAAAGTTAAAATAATTGATTCTCCAAGTGAAGATTATTGGTATTATCCATATATTAATCAAACAATTGAAGTAGAAGATAAAGATTATAATTTTGTAGATGGTTTAAACTATAAAGCTATTATTCCTGAAAGATCAAGATGTGGATATATACTTGCTTCAGATTGTGAAATATACACTGAACCAATCAAAAAAAGAACACCAAAAAGAACACCAATAAAGTATAAAACTATAAACTTGAGAAGAGATTATGAAAGTTAATGATTTATATCATGAAGGTATAATAATATGTGAAAATTGTCATGGTTATGGTAAAACGACACATGAAGATGAAGATGAATGGGAATATGATATAACTTGTTCTAATTGTAATGGACATGGTCGATTATTAATAACTTCATCAAATAAAGAAATTAAAGATAAAAATATAACTAGATTAATAGAAACTAAAATCACTAAATTAACACCAAAAGAATTAAAAATAAGAAAAAATATTAATTTAAGGGATTAAAATGAACACAAAAGTTACTAAATATTTATACTTAAGTAAAAGTACTAAAAGATATAGTGGATCTATCTCAGCAAGAATATCTTCAAATAAAAATGAAATTAAAAAGAATGAAATTTGCCTTAAATTAGATCTAGACATAGATACAGACGTTTTTTCAGATAGTATTCCATCAATTAAGCTCGACATACCAAAAGATTATAAAGCAAGAAATATAAATTTAAGGATAGGTTAATGTTATTAAAATTTGGAAATCATAAATTAAATGACTCAATTGGTGTTTTTAACATGAGTTCAGCAACAGACTGTAGTAGTAAAAAATTAGGACTATGTCCTATTTATAATAACCAATATACTTTAAAACACATTTGTGGTAGTAAGGTACAATGTTATGCAACACGCGACGAAGGATTATACAAAGCGGTATTACCAAGTAGACGTGCTCAAGAAGCTGAGTGGCAGTCAAAAAGCAGCGATCAACTCATATGTGAATTTAGTAAAAAAATTAAATCAAGAAGAAAAGAAACTAATTATATACGATTTAATGAAGCTGGGGATTTTCACAATCAATCAGACATTACAAAGCTGTCAGATATTGCGAAATACTTTAAAGAAGAGCATAACATCACAACCTATGGTTATACAGCCAGACGTGACCTTGATTTTTCTCGAAGAGACTTCGTTGTACGAGGCTCTGGATGGTCTCATGAAAGTCTTGATGGAACTACAACAGTAATATCTAAAGAAGAAGATATTCCAGACGTAAATACTTGGATTATTTGCCGTTCGGGATGCGGAAAAACTTGCAATATTTGTATGTGTGACTTTACTTTTAATGTAGCATTTTTGAAACATTGAATTATGTACTATTGTGAATATCCAAATTGTAATTACAAAACAGATATACGATCTAAGATTAATTATCATCATATAATTCCTAAATCTAAGTTTGGTTCTAATAAAAAATTTAATAGAATATTTTTATGTCCAAATCATCACGTTTGTATTTATATACCAGAAGAACTTAAAGGAATCCATTCAAAATTTAATAGTAATTCTATTATAATTCTAGGATGGAAACTATCAACAGAAGGTAAAATATTAGAATATAAACTTATAAATTCTAATGAAATTTTATATTATTTAAAGGAGATTTTATGAAAGCTAAAAAACAAAAAGAAAAACTTGAAGTTAGAATTAAAGATTATGAATTTTCAATGAAAAATCCAAGGGGATCTAAATGGATTCCAGAAGGATATCATAAACCTGGGAGTAATAAAAAATGATTAAAACTAAACAAATTAAATTAATCGATTGTTCTGATTTTGATGATCTTGTATCCAAAACATATAATAGACCTTATAATTTTCAACAACAAGATGATTGTAAAGATAGAGGAACAGAATATTTTAGTGTTCCAGTAGAAAATCCAGAAGATTATGAAAATGACACAGTACCAGAAGTAGTTAACCATCCAGATATGGGAGTAAGTTTTAAAGCATGGTTAGAACGAGATCCTAAAAAAGAACTAGAAAACGAAAACGATAAAGATGATTTAGGTTTAACTTTATGGTGGGAAAGAAATTTCTATCCACATCTAGATATGATAGTAAATGACTTACATAAACGTGGTTTATTAGACGCTGGTGAATATGGTATTGAAATAGATTGGTAAATTACCAATTATTATATATTAAATAATTATTTAAGGAGAAGTATGAAACTATCAATAATCGATCTTAGAGCAGTACTTAAAGAGCGTACACAGCTTATGGTTGGACGTAAAGCATCAGAAGATCCAGTAGAAGTCCTTGCTGGTGTAAAAGACATCAGAGTAGTTCTAGACGAACTTGAAACTCTTGCAAACGAACTTCTACTAGTTAAAGAACAATTAGAAAATGAAGCAGAAAATATATAGATTTTTATCATCAATAACTGAAGAACAAAGATTTAAATTTAAATTCTGTGGATATAAAACAGCTGGGGATAAACCAGCTGTTGTTACCCAAGATAATGTTATTTTAATAAATAAAACTTTATTTAATAAATATACACAACTTGAACAACATTGTATACTTTTACATGAAGTTGGACATATATTAGCTAACACTTATAGTGAATATATAGCACACGTAACTGCTATCAAACTTGCTCAATTAAATAAATTACATCTAGAGTCTAAACTCCTTGAAAAAACTATTGTATCTTGGTCTAAAATTAAAGATAAAAAGTATTTACAATATAAAGCTGCTGGAAAGACATATTTATGCTTAAACATGAAGAAAAATTATATAAAATGCTAATCAAGTATGAAGTTGGCATACTTAGATCTCAAGCAATAATTGAAGATAAATTTCATTCAATAGGTCTATTTGGAACAATATTTGATGATGAATATACTGGAAATTATCAATTATTAAAATATATACTTGATCAATTAAGCATTAAAAAAGACTCAGT
>JALNZI010000003.1:0-87843 GCA_023229385.1 Candidatus Omnitrophota bacterium | reverse complement strand
AATGGTATGAACAACATACAAAATATTGGGGACTTGATCAGGAATTACTTTTTAAATATCGAGATCTTGTAATTGAACATGAAATAGAATCTAACAAAATTCAAGAAGCTCAATGGAAAATTGAAAGAGAATGGAAAACAAAAAATCCAGAACCAAAATATGCTTATTCTAATGGAATTAATAGCATTACTAAAAAGAAATATACAAAAAAAGAAATAGATACTTATGATACTTGGTCAAAAAATAAAAAACAATATCTTGAAAATCATAAAGAATATAAACAATTAGAAAATAAACGTAAAGAATCATTTAAATATTGGGACCAACAAAATATTTTAGAAAAAGAACTTGGTGCGTTAGATGCTAAAGCTTTTATTAAAGATAATAAAAAGAATTTCATTTATATAGTTGAATATGCTGATGATAATCATACTGGTTGTACAATGGAACATGGTAATGTATTTAAAAATATAGAACATATACGAATTTCTAATCATTAAGGAAGTTTATGATTAATTTAAGAGAACGTGCAGAACCAATAGAACAATTACCAGATGATGTAATTAGTTATGATGGGAGTTATCCAAACTTATGTTCTGGAACATTAGTATTAAGAATAAATAATATTATTTATACTTTTGAAGCATATAGTTTATCTTCTGGCGGATATATAGATTCTGATTATAATTCTCATGAAGGATCTTGGAATATAAGTAATTATCCAAGTAACTTTCCTGAAAATCTCAAACAAAGAGCATTAGAACTGGTAAACGATAATATACGATATGGATGTTGTGGTGGATGTATTTAACCTAACTTAAGGATCAACTTATGAGACCAATGATTAAAGATACAAAAGATTTTAAATTATTTAGAAGTGATGATTATAATTTTAACTTTAATAAACATACTGGATACTTTGAACGTTGGGGTAAAACTGAAGAAGATGATCCTTTATATTCTCTTTACGGACCAGAAATTTTGGACTGGGAGCTGGTCGTAAATGGATGTATTAATGCTAATAAATGTAAATTTTGTTATAAAGATTCAAAAGTTGATGATATTAAATTAGTAGATTTTGAAATGTTTAAAAAAATATTTCATAAATTTGATAATAGTATTTTATGTCAAATAGCTTATGGTATAACAGGAATTAAAAGTCATCCAGATTTTATAAAAATTTTAAAATATACTAGAGAACATGGGATTATACCAAATTTTACATTATCTGGATTTGATGCAGATGATGAAATTATTAAAGAATCATGTAAATATATAGGTGCTGTTGCTGTATCAGCTTATGAATATGATAAAAATATGTGTTATAACACAGTTCAAAAATTTATAAATAATGATATTAAACAGACAAATATACATTTAACAGTAATGAATGAAAATATTAATTTTGTATATGAAGTTTTAAAAGATATTCAAAATGATAAAAGATTAGAAAAACTTAATGCTGTAGTGCTACTTAAACTTAAACCACGCGGTAAAGCTAAAGATCACTTTACAAATTTATCTCAAAACGATTATAATAAACTATTTGAATATTGTTTAAGTAATAATATTCCACTAGGCATGGATTCCTGTCATGCTAGAAATCTAGAACTTTATCTACAACAATCAGAAATGTCTAGAGAAAAAGTTAAAACAATTTCTGAATCTATTGAAAGTTGTGAAAGTTTTGGATTATTTTCATCATATATTAACGTTGATGGTTTTTATTTTCCATGTTCATTCACTGAAGGAGAAGGTGAATGGGAAACAGGATTAGATGTATTAAACTGTAATAATTTTGTAAAAGATGTATGGTTAAATGAAAAACTAAATAAATATAGAAAACTATCTCTAGACTCATGTTATTCCACAGGCTGTAGAAAATGTATAACTTTTGATATAGATCCTGATTAATGTTTTTTTAAAAGCTATTTGTGTTATATATTCCTATACTATAATAAAGGAGTATATAATATGAATAAATCTAATAAAAAACAACATTTAAAAACATTAAATAAATACAAATTAAAATTTAAAGAAGCAGGATTTAAACTAATAGATTATAAATTCAATGAGTATGTTGAATATAATTGCGTATGTGGAAAATTATTAAAAAAACCATATTCTTATTTATTTCACACCTATTCTTGTGGATGTTTATTCTATCAATATAAAAAAGGAAAAGATAATTATCGTTTTAAAGGATATAAAGAATTATCAGCAAGAACATGGATTGGTATTAAAAATAACGCAAAAACAAGAAAAATAAAATTTAACATATCTATAGAACAAGCAGTAGATTTATTATATAAACAAAATCATAAATGTATTCTATCAGGATTACCAATAAACCTTGGAGATTATAGAAATAAAAATAAAACGGCATCACTAGATAGAATAGATTCATCAAAATCATATAATCTAGATAATATTAGATGGATACATAAAGATATTAATAAAATGAAATTAAATCTATCTAATGATATATTTTTATATTTTTGCTATTTAATTATTAATCCAATTAAAAATAAAATAACAAATATACCAGTAATAAAACAAAATCGATCGTTTTCTGGATATAAAAATTTATATAAAACACAATGGTCTGATATTGAAAAAAAAGCAAAAATAAGAAATTTAGAATTTTCAATAACAATAGAAGATGCATATAAAAAATTCGAGAAACAACAAGGATATTGCGCTTTAACTGGATTACCAATAACACTTGGATATAAAAAACTATCAACAGCATCATTAGATAGAATTGATAATTCTATTGGATATACATTAAGTAATATACAATGGATTCATAAAAAAATTAATATTGCATTAAAACAAGGATTTTCTGAAAAATACTTAAAAAAAATATGCAAGATAATAACCATTTTTAATAAAGATAAAATAAAAAAACTTTTAGCTAATAACCGTAATTGTCCACTATATGAGGTTTAAATGAGTGATTTTAAACAGTTATTTGTATCTGGAAATGCACAAATACCACAAAGATTTTGGAATTATAGATTAGCTGAATCTTATGAAGAAGCAGCTGAACTTAAATCTAAAGATTGGGTTGAATCAAAACGTTCTTATAAAATAAAAAATAAAGTATTATATGTTGAGGTATAAATGAAATGTACACATCCAGATTCAGAAAATTCTCATAATTGTTTTGCTCCAAATGTAGGATTTCTTACTCCATGTAAAAGTTGTCCAAACACTATAGATGCTCAAAAACACATCAATAGTTATAAAAGAACTTTAAGACTAACTCCTATATATCTTGGACAAAAATTACCTAAATCATTTGAAGAAATAGAAAATAAAAGAAAAAATGAAAACTAGACATGGTTTTGTAAGTAACAGTAGTAGTTCATCTTTTATATTAGGAATTCCATCAAATATTCCTAAAGAACAAGAAAATTTAATAAAAATATATACTGATTTATGTCAAATATACAATAAAGATAAAAAAGAAAGTATCTTTATAAATCAAAATGATAAAATTAAAGAAATAAAAAATAAAATAAAAGAATATAAAAAAGTAATTAAAAAAGATGAAAATTTATTAAACAAATATAATGAACTATTAAAAATTCCAAATATAAATGAAATATTATTAATGGTAGAAAATACCAAAAATTCAAAATTAGATTATGATTATATTATACATGACGTTGAACATGATGAAATTAAATATTTATTTACTTCTATAAAAAATAATATTGATTATAATAATAATATAATTAATGAATTACAAAAAGAATTAGATACTTTAAAAAATATAAAAGAAGATAAACTTGTATATATAACAGTAGATCAACATTGGAAAACACCAATAGAAGAATGTATAATATATTTAGCAGAAAATAATGTTATATCTATAATTTCAAGGAATGATACATGAAGACTCGTATAGGTTTCGTTAGTAATAGTAGCAGTAGTAGCTTTATTATAGGTCGTTCTAATATAACAAACTCTCAAATTATAAAGATACAGAATCATATTGAGATAGATAAACAAGCTGGATATAAATGTGGTTGTTACGATGATGATCTTAATTTTCAATGGGATATTACAGTAACAGATGATTTTGTTGAAGGTTATGTGTTTATGGATAATTTTGATATGTATAAATATTTATCTTTAATTGGAATTGATCAAGATAAAGTTGAATGGAGATAATTAATGAAAATTAGATCTGGTTTTGTATCAAATAGTAGTTCTTCTAGTTTTATAATAAAAGATTACACTGATACAATACAACTGACAAGAGATATGCTTACTGGAATGATTACTTCTAGATTATCAGACGATCGCCAATATATACAATATAAAAAAGATCAACTTAAGAAATTTAATAACTTAGTTAAATCAAATAAAGATTTTATAACCAATTCAATTCCTATAACATTTCCAAGTTGTAATTATGATACTTATATTTGGGTAGAAAATAATAATATATTTATAGATACTTGCAATAATGAAGATTGGACCACTAAATCCGAACTTAATAAATATAATTTTATATATACTGATGACTTAGATCTTAATGAAAATATTGGTTTCTGGAATTTTAATAATGATATAATTGTTTATAACATACCATATAATTCTAATCAGGAATTATGTAATAAACATTTTGAATATCCAAAATATATATTTAACAAAAATACAATATGTTGTCCACAATGTTATACTGGTAAAACTTTTACTGAAATAAATAATAAACCTCCTGAAGCATATACTGGCTTAAATATACGACGTTATCAAGATTCTAAGGATAAATATGATCAATTTACGAAGCGAACCAAAAGTAGAAGTAAAAAGTATAAACTTGATGAGTAAAAAAGAACTTCTAGAAATATCTAGACGTGAATGGAATGAAGATATAGGAATTTTTGATAGTTTAATTATAATTCCAACTAATCGCGTTCATGATAGTGGTTATACAACAATGGATTTTATTGCAGTAAAAGATAATTTACCAATTAAACGTCTTAGTGGATGTAGTGATGTATTACATCTTAATGGAATTGGTGGATATGGCCAATGGTCTGGAAGTATACCAACAAGTAGACCAGTATATAGTTGGAACATAGATTGTCTTAAAAAAAGTAAACTTTTACATATTTGGTGTATTGGTAAAAGATTTAAAGTTGGAGAAGCACTTAGTTCTTTCGAATTATTTATAGTGGAGTAAAACATGAAAGTACGTAATGGATTTGTGAGTAACAGCTCATCTAGCAACTTTGTAGTTATAGCTAAAGAATATAATAAAACTATTAATTTGCGAAATGATATACAAACCAATTTTTATTATCCAGATTGTTCTGGAAGAACTATAACTATTGACTCTAATTTTGGACATAATGAATTTGGATGGGAAAACACTACATATCATGCTTGGACAGATAAAATAATGTGGTCATACATGCAAGCTTTATATGCTAAAAGACACGATCTTGTAAAAATGTTATCAGATCTTATAAAAGAAAAAACTAAGTGTAAATGTATAATATTACATTCAGATGATGATGGAACAAAAATAATCGATGGTTATATTGATCATCAAAGTATTGGAGATTTATCTATATTCAAAGATAAAGAAACTTTAAATAATTTTATATTTAATGAAAAATCATATATACAAGGTGGTAATGATAATGAGTAAAATACGATACGGTTTTGTAAGTAACTCATCTTCAAGTAGTTTTATAGTTAAACATAAAATGACGTTTGATGATACTATCTTATCAGATGAAGACGTTAAAAAGATAAAAGATTATGGATTCTATGAAACTTATGCATATTATCCAGATCAAGTAGAAAATAATTCAGATGCTATAATAGCTAATAAAGATAAAAATTATAATTATGGATATTATGTAATGAAGACGAACCATTAGAATTTTTATTAAATAATAATATCTCATTCCAAGCAGATTGTCATTATGGACAATATACTCTTATATATAATAAAGATCAAGATTATGTAACAGTTTGTGTTAATTTAGGTCATTTATATCTTATGCAAGGTAAATGGATACATGAAAGTTTTAAAAATAAAAAGTGTTACGAAGAAATACCTAAAAATGAAATAATTAGTAAAGGATATTATATATGAAAATCAGACAAGGCTTTGTAAGTAATAGCAGTAGTTCTAGTTATATTATAGGAATTGGAAAACTTATAGATGAAACTAAATTTACCGAATATTGTAAAAGTAATCATATAGATTATGAAATTCTTACAGTAAAAGAAATTATAGAAAAATCAGGTTGGGATAGATGTTATCGAGAAAAAGATAAAAGTTTTTATAATGAAGCTTTTGATGGTAATAAAGTTTCAATAAAAATAGATCCAACTAAATTTGAAGATAAATATATTAAAGTTAATTATGGAGAAGATATTCAAGAAGATCCAGATGGTGATACCAATTACGATATAGATTGTGATGATTTTGAGCCTATAGGACAAACTATATTTGGAATAGGACATAATACTGGAGTTCAAAGTTTTCAATACTCCTATGGAGCTGGAAGGAACGGTTAAATGAAGATACGTAGCGGATTTGTAAGTAACTCTAGCTCATCTAGTTTTATTATTGTTGGAATAGAATGCGATGAAACAGAAGAATTAGTTGAAAAAATTAATAACGACTGTTTAAATTCAGATTATGTTGTTTTAAGTAATTATACAAACAATGAAAAATTTGGAATAGGTAAATACACTTATGTATCAGAATATGATTATGGATGTATAGATATATCAACAATATTAGAAAACGAAAAAGAACTTCAAAAAGAATTTAATCTAACAGATAAAGCAAAAGTATATGCAGGAGAACATTATTCATGAAATTAAGAACAGGATTTGTATCAAATAGTTCATCATCTAGTTTTATTATAGCAGCTATCGATCAAAATAAATTAAAAGTTAAAGTAGAAATAGAAGCAGATTTATCTAAATATCTAGAACAAACAATCACATCTGAAGATGAACTTTGGGATTTCATAAAAGATAGATATTATGATGATGACAACCAAAAAGAAGAATTTATTAAACTTAATAATTACTTAAAAACTCATGGTAATATTATAATTTTAAATATGAGTAGTGATAACTATGAAGATCCAATTGAACAATTTTTACTTGATCGAGGTATTAAAGATTTATCAAATAGTAATATTACCGTAATTGAAGGTGAAGGAGGTTATTAAATGAAAATTAGAAATGGATTTGTTAGTAATTCTAGTAGTTCCAGTTTTGTTATACGAGGAACAAAAGTTAATACAGATGAATGTATTAAATTATTTAATATAGATACTTCTGATGAAGATTGTTATAATTTAAACAAACCTACAGATAAAGATGCTTTTGTTCAAGATCGATTATATAGTAAATTATCTAAAGATGGTTTAGAAATTGAAACAATTAGAAGTTATTTTGATGGTGAAGAAGCTGGAGAAATTATCATTGGAATAGATATTTCAAATGAAAATGATGGACTAGATGGTGTAGTGGTAGAACTTGATGAACTAGATGATAACCAAATTAAAGAAAAGTTAGCTAAATATAATATACATCCAAAACAATTAAGAACATATATACAATATATAAGTAATGATAATTATTAAGGAGTAAGTATGAAAATAAGAGCAGGATTCGTAAGTAATAGTTCATCTAGCAGCTTTATGATAGTACAAAAAGAAGATGAAGATCTAAATATTATAATGACTATTCCAAAAAAAGATATAACATTTATAAGAACCGAAGCTGAATTTAGAGAATATTATGATTGGTTAAATGATGAAGAATTTAACAATCGTAAAGATTATAAAAAAGCTATTAAATTACTAAAACAAGGATATGTAATAAAAAAGTTTAGTGCTGGAAGTGAAGACTATGATAAACCATATGCTGGACTTTATGGCTGTAGACTTACTAAAGAAATGGTTTCTAAAGATAGTTTTATTATAGATGATGGAGAATGTTAAATGAAAATTAGAAACGGTTTTGTATCAAATAGTAGTTCATCTAGTTACATGATATATGGATATCGAATAGATTATGATGAATTTAAAAAAATATGTAAAGATAAATATAATTTAGATAGTACTTACGATCTTGATGAAATTGAAGATTGTCCTCATTATCATACAGATTTTGAATTAAATACAGCGCAAACATTTCTTGGTAGAAATCCACAATATATGAAAGATGATGAAACTATGGGACAATTTAAAAAAGACGTAGAAGAAAGTATTTCTAAGTTTCTAGATAAACAAGTAACCTGTGAATGGATAGATCACGATTATTATTGTTAATACATTATTATATTGACTTTATAAGCTCCTGATAGTATATTATATACTAAAAGGAGCTTTATGTTACAAATATATCAAAAAGCATTACTATTAGGTTTCACAAATGGTTTATTCGTTGGGAGAACGTTAAGAAATGGTAAATATGAATGTATTCGTAGATTTTTCAATAATCGAAAAAAGCGAAAAAAAGAAATTAAAGGATGAACTAGAAACTTTAGTTTCTTTAAAAAATTATATATATGTATGGTCTAAGACCGTAGATATATATAAAATGAGATTATATTGTTTAAACATTAAATATAATAATCCAGATGAAGTTAAAACTCACCAAGATATACATACATTACGCCTCCAAAAAAAACCATACAAAGAAATATCAGAAATAACTAAAGTTCCTATTGAGAAACTTAGTTTTTATCTTTCTACTAAACCAGGAAAAATTTGGACATTAGATGATTGGATAAAAGATTATATGATGAAAGATTCATCTATATATTCCAAAGCTGATTTTATAATTGATCCAGATCAACGTTTTGTAGACAGATTCAAATCCAAAGGTATAGAAGCTAACTGTATAAATCAACTATGAAAAATTCACAAGAATATGGTAGTCTTAAAAAAAGTGTTAATACATACGTAAAAAAATATCCATCATCTAATAAAAATCAAAATAACATCTGGTTAAATCAATTAAACGATCTTAAACCATATATACTTACTGATAAAGATAAATCAGAAGAATATTATAATATAAGAAATAATATTGCGTTATCTAATGGTGGATTTGCAATGAAATATGTATCTAGATACATAAGTCTTCTCAATGATACAACTTCAGTTAATGAACTTTTTCAAGAAGCTACTATTGGATTACTTGAAAGTATAGATACATTTGATCTCAGTAAAAATACTTCATTTACAACATATGCATATTTTCATGTACGAAAAAGACTTATAGATTTTATTAAATACAATAAACTTATAAGAGCACCAAGAGATATAGCTAGAAATATGAAATCAGTAAGTGAAATTCATAATTATTTACTTGTAAGTCTTGGAAGAGAACCAACACTTAATGAAATACAAAAAGAATTAAAAATATCTAAAGATTTTAAACTAAGTGAAAAACTCATTGAAAGCGTTTTACTGCTTCTAGAGCTTAGTTCAGCTACAACAGAAGATGCATTTGTGTGTGAATATATAGATCAAATAACAACAGATGAAGAAACTGAATTATTTAAAAATATGGAAATACATCTCATGTCATGTATTGAAAATTATTCAGATATATTAAAAAACGCTATTAAACTTCGATACGGTATTGGAACAGAAGTTCCTCATAATCCAGAAGAAATTAAAATAATGTTAAACGTTTCAGACGTAGAAATAGAAAAACTTAATGATTTATCTTAGTTCAGTACAAGAAGGTCAAACTGCTGAAAATTTATTTATAGAAACACTTAAAAAACATAATTGGGAACTGGTAAGTAATTCTACAGAGAATGAAAATACTTGTTCCCATTTTGATTTTACAGTAAAATTTAATAATAAAACTTATAAAGTCGACGTTAAAGATCATAAAAGATTATCTAGACGTTCAGAACGACTTAGAGATATGTATTGGATTGAATGGAAAAATATTTTTGGTGGACCTGGATGGATAAAAGGTAAGTCTGATTATATTGCATTTAAATATTTTAATCAATTTAAATTATATAACCGACATGAACTTTTAGGATTTTGTCTTAGAAAGACTGATTTCAGTAAAATTGTAACTGATATTAACGAAGCTTTATATTGTATATATACTCGTAAAAAAGATCAAATATCTCTTATTAAAATATCCGATCTTGAAACTGAAGTAAAACCAATTATTCTAGAAATATAAATATGATAACAATAGATCTTGCAAAATTACCATCAATGTTAGCTATGAGATTAACTAAAGATTTATGTGATAGATTATATATAACTCAAGATGATTTAGAAAAAGATTTCATAAATGATGATGGTTATAATACTCATAAAGGAAAAGCTTATGACGATGCTTTAATTTGGGTAAAAGAAATAAAAGAACTTATAACTCATATACGAGAAGAATATAATAAGGTAAAATAATATGCTTATAAAACTAAATGAAAACGATAGTGTAACAGTTGGATTAAATCATTCAGATAACGAACACGTCATAGTTGTATCTAATCATAATAACGAACTATATCATAGAGAATTTAGAAACCCTAAACCAATAGAGTTTCCAAAATTAGAAGAAATAAGAAATATATTTAGAAATACATCTATTCCAGATGAAACACTTAATACATATATAACTTCTTGGTTAGAAGATAATAACGTTATTTAAAACTTATTCCATTATCTTGCATACATTTAGTTCTAAAATCACAATACTGACATTTAGTATCGCCTACTACTTCACCTTTTTTAACTTTATTAAGTTTCATTTTAGATAGTCGTCCAATATTATGTTCATATTCAGCTTGCGCTTGAGTATAAATCATATTGTAATCACATTTAGGTAAAGTATTACTTCTAGCATAATCATATATTTTATCAAACTTATCAAAAATATCTTTGATATTAATTTTAAGTTCAGCTAGTCTAGCTTCATCACTTTCACTTACACCTGGAGTACGTTCTAGATCTTCAAATGATTTAACATCTTTAAGATTAACAGTTCCAAGTTCACGACCAGCTAAATCATAAGATGTAAGTATTGCATAGCCGCTATCATCTATACATACTTTATAATAAAACGTAGATCCCATAGAACGATTAACATACATAAGATATACATTATCTACATTAAGAGCTTTACCAGCCTCTGTAGAGGTTGTATAGTATTTATAAAGCATTGCTTGCATAAGATTAGATGATGAAGGAAGTGGTATCTCACTGTTCATAATTTTAGCAGCTTTAAATTCACTTACAGATTTTATTTCAATAACAGATCGTTGTTTATTATGTTCTATTAATAAATCCATACGACCGTTTACCTGGACTTTATGTTTACTATCTGGAATCAAAAAATCAAGTTTAATCTGACTATCTTTATACATTCCATATTTTTTAAACTTATTAATCAAATAGTCTTCATAAAGATTACCAGCATCACAAACATTTTTACCAGTAATACTCATTGGTTCTGTAGGAGCTACACCAGAGATACGATAATACATTTTTCTGGTACATTCACCTACACTGATCTTACCAAGCGAACATCCCGCTTCGGACGGCCATGCGATATTTTGAGTTCTAGCATAAGCTCCACGTTCAGAGCTACGCATCTCATTCATTTCTTGCTTAAAAGCATCAGTAATAAAATTAACATCACTACGTAAATTTATAGACATAAAAGTTCCTTTCGAGTATACATAAATATACTCTTAAAACAAATTAAAGTCAATATATAACTTGACTTTATCTTAAAATTAAACTATATTTATAGGATGAAAAAAGATAAAACATTTATTATATATGAACTATCATTTGATACATCAGATTCTTATTATATTGGAAAAACATATAATATGACTCATAGAATGTTTGATCATATATACTCTGCTACTAAAAAACAAGAAAAGAATCATAGAGCAAATTGGTTTAGAAAACATATAAATGAAAAACCAAATATTAAGATTCTATATTCTACAAAATTAGAACAAGATGCATATCAAAAAGAATTAGAATTTATAAAATTATATATTAAAGATAATAAAAAATTAGTTAATACTCAAAGATTAAAAGAAGCTGGTGGTTTATGTAAATGTAGAATTTTAAGTATAGAACAACTAGAAAAACTTAGAAAAATTTTTGGTAAAAAATATATACTTATAAATAAAGAAGGTAAAATATTTAGAGTGAATGGTTTAAAATCTTGGGCGGAAAAAAGAAATTTAAATTATAAAGATCTTAATTCAGTAGCGAGAGAAAAATTTAATTCATCGCAAAATTATATAGTTTTTTATAGAGATAAATGGAAATTAAAAACAAAAGAAGAAAAATTAAAAATAATAGAAAATTATAAAAATTATAATCAATTTAATAGAAGAGCTAATGAATTAAAAAAGATATATTATATTTTATATAATAGTGGAAAAGTTAAAGAAGTTTTTGGATTAACCAATTTCTGTAGAGATAATAATTATAATACTAAATCAGTACAAACTGCATTTAATACAAAAAGTTTTTATAAAGATATAAAACCTTTTAAAACAATTGAAAAATTAAAAGAATTTTCAAAAAATGAAGGAATTAATTTATGTCAGTAAAAGAATCTAAATTAAAAGAACTAACTCGTGAAATAAATTTTATGTGGAAGGTTCAAACATCTAATGAACACAATGCATTATGTGTTGCATATATTGATGCTAGAGATTTATTTGACCTTCTAGATGATGTTGTTGGACCAGCTAATTGGTCTACAGAATATATAGTAGTTAAAGATCAAATGTTTTGTAGAATGGGTATTAATATCGAAAGAGAAGATGGAAAATCAGAGTGGGTCTATAAAATGGATACTGGTACAGAGGCTCAAACTGAGGCCGAGAAGAGTTTAGTATCTGACGCTAGTAAGAGAGTTGGAATTCAGTGGGGAGCTGGCCGTTTTCTTTATAGTAAAGAAATACAAAAATTAAAAACAAAAAAGCACACTAATAACAAATATTATCCAGTTGATGATAGTGGTAACATTCTATGGGATGGAGTTCAAATTACTAAATACATCAACGATAAATTATCAAATAAAGCAAAAAATATAGATATAAAGCAAGAAGTTAAACAAGAATCAAAGTCTGAAATATCAGCAGCGGTAAAAACTCGTATATCTGGAATGAAAAAAGAAGACATTGTTGGAAAAGATTGTCTTACTAAGTTTCTACCAGACTATAATAAAGCTAAGAAGATTGAATATAAATTAGCTGATCTTAATACAGATATGAAACTTATTTCATTAATGGATTTTATAGATAGCATCCCCCCTAAAATTTAATTTTATTGACTCCTAGCTCAATTTGGCAGTAAGCATTTGATTGTTAATCAAAAGGTTCTGGGTTCAAGTCCCAGGGAGTCAGCCATTTGGCCAGTAGCAATACTGGCCTTTTTTTTATAAGGAAAAATATATGAAAAATAAATATATAGTTTTACCAGTATATGATAAATATGGAACAATATTAACTTATACTGTTGATAATTATGATACAGCCAAATTGTCTAGATCTGATGCCCGATTAGCATGTAAATATTTAAACGATTTAGATAAAGCTAAACAACAAGCTAAAAAAGATAAAGAATATAATAACAGTTGGAAACATACAAGAGATATGTGTAGTTAAGGAAATTTTATAAAAATAAGAAATGGTTTTGTAAGTAACAGTTCAAGTAGTAGCTTTATGATATGTCTTAAAGCAGAAGACTATGTAGAAGTTTATAAAAAATTATCTCCATTAGAGAAAGAAATAATAGATCATTTAAATCCAATAGATGAAAAAGCTTTTGGTCTTAATCTAAAAATAATTTCTGGATCAGATGGAAACGCTGATTCATTTGATAATTTTTCATCAAATATAGAAAACTTATCAGAAGAAGAAGAAAATGCATTAGATGATGGAGCATCATGTATTTTTAGTGAAACTATATTACCAAAATTTAAAACAAAAGATCATTTTGAACATGGAGTAGATTTTTAATGAAAATAGCAATAAACCGATGTTATGGAGGATTTTCTCTTTCAGATGAAGCAGTTAAATATTATTTAAATTTAAAAGGTAAAGAATGTCATTTTTACTATCAAAAAGCATACAATGATAAAACTTTTTATAAAACTAAATCATCATTAACTTGTAGTTGGAATAATTGTTTTACTAAAGATTTTGGAGAAGAATGTACTTTATCTTCAGATGATTGGAAAAATTATCATTTTTATTGTAGAGATATAGAACGAAATGATCCAGATCTTATTAAAACTATAGAACATCTAGGAGAAAAAGCTAATGGAGAATGTGCAGAATTAGAAATAAGAGAAATTCCAGATGATGTACTTTGGGAAATAGATGAATATGATGGTGTAGAAAGTATACATGAACAACATAGATCTTGGTAAATTATGCAAATTACAGTAACTAAACTTGAAGAAGCTGGATATGAAGCAGCGATGCTTGGACTTTCACTTAATAAAAATCAACCTATAGATAAAATGTCTACAGTAGCAAATAATCTTAGTGATAAAGATTATGGACATAATAAGTTTCTAGAACATATCTATGTATGGTTACTTATAGACGCTCCAAGATATTTTTGGGTCGACGCAGACACTTATCGGTTGTCAAGTAAACAAAGTGAAAGTAGTACAACTGTACTATCAAAAGAATTAACAGTAAATAATTTTGAAGATAAATATGTACTTCCAGAAACATTAAAAATAATAAATTTTTGTATAAACTCTAAAAATTATTTAGAAGTTAAAAAGATAATACCAGAAGGTTGGATGCAAAAACGAGAATGGTGTCTTAATTATAAAACATTATCAAATATTATAATTCAACGTAAGCATCATAAACTTCCACATTGGCCTGAATTTATAAAACAAACAGTATCTCAATTAGATCATCCAGAACTATTAGAAAAAAGATTATGAAAACAACTATATCAAGAGAATATCAATTAAATTATACAATACAATCTGAAAAAGTTATAGAAAATGAATCATATTCTAAAATTGAAATATGTTCAGTGTGTTATGGTGAAGGAAGTATTATACAATTAAAAGATAATAAACCAAGTAAGTGTAAATATTGTAAAGGTTCTGGTAAAGTAAGAGTGACTCAAATACATGTAGTAGAAGAAATATAAAATGCCTAAAAATATAAATTGTACATTCGCCTATGATGGTATATTTTGTAATAATAAAAATATTAAAAGAACTTTTCTATTTGGTTGTAGAATCTGTTTAAAATCAGAAAATAAAGAATGTCAGTATTGTATTAAATATGATAGACCAGCAACACCTACACCACCACCAAATATACAAAGAGTTACCAAACAAAAAGTTATAGATTATATTAAAGATAGAATAGAATTTTATAAACAACAATTAAAATATATTGAATCTACCGATATTCTTAGTCCAACATCATCTTATGATATTTTAGATGAACTAAACATAATGTTAAATAAAGTAGAAAATAATCAGATATGAACGATCTTTCTCATGTATTTAAAGAATTAGATAAACATTTTCTAGAGTATCTTGCTGAACATGGACGTGTTCCTAATGATGCTGGATTTATCAGATGTATAGTTCCAGGTCACGCAGACGCAAATCCTAGTACGCATATTATTGATGGTGGTGAACATGCTTATACAGCTTGTTTTTGTTTTTCATGTAGAACACATAGTACAATACTAAATGCTGTTCACTACCTTGAGGGATATCCAATTTCCAGCATTGCCTTCTATGAGGACACATTACCTTATCTATGTAAAAAATACAATGTAGATTATGAACCAATACAAATAGACAACAAAACTAGAGACATTTATCAAAAACGTCGTGGTGTAAAAGATGCTTTAAATGTTACACATGGTATGTCATATATTGGAAATGATCTTAATAAAGATCACATTGGTATAAAACATCTTCTAGATCGTGGAATTACAGAACAAAGCATCAGAAAGCATAAAATAGGTGTAGTAAGTGAATATAATAAATATCTAGAGACCATGAATAAAATTGGTTATACAGATAACGATTGGCTTCTATCAGCAGACCTTGCTCGTAAGGATATATTCACATCTGAAGGTTTCATTCTTCCAATATATGATGATAAAAATCGAGCAGTAGGATTTGTTACACGTACAACTAATCTTGCTCCTAATGGAAAAGGTGATCGTAAATACTGTAACTCTGTTAATTCTGACATATATAATAAAAGTGAGATATTATATAATTTTAATAACTATGATCCAGCGGGTGGTCCATTATGGATAGTAGAAGGATATCTAGATGCAATATATCTAGATCAATGCGGTCTTAAAAATGTTGTAGCTCTTGGTAGCACTGCTTTTACTGAACAACATGTAGACTTACTTGCTCGATATAATGTAAAGCATATTTGTCTTACATTGGATGGTGATGAGGGTGGAAAAAAAGGTACTAAGCTTGCATTAGAACGTATTACTGCTTATCAGATCTTTAAATCAATTAAGATTATAGAACTACCAGAAGGATATGATCCAGATAGTTACGTCCGCGAATATGGCTTAGATGCTCTTAAAAAGCTTGCTCATCCAGACATAGCTTTATCTCCATTTTCATGGTCACTTAAAGAAAAAACATTTCAAGATGATCCTCTTGTAACAGTAGAAGAAATTATTCCAAATATTGTTGCAGAAGAAAGTAGTATTAAACGTCTTAAAATGATCAAAGAACTTGCTAAGTTCACAGGAATATCTAAAGATGACATAAAGAAAGAAGTAGATCTTAAAGTTAATCTAGAGTCAGATAAACTTATAGAAGAACTTACTGATGTTAATAAATATGTTCAGACTGCTTTAGGTAAAAGAAAAGTAAAAGACACTAAAGGTATTCTTGAAGAAGCCATTGTTAAAATTAAGAATCTTGAGCTTAAATATAATAATGTTTTAGATAACAGATCAACTTTTGAAGATAAACGTAATACTCTTTGGGAAAAGATTGAAAATGGTGAGTATCAATATGGCCTTTATGCACCACATTTTAAGAAATTTGAAGAGTTATATGATGGAGTTCCATATACAACTAATCTTACACTTATCGGAGGTAAACCTGCAGTAGGTAAAACTTCATGGCTTCAATCATTAGCAGTAGATATAGTAGAACAGAATGAAGAAGCAGCCATATTTTTCATGACAATTGATGATACAACTGATCTTATGACATTAAAAGCATTAGCTAAAAAGACTGGATTTTCTACATCTAAGATTAAGCAATATTCTAAACTTATGTCAGAAGATCAAGAAATCATACTTAGTGCTAAACATTGGAATGATCGTTTATCATCTAGACTCATTATGGCTGATGCAACTGAAGGTACTACTCCAGATGCTATGGAAGCTCACATCGAATGGTTCATTAAAGAATTTCCTAACAAGAAAAAAATATTCTTACTTGATAACTTTCATAAACTAACAATGCCTCCAAATAAACAAAAGACTGATGCTGTATCTCATCTATCAGAAAAAGTAAAAGATTTTTCAAGAATATATGATATACACATCATGATGACTGTTGAACTTAGAAAAATGGATCATAATAGTCGACCTAATCCATCAGATCTTAAAGACACTGTACAACTAGAATATGACGCCGATAGTATTATAATGATACATAATGATTTAAACGTAAATGAAAATACTAATATTATATGGACTGGTCAATATGGAACTGAAGGATCAAAAGCAATGCCATATCTAGAGGCTTATGTATTTAAAAATAAACATACTGGTAAAACTGGTGGACTTGCATATAGATTAAATACTTATAACTTACAAATAACTGAAGATAGTTACGCTACAATAAAAGCTCTTAAAGATCAAAACGCTGGTCATAAGAAACTAACATCTGGAAATAGGATTAATTAACATGGAAAAGAAAATAAAGAGTATCAAAGGAGAATCAAAATGATTTGGTTCTCTGCTGATACTCATTAGGTTATTTTAACCATACAAATATAATTAAATACTGTAATCGTCCATTTGATACAGTTGAACAAATGAATGATACTTTAATTAAAAATTGGAACAGTTGTATATCTAAACAAGATACAGTATATCATCTTGGTGATTTTAGTTGGACTGATCCAGAACCATTCTTATATCAGTTAAACCATAAGTACATACACGTTCTGTTGGGGAACCACGATATTTCAAGAATTAAACCAAGAAAATATCATATATTTACATCAGTAAGTACAATGTCTGAAATTAAAATAAATAATATGCATATCACTTTATGCCATTATGCTATGCGCACATGGAATCGTAGCCATTTTAATGCACCTATGTTATACGGACATAGCCATAATACATTACCATCACAAGGACAATCATTCGATGTGGGTGTTGATACTAACCAGTTCAAACCATATAGTCTAGATGATGTAATAGAAAAACTTAAAACTCTTCCAAATAACATTAACTATATAAAAGATAGACATTACGAGAATTAAATGGAAAAACAAATTGAATATAAATGTAATAAGTGTAATTTTACATTAAAAGTTACTGGAAGAAGTAATCCTTTCAAAAATAAAAAATCAAAATGTCCAGATTGTGGACATAAAGAGTTTGTAAAATGTTAAATCTTAGATGCGATTATGTACATATTAACGATACTTTAGAATCTAAACTTCTTGATGAAAATATATCTAAATTAGACAAACAAATGAAATTATACCTAGAAAGTATAGTTCCGTTAACTCTAGGACTAATATTTGATGAACGTAGATATGATGGAATAAATACAAGAATTAAACTTTTAAATTTAGTTCAAGATAAAAAACTATCACTTAAAGTTATTCAATTAGAAATTAAAAGAAGAAAGAGAATGAAAGTTGCCAGACAAAGTACTTAGTAAGACGTTATATAATAGATTATATAAATGTTATTATTATCTAGAAAACGATAATTATATTAAATATATAGATATATTATTTACCAAGTTACTTAAAAATCATTCTAATAACTTTTTAAAGTCTTTTACTGAATACTTTTCATCAACTGCTTATACAGGTATAAGATACGTGTATAAAGCAGATCGTGAAAGTTATAAAAATACTTGTCTTACCTGTGCTATTAATATAAACAAGTTTCTAGAAACTAATAAATTAACTAATATTTACGACACCGTCGTTTATAAAAGTCGTATTCAATGTAATATTGGAGGTATTTTAGAGAATAAAAATATAAATGTTCACTTTTGTTTCAGATCTTTGCAAGAAATGCAGAAAGAACTTGCCTTTTACTCACAATGTAACTATATTTATAATATCCTTAAAAATAAAACCAACGATTGTCTGATTTTCAATGTACAATCAAATTCTTTCTACCTTATAAAAAACAACGATATAGCTTATACTATAACGAATAGAGGTTATCTTAAAGTGGTAACAAAAAGTCGTAACAGAACACCTGGAGAACATTGTCATTCATGTAAAAATACATGTAAACCAATGTTTATAAATGGTCTAGATCGACTAAATAGTATTTTATAAGGAGAATTAAAATGATTGATATTGTATCTCGTTCAGGCAAAAGAATAGGACGAATATCTGATAGTTTAGACAAAGACGATACTCTGGTAATAGATGGAGTAGAAGTTAAACTATCTGATGTTTATTCTAACGTTTCTGTTAAAGATAGCTTTAACAAAGCAGTGTCTAGTTTAAAGGATGTTGTAAGTGGACAAGGTACAGATTCCTAAAGATTTGCAAGATTTAGTATATCATAAATTTAAACATTTGCCTTTAAAAAGCAAATTAGTAGTATATTCTAGACTAATACACGGTACAAATTTTAAATCTCAAAGTAATGATTTCTTTGGACTTAATCAACGTAGTATTAGCAAGATATACCGAAGTTTTATAGAAAGTATAAAGGAATCTGAAAATGAGTGAACTTAGAAAAATAAAAGAACGTAACGTAAACGCTACTAATCGACCATGTCCTCCACCTACAGTATCTCAAAAAGAATCAATAGATAATTTTAAAAATTTGATATTATCAGAAGAACTTAAACCAACTCAAGTTTTTCTAGATAAAGAAACATTTGATTCATTTATTGATAATGATATTAAGAAATCTGAAAAGAAAAACAAAATAAAAAATCGATTAAATGAGTCTATCTAGAAAAAATAAAATAACTAGAATAGAAGATAAATTAAAACAAATTCCAAATAATTTATCTTTTCATACTAAATGTAGTAATCTTAAAGAAAAATCTGATAAAGATTTATCTTATTTATTACAAAGATTAAGTTTAATTATTTATAAATATTCAGAAAAAGGTAAAATTTCTGAAGAAAAATATCGAAAATCTGAAGTAGGAAAGAAATCTGCTAATAAAAGACAAACTATATATAAAAAATCTGAAAAATATGATAATTATAAACAAACAACTAAAAAAGAACATAATAAAAAATATAGAGATAATAATCAAGAAAAAATAATTACATATCGTAAAAACAATAAAGATAAATGGATAACCTATAGAGTAATTAATAAAGAAAAAATAAAAGAACGAAATAAAACTAATTGGAAAAATAATGATAATTATAGAATTAAATCTTTATTAAGACATAGATTATGGTTACTTGTTAAAAAAGAATATAAAAAATCATCAGCGTTAAAATTATTAGGAATATCTATAGAAAATTTTAAAAAATATATAATATCAAAATTTACAGAAGGAATGACTTGGGAAAAATTAATGAATGGTGAAATACATATCGATCATATTGTTCCATGTGCAGTATTTAATCTTAAATGTAGTTATCACCAAAAATTATGCTTCCATTGGTCTAATTTACAGCCACTTTGGGCAACTACAAAAGTTATAAATAATATAACTTATTTAGGAAATATTAATAAGGGAGATTTCTACGAAAAAGAAACGGATACTTTTTATAAGTGATAGCGTTAATTAAGTTTTGCGCTATTAAAACCCACTTAACTCAGAGAAACTCCTAATTAGGACAATTCTGATCTGGGCCGAAAGGCAGAGAGCAACGACTAGCTGCGATGAGTGTAACAGCGTAGAATCAAGTGATTCGAAACAGTGGGCATCCTATGATGATGATATAGTCTGATCTATATGGTAACATATAGCTGTCTAACAAACGGACTAAGATTAACGAACTTAGTTGAACAAAAAAGAAAACGTAAGACTGGCTACGCAGCAGTAGCAAATAACATAATTAAAAATTTATGTAAAACAGGTAAATATGATATTGCACAATTAGGATTCTCTGATATACCAATACCAGTTGGACATCCTATAGATTATTATTCTCAACTTAAAGATCATACTGGATGTTGTAAAAAAGGTTATATAATTGAATATGTTTCTAAAGACAATCCACAAGTAAGATATTTTCTACCACAACTTAATGGTCCAGATCTTATAGAACATCCAGATCATAGTTCTTGCATCAAAGCACCAAACTTTATGCAAGATCATTACGGTTATGATAGTAGTTATTTCGTAATACAACATTTTAAACCAGATATTGTAATACCTATTAACGACATCTGGGGTTTATATAATTTAAACCATCTTAAAAATAGACCTTGCTATAAATTCATGCCATATCTAGCAATAGATAGTGAATGTCTATTTCCTACCTTAATTCCTCCAGAGAACAGACCTGGCCTTCCTCCTATTGATACAATCAAAACTATTGGTATGTCAGATAAGCCTATTGTGTTCACAGAATGGGCTAAAAACGTTATAAATAAAACATGTCGTATTGTAACAGGTGGACGTGAACTTACTAATATTTCGGTTATACCTCATGGTGTAGATACTTCAGTATGGAAACCTTTAAGTTTAGATCGTAAAAAAGAACTTAGAGAAAAGTATTTTGATATAACTGATAATACATTTCTATTAGGTTGTGTTAGCAGATGTCAACCACGTAAAAGACAAGATGCAATACTTATGTCTATGCGTAAGTTTATAGATAAAGGTTATGAAAAGAATGGACGTAAAATTAAATGTTATTTTCATTGTAGCCTAGAAGATACAATCGGATGGGATCTACAATGGTTAGTTGCTTATTATAATCTACAAGACAGAGTTATATTTGATAAGAATCTTAAACCAGGACTTGGTCCAACAGAAGAACAACTCAATGAAATAATTAATTGTTTTGATTCTCATATACTTTTATCAAATTCTGAAGGTTTCGCGCTCACATTGATAGAATCAATTAGTGCTGGGATACCAACAATTACAACCAAATACTCAGCTATGGCTGATTGGGGTAAAGGAACTCTTATGTTTGTAGATCCTGCAGATATTGAACATGAACCAAGAACAAATTTTATTAAAGCAATAGCAGATACTTCTAAAGCAGCATTACAAATAAAACGTCTTTATGATAGTAAAGAACTATGTAAGGAATATAGTCAAAAAGGAATATCACTTGCTAAAAAGCTTGATTGGGTTAACGTCTGTAAGCAATGGGAAGAGATATTAGATAATACTGATATAAGTAATTTTAAAGAAGATAGATATCTAGATCCTGCTGTTATTCCAGAAGTACAGCCTCCTACACAGGATTTTTCACAATATAATATTAAATATTTACCTGATAGAGGTTAATATGTATATTCCAGTTAAAGAAGGATCTAAATTCTTATATTTTTGTCCACATTGCGGTTATGAAAGAACTGAATTATTAGATCACCCAATGTATAGTTGGTCGTGTCCTAAATGTAATTCTTATAATTATGAAGTAATTGAATGTTCACAGATAGAAAAACCAAATGTCTAAAATTAAATCTTATTGTGGTATAAATATGGGAGACAAAGAAATAGCTTCTGTAGAAAAATTTCATAACAATCATTTAAAATGTGCTAAAGGAAATGGTTTATTACAATTTATAATTACACCAGGTGGTGGTATTGGTGCAACAATAGAAATACGATGTATAGAATGTGGAACAATAGAAGATATAACAACTAGTGAAACATGGTAAATAAATTATGATAACAAAAGAAATTGAAATAGATAAAAAAGAACTTGTAGTAACTGGAAAAGAAAAAGTTACTGTATATATAACATTAGACGGTAAAGAATATAAAGATTTACCCAATGCTGAAGAACATGAAGCTAATTTAATTTCATTTGAACAATTTAAAGAAGAATTTAAATATACAACTATTGATAATGATAAAAATAGAATTATTTTATATATCAAAGAATTAAATCATAAAGTGAGAAGATTATTACAAAAAAATATAAGTTATGAAATATCTACTTATAATATAAAACCAAATAATTGGCATTATATAGAATTAGATAAAAGTGGAGATTATGATATTTGTAATATTTGTACTATTGAAGATTTTATAATTTCAAATAAAAATGATATAAAAGACTTAGAAAATCTTAACAAACAACTAGAACAATATGTCTAAAATTATATTTGTATCTGACTATTTCTCTAATGAGGTTCGTCGTGGTGCAGAGGTAACAAATGATGTATTATTATATTATCTAGGCATCGCAAATACTATTGAATCACATAAATTAAATATTATAGACATCAATTCTTTTTATATAATTACAAATTTTGTTAATCTTAATGAAAATACAAAACAACAACTTATTAAATATAAAAACTATTTAATATATGAACACGATCATAAATATATAAGTACTCGTAATCCATTCTTACTTCCTACAGGAGAAGTTAACATATCTGGAATAGTTCCAGAAATATATTTTACTAATCGAGCATTTTATAATAATGCTAAAGTAGTAATATGTCAGACACAATGGCATGAAGATCAACTTAATAAAAATAACATAACTAATACTACTAATATACATGGAAGTTTATATTTACATGAAGATCTTGAACTTATAAATTCTATAAGATTAAATACGCTTAAAATAGATAAATATGCATTTTTCAACGATGCTGAGTTTATAACATTATCTAATGGAATGACTTTAAGACAGGGTCAAAATATAAAAAATAAGCAAGGTTCACTTAGATATTGTCTAGATAATAAATTACCTTATTTTCCAATACCTAGAATAAACGTTAAAGAAAACTTTTGGAAAACATTAGCTAAATTTAAACATTTTATATTTTTCCCAGATATACCTGAGACATGTAGTAGATTACTTATAGAAGCCAAAATGTTAGATATAAATGTTACTACTAATCAAAATAGTGGCGCTTATCATGAACCTTGGTTTCAACTATCTGGAATTGAACTTATAGATAAATTTAAAGATGAAATAATACCAAATGCTATTAATTTATTCAAAGGATATATATGATTGATATTTCAATAGAAGAATTCGAAAAACTTAAAAAAGCAAAAATATTATTAGATAAAATAATACTAGATTTTGATCCTGAAAATGGAATGATAAATTCAATTAATACAATTAATGAATTGATGAATTATAAATATGAATGATTATTTAATATATTATTGTGAACCTAAATTAAATAACTGTACAACTATTATATGTAGAAAACAAAGTATTAATATTTTTGATGATAAAATGTTTCAATCGTTTTTAAAAAAATACAAATTACCAGAATTTAATAGAATTTATATAAGATATTATAATATTAACCATGAATATAATTCTTGTTATAAAATATTAAATAGTTTCTTAAGAGAAGAAAATTTAATACAAGAACTTCTTAATGATAGAAATAAAGATTTTGAATTTAAATTTATTGATACACGTAAATAATGCTGGTATCGCATAGTTGGTCTAGTGCAATGGATCTGTAATCCATCGTAGAAATACAATCGGGAGTTCAAATCTCTCTACCAGCTTATACTTAGAAAGAAATATTATGGCATATAAATACAAATGTGATTGTGAAGAATTTAAAATTGGTGATAAACAAATAACTGATATTATAATTTATTGTTCATGTCATATAGCAGCACCAAAATATAATTCATCTATGTGGAAATATTGTCCTTGGTGTGGTGAAAAATTAGATTTGAAAGAAGAATAATTATGGCAACTAAAAATATTAAAAATTATATTAAACTAGAAGATTGCAAAGATGGATATTTATATATAATCTCAGCTAGAAATGCTCATATAGGAATTTTTGATGCTAAAAAATTCTGGTTTATTATAAGTAGACATAAATTTACTACGAATTTTATAGATTATGAGGATCATTGGGATCTAGGACCTCCACATGGAACGGTTAAACCATTAAAAGAATTACATCTTGCTAAAGATACTACAATAGAGTATCTTAATATTGAATCAGATAAATATTATGAAGAATATAAAAAATTAATGCATGAAAAACTAAATATATCAATATATAACTTATGAAATATAATAAAAATAAATTAAATGATATTCTAGAAACATTACAAGCTATTAAAGATTTTGATTATATAAATTATCCAACTAAAGATGAAGAAATTATAAATAACTTATTAAATAACATACATGATCTTTCAATGAAATGGTATAAAATACATAGTGAAAACTACAGTTATTAAATTCAAAGATTATTTTACATATTGTACAACTTGTGAAAATAAGATATCTATTAAATATAGAGATGCTTATTTTTATGAAGCAAAACCATATTGTCGTACATGTAGAGATACAATAATTAGAGAAAAACATAAAGATGAATAAAGAATATTTAGCAATAATTGGTTTATATAAAGGTACGGCGTGGTTAGAGAAACTAGTTAAATCTCTAGAAAACCAAACTATACCTCCATCTCAAATAGTAATATGGAATCAATCTTCTAATTTTAATAGATTAAACTATCATAAATATAATATAATTGAATGTCCAAATTTAGGAGTATATGCTAGATTCAGTGCTGGACTTTTATATAATTACGATAGAGTTCTAGTTCTAGATGATGATACAATACCTGGATGTCGTTGGATAGAAAATTGTTATAATACTATAGACCAAGTTGGAGATGAAAGTATAATTGGTTACCGAGGTATTAAATTACATCCAGATACTTTATATGACATTGAAGCTTATGAAAAAGGTAATGATCAGATAAGATGTGTGAGTCTAGTTGGCCATGCATGGTTTGTAAAAAGAAAACATATAATCGAACTATTCAAAACTCCAGAATTAAATCAATTCAATGGTGAAGATAGCACTTTAGCCGCATCAACACAATTGGCTTTTGGTACTAAATGTTATGTACCTAAACAATTAATATCAGAACCAGATACTTGGGGCTCGCAAATGCAGCACTTGGGAGCAATGCCTGGGCGTTTATCTACATCACTTGGTCCAGAGAAACATCTATCAGATAGAAAACTTATTAATCAATTTTGGGTTAATAAAGGATGGATTATATGAATAAAGTAAATATTAAACAAACTCAAAAAGAAATAAATAAAAAATTAAAATTTATTGAACTTACAAAACAATATATTAAAGATCTTAAAAAATTTAAATATGGAATATATGAAGAATTAAATGATAATATTAAAGACGAACAAGATAATATAAAACGTTTAATAAAACAATTAACATGTGAACATAAAAATACAGAAAAACTTGAAGATTATGATTATCATAATGACGTATATAAACCATCAAGTATAATATGTATGGATTGTGGTTTTATACTAGAAGATTGAAGGTATAATTGAATATTAAAACTGATCTAGAAAATCTATATAATGATATACTTAGTTATAATAAAGATACTCTTGAATGGAATTATACCTTAGAAAAATTAGATAAAATAATAAAAAGTATTAAAACTGTACAATTTACATATAAAGAAACATGGGAATGAAATTGACCACACAAGCCTCTTAACAATGCTCAAATGGTGTATATAGTAAAATATGCATGAGTAACTATAGGGAAGTTTTGGCGTTCTTCTACGGTCATTTAAAAACGTCTTTTATTTAAAGGATCTTATGAACACACTTGCGATAGCAATATACCAAAGGCCAGAACTAGTATATCTATATCTGGAACAGTTACTTAAAGAACCAAAAGAACTAGAAAATATTAGAGTTCATTTCTTTCTAGATTACTGCTTTAACACAGATATATATAAAGTAATTCATTGGTTTAGAAAATACCATAAACATATTAAAATTACTACACGTACTTTAGAAGATAAAAATAAATGTCCTTTACCAGGATTTTATAATATTCTAGATAGCTATCGTATAGCAGCAGAAGAATCAGAAGAATATATACTTCCTGCCGAGGAAGATATGACCCCAACCCAAGATTATCTTAGATTTAATCGAATTTGTTATGAAAAGTTTTTATCTAGATATAATAAATTATTTTGCGTTAGTCATAAACGAAGACCTGAGATAGAAACATCTGGAGATATATCTCAACTTATAGGAGATAGTCAATGTTGTAGTCCTTCATGTATAAGTGTAAAAGTAGTTAAAAATTATATATTACCATATCTTACAGATGAATTATATAATAATCCAGTGGCTTTTTATAATAAACATTTTAATAATATACGAATACCTTATAACGAACATATTCACGGAGATGGTTTCACTGAACGATGTATGTTAAAACATGGTTTATATGCTTTAAAACCAGATCAAACTCGATCTATGCACGTTGGTGTGGGTGGTCTTCATTCTGGCTCTAACGAGCTTATAGGGAGTCTAGAAGACAAAGTAAAATGGTATTACGATAAGATATCTTTAGGATCAGAAGAACTTAGAAAATATGCATCTAGTGCTAAAGAAGATATAGTTGTATGTAATTTAGATAATCCATCTTGGAATGATTTAGAAATAGATTTTAATAGAAATAAATGTAAGGCAAGTTCAATTTGTTACGATCTAAAAAACACCTTTAAAAGAGAAATTTTATGTCTATAAATTTACGAGATAGAGCACAATATGAAAAAGATTATATATGTTTAGCAAATTGGAAAATAAAATGTGATTTTAAATATCTCAAAAACGAATCATATTATACATATTGTATTTCAAATAATATTGAATGCGAACATAAAAAATCAAATATAAGGATTAAAAATGAAAATATTAATGATTAGTTTACTCAGTCTTTTACTTATTGGTTTAGGATATTCAACTTTTATATTCTTTTTACCATTGTTTAAATTCTTTTTAGGTTTAGGTTTAATTTTAGGTATTATATTAGCAATTATTATACTTACTTATATTATTATATTTAAGAAGAAATAAATGTTATATTTTATTCTATATATTTGTATACTTTATTTAATTTATAAATTTATATCTAGACACGTCGAGGATTAATGAACAAATATAAAACGATTAATACTAAAGAATTTTATGATAATCTTATACATAGTGGTATGTTTTTTGAATTCTTTCCAGAGCTTACTGGAGATTGGAACGTAGACAAAATTATAATTTTAAAGGATCACAATGAAGACGTTTAGAGGTGATATAATAGAATTTTATCATAGACTTAAAAACAATATTCCTTTTAGTTTCACTCGCTTCAGCGATGGGTGCGAAGCTATACTTAAAAATTATAAACTTGAAATTAATAATAATCAAGTTATATTTGGAGATACAATATTTAATAAAGGTTTTCCAAGTATAGATCATAAATGTTTTGATCCAAACAAACATCAACATATAAGACATTTGCTTCTAGATTCATTTTATTACCAAGCAGATAACTATTATAAAGGTAAAATATGTAAGTGTTGCGTCGGAAATGAACGATATAATTGGATGTTAAATGAATTAAAAGATCATAGTAATCTTACCTGGGCAAATCTCTTGGTTAATAATAACTATGACTTTTTTATAGATGTTATAGTTCCTTTATTTAAATCTAAAGAAGTAATTTTAATATGTAATGAAAATTCATTAATATTACCAGTAGAATCAAAAAGTATACATAAATTACCATTTAAAACATCAGCAATTTTTCATGTTGGAGAAAATTGTATAGTTAATGATATAGATTTAATAGAAGATCTTAAAGATTTTACTGGACAAGATAGTCAAAATAGAGTATATTTATTTTCAGCATCTTCATTAAGTAATATTTTAATACATCAACTTCATCAATTTAATAACAAAAATACATATTTAAATATAGGAACTACATTGAATTATTATTTAAATCTACCTATAGACAGAGATTATCTCTTAGCTAAATGGAAATATAAGCAACCATATGGATTAAGTCATAGGGTTTGCATATGATAATACAAGTTAATAATAACAAAATATATTGGGAATTCATACGATCTCTTAGAAATGACACTAGATTATCAGATTCATTTGTAGATCATACTTATATATCTCAAGAATCTCAAGAAAAATACATGTCTAAATATGGATCTAGTTATTATATTTATTTATTAAATAACATTCCAGTAGGATTTATTGGAGTAGTTAATAATGATCTTAGAATAGCAGTACATCCAGATTATTATAATAAAGGTATTGGTACAGAATTATTATATTCTATTATTAGAGAATATCCATTTCTAGATATTAAAGTGCGAAAAACTAATATATCTGGACAACAGTTTTTTGATAAACATAAATTAACTTATACATTGGTAGATTAAAATGTCTCAAAAAAGTATAGTTCATAATCCATTTAAGATAAATCAAATGTTTGAAGCAGAACTATGTGAATATACAGGAGCACCATTTTGTGTTACGGTAGATAGTTGTACAATTGCTTTATTTCTATGTGCTGAATATCTTAAACGATATGTATATAAAGAACTTCCAGAGGTAACAGTTCCTAAAAGAACATATCTTTCAGTTCCTCAATCATTTTTACATGCTGGATATAAAATTAAATTTAAAGATATTACTTGGAATGGTTATTACCAATTAGATCCTACTCCTATTATAGATAGTGCTAAATGGCTTACTTCAGATATGTATATTCAATCAAGTTTAACATGCCTTAGCTTCCATAGCAAGAAACAATTAGCAATATCTAGAGGTGGTGCAATTCTTACTGATAACAAAATAGCATATGAAAAACTTAAACGTATGCGTTATGATGGACGTGGCGAATGTAATTATCGTGATGATGATATTACTGAACTTGGGTACAACTGTTATATGTCGCCCGAGCAAGCTGCTCATGGTTTAAATCTATTAGCAAATTATCCTAGACATACAGAGCCACTTATTGAAGATCCACCATATAGAGATCTTACTACTTTTACAGTATTTAAAAACTTATGTTAAATATACCAATAGTTACTTATACACATTCAAGTTGTGAAGATATTTGGCCAATGTATTTTGGTCAGTTAGATAAATATATTCCTAATGTAGATAGTTATGTTATATCTAATAAACTTTCTGATAAATATCAAAATCATAAATTTAATTTATATGATGAAAAACAACCATATTGGAAACAATGGGTAAATTTTTTAGAGACATTAGATTGTAAATATTTTATCTATATGCAAGAAGATTTTATACTTACAGATAGACCTAATTTTAATAAATTAAACTTCTATTTAAATTTTTTAGATGAATCTAAAAAAAGTTTTGTTAAGTTTATAGCAAACGATCTTACTGGATTTAACCGAATAAAAGAAGATTTATTTGATGTTCCATGTGGACATCCTTTATTTTATTGTATGCAAGCTTCTATATGGAATCGTTTAGATTTTATAAATATGTATAAAACTGCTAAAGTTCTTGATTTTGTTGAACGACAACAATACACATATGCGTCTAGAAAATTAGGATTAACAGGAAGTTTTGTATATCATGGACAACCAAAGCGTGGTCAACATCATTATGATAGTTTAATATTTCCAATAATAGCAACAGCAATTATAAGAAGAAAATGGAATTACTTAGAATATCCAGAAGAATTAAATATACTTACTCAAGAATATAATATAGATATGAACAAACGTGGACTTTACAATCCAGCAGAAAGACAAGAATGGTAAATATATACGAAAAAATTGGTCTTACTAAACTAATTGAAGACAATATTTTAATAATTCCAAAAAACATATCTAATATTAAATTAGATATTGGTCTTTCATATTGTGCTCCAAATTCACAACTTTGGTTAAGAACTCTTAAAGATAGAATAATCTTTGCATTTGAACCTCTTCCAAGTAATATTAATAGTATTAATCATTTAGGTTTAACTAATGATCCTAATTTTAAATTATTATATACTGCTCTAGATAATATAATTGAGCCAACTTATACAGATTTTTATGTTACTAATACTGATCCAGGATGCTCTAGTTTATATAAACCAACTAAATATTTACCTTATACAGTAAAAGAAGTTATTAAAGTTCCTGTAATATCTTTAGAATATTTTTTAAGTTTAATACCTTGGAAACGATTTAAGTATATAGAACATATTAAAATTGATACTCAAGGAAAAGATTATAATATATTACAGAGTATATCAGAATATCTACATAAGATAGTATTTATTAATGTAGAAACAACGGTATTTAATCATTATGAAAAAGATGATGATAATTACAAAATAAATGATTTATTAGTTTCAAATAATTTTGAATGCATAAAAGAAAACAAGACATATACTCATGGTTGGAATGGTATTCAATCTAATGAAATTGTAGATAAACAATATATAAATAAAAAATATAAACATTTAAAAGAAATATTAGATTCAAGAACAGTATGAAAATATTTGATATAGGTTATAATAAAGGTAATTTTACAGATCGATGTCTAGAATTATATCCAGATTGTGAAATTATTGCAATAGAAGCAAACAATACATTAAATTCAAGACATAAAAATATTACATATATAAATAAATTAGTCTCAAACAAAGATAATGAAACTAAAACATTTTACATTGGTAGCCAAGGTAATGATGGTATTTCTACAGCTTCAGATAAATTTATAAATCAATCTAGATTTGTACTTGGAAGTAAGAACTTACAAGCTACTCAAAATGTAGTAACTTGGCCAACTGTTCAAAATATAGATACAATTACTCTAGATACACTTATTAAACAATATGGATCTCCTGATATTATTAAAATAGACGTTGAAGGCTATGAATATTCAGTCTTACAAGGTCTTACATCTAAACAAAATAAGATATGCTTTGAATGGCATGAAGAATTATTAGATGAAGCTTTGAAATGTATAAGATATCTATTTGATTTAAAATATACTAAATTTGGAATTATAGGTTATATAGATAACATAAAAGATATAAGTAAAATAACTTTTAATGATCGAGGAGATGCATATCTAGAAGAACCAACAAGTTATTATAACTACGAAGAAATAACATTTGAATTACTTAAAACTTCAGATATATATCGACGTATAAATTATGGAATGATCTTTGTAAAATGAAAGTTATTCATGATAAAACTGGTGAATATCCAGATGCATTAAATAATTATTATTTTTATAACTTATATAATGATAACTCACAAGAAGAAATATTATTTCAGGGTTATAATACATCTATAAACGAAAATCTTAAATTAAAATATAAAGACTATAAACGAAAAATATATCTCAATCTAGAAGCTCCTTGTGCTTTTACATCAACATCCAATGCTATTTCTTCTCAAGAATACTTTGATAAAATTTATACAATATGTCCTTATACTGCTGATTGGTTAAATAAAGATAAGAAAAAGTATTTTCCTATTGCTTTTCCAATGAATATTAAGTATCTTAATAGTGTAATTAAAGATGAAAATAAAATGTTTGATGTTATATACCAAGGTAATATAACTAATCAAGAACAAGAAAATATAATTAATTTATTACCAGAATTTAAATACATTTTTACAACATTACAAACTCATAGACTTCAAACACATTTTAATATTCCAACAATCAGCAAATGGAAATTACTTAAACAATCAAAAATTAATATTACTATAAACGCTTGTCCAATAAACGATTATCACGTTAATAACATAAAAACTTATAAAAATTGGAATGATAATATAGCTTTTTCTAATCTTCAAGATTATTATATTCCACAATTTAAAAGTAGAGTCATAGAAGCAGCAGCATGTAAAACATTAAATTTAATTAAATACGATACTTGGAATGTAATGGAATATTGGTTTAATAAAGATGAATTTATATATTGGAAATCGATAGAAGAATTAAAAAAGTTAATAATTGATATAACTTTAAACTATAATAATTATACAAGTATAATAGATAAAGCATATAATAAAGTTTTAAATTACGATAGTGAAGTAATTTTTAATAAAATAAAGGATAGAGATGAAAGAGTGGCATAATAAATATAATTCGTTTAATAGTATGAAAGCACTTGTACATGTTCCATATTGGAAAAAAGCATATGATACCAATACAATTGCTCCACCATTATTTGTTTCAGTAGATCCTAGTGCTATTTGTCAACTCAATTGTAAACACTGCAATGCCGCAGAAGCACTACAAACTAAACAAGGTATGATGTCCAAAGAAACAGTAGATCAATTAATACAAGTCTTTAAAAATCAATGGTTTACAGCATCGATTTGTATTGGGGGTGGTGGGGAGCCTTTAACTAATGATAATACTTATTATCTTATTGATCAATTAAAAGAAAATAATATTCAAATAGCTTTTGTAACAAATGGTGTAAAATTAAATAAAAATATTGAAACTATATTAAAATGCGATTATTTAGGAATATCAGTAGATTGTGCAACATCTAAAACATTTTCAGTAGTAAAAGGAGTTAATGAAGACATATTTAATACTGTTATAAGAAATATATCTAATATAACCTCTAAAGGTCTTGAAATATGTTATAAATATCTACTTTTACCAACAAATTATAATGAAATATATGATGCTATCAAATTAGCTAAAAATATTGGTTGTGATCTTTTTCATATGCGTCCAGGAAGTGATCCTTGGTTTGATAGAAATATGATACGATTTAATGAAAATATCATTAAAATTGTAGAAGAACAAATTAATAGAGCAAGATCAGATTTTGAAGATGATAATTTTAAAATATTTTCAGTAGTTAATAAATTTTCTGAAAATTGGTCTCCTAAACTAACCTTTAATAAATGTTATACATGTTTAACAACATGTTATATAAGTTTTGATGGAACAATTGGATTATGCTGTGATCGTCGTGGTGATAATTCAATTGAACTTGGAAATATATCTGAAAGTAATATATGGGGATCAGAAAAACATAAAAATATACATAATTCAATAGATGTAAAACAGTGCCCAAGATGCACATTTTCATCAGTAAACGAAATATATGAGAATGTAATTATTAAAGACCGAATGTTTTATAACTTCTTCTAGAAAGATTTTATGCAATATCCACTTCCAGAAATACTTGATAGACTTAGTATTGTAATACTTAAAATTGAACGTTTAAAAGATAATAGAATCATAAAAGAATATAATGACCTTGTAAACGCTCTTAAAGAATTTAAATGTCCTTATGAAGACAAATGGTTTAGAGAACTTAAAGATATTAATGGTCAGATATGGGATTTAGAGGCAGATATTAGAAATTTTTTAGAGGATAAACTTGGTCTTGAAGAAGTAGGGAAACGTGCTTTAGCTATAAGAGATAAAAATAAGATAAGAATATCTATTAAAAATAGAATTCAACAAGAAACAAATGAAGGTTATCTTGAAGTTAAAGGTAATCATAGATCTGAATAAATAATTAAGCCTGTTGTCGTCTAGTTGGTTAGGACACAAGATCGTGACTCTTGAAACGAGGATTCGAATTCCTCCGCAGGAACCATTTAAAAGAAAGAAGCAATATGTCTAGTAACAAAATAAAAATTAATGATGGTATTGAATTTGAAGTAAATGATGATCTATGTGATCTTATCATAGAACTATGTGAAGATGAAAATAAAAAGTCTATTGAAATAGAACTATCTGATGAAGATTTTATATTTCTAGCTACAAAAGCTCATGAAGAAGATATTACATTAAATCAAATGGTAAATAATATACTATCTGAACAATTAGATAAACTTAAAGAAGATAACTAAATATTACTGCGGTGTCGACTAGCTGGCCAAGGTCATGGGTCTCATAAATCCAAACTCCCACAAGGAGTTCGATGGTTCAAATCCATCCACCGCTATTATTTGTAAAGAACAATATGAAAATATATAAATATAATGAATGGACATTTATTAATCATTTTGATTATGATTTAAATATTTATACTGATCTAGATGGTAATCCTATTACAGGAATTCTAGAAGATTTTAAGTATTTTAAAGAAAATGATCCTAGAAATAATCAATACGTTGAAAATGGAAAAAGAGTTTATGATTACATTCAAACAAATTGATAAAACTATAACTTCTATGTTACTTGGAGCATTAGCATTTTGTATGCTTGGTCTTCCTGCTACTATATTTGGTACAATACTTGGATTTATTATTTCACTTCCTTCAAGAAAATAAATTATAATGATTCATTTAATATTCGGTACACGCCCCGAGATTATAAAAATACTTCCACTTATACCTCATCTTAAAGCAGCTAATATACCATTTAAACTTATCTATATAACTAAACGCACAGATCTTATTCCAGACCTGCCAGAACACGTTACAATCACTTTAGGAGACATATCTACTAATAGACTTAATAACGTAGTACTCAACATTTTAGATCAAGAAAATGATATCTTAGAAGGTTGTACACATGTTTTAGTCCAAGGTGATACAGTAACTGCATACGCTACAGCATTAGCTGCTTTTACAAGAAATATTCCGATTCTATATCTGGAATCGGGAATGAGATCATGGGACATTGAAAATCCATATCCAGAAGAAGCATTACGTAGAATGATAAGTTCTATTGCTTCATATCATTTCTGTGCTACCAAGCAGAATTGTTTTAACATACGTTCTGAGGGTATAAGGAAACCAATTTATATGGTCGGTAACACCGTTTTAGATACTATTGATCCTACTCCAATACCACAAGAAAATAAAGTATTAATTACAATGCATCGTAGAGAGAACTTGCCAATCTTAGATCAATGGTTCATTCAAATAGACAAGCTTACACGATGGTATCCACAATATGAGTTTATATTTCCAATGCATCCTAATCCAGAGATACAAAAGTTTAAGCATCTTATACCGAAGGTTAAAATAATTAAGCCTTTAAGTAGAGAAGACTTGATTATTGAAATTAAAAAAAGTATATTAATAATAAGTGATAGTGGTGGTATTCAAGAAGAAGCTTGTTTTTTGAAAAGAAAAATAATAGTTGCAAGACGTTGCACAGAGAGACAAGAAGCCTTGTGGCTGAATGCGAGCCTGTGTAAGACACCAGAATTTTTACCAGTATCATTTAGAAGAATGTTAAATAAAAAATTAGATGATTATATATGTCCATTTGGATCTGGAGACAGTTCAATTAAAATTGTTGAAATACTTAAAAAGGAATTAAAAGATGATAAACTTAATAGCAGCAAATGATAGAATTATAGTTACACTTATTGAAAAAAAAGCTAGTGGTGGAATTATACTAACAGGTCATGACAGTAATCCTTGGCAATATGGACGTATAGAAGCAATCGGTCCTAATGTTAAAATCACTGAAGTAGGAAAAGTAGTTTTGTTTTATAAGTGTGACGCGACACCTCTTGAAGTAGATAATATATTATACTACACTATTAGAGAATGCCACATTATTGGAATATATAAAAACTAATATGAATTGTACTCACTGTAATAAAATAATAGAAGAAAATAAAGGATTATCAATTCAAAATGATGATCTTAAAGGAACATTTATATATACTCCTAATAATATGCATTATATAGAATATAATAATATGTTTTGCGATCTAGAATGTTTTATACAATATTTAAGAAATAATCTCACCTTAACGTAAGTAATTATATGATCAACCTTTATGGCAGTGTCGGAAATCTTGGATATTCTTTACATAATCTAAACATTTTAAAAGCTCTTATAGAAAATGGACAAGAAGTTAATCTTACTCCAATTGGACAAGTTGAACTTGATCCTTTCTATGAGATGTATTTCAAACATGCAACTTCAACAAAATTTGATTATAAATCTCCAAGTATATTTTGCTTCCATGATAACCTATCGAACCAAGCTTGTGGTTCACCTCTTCTTACCTTCTCAATCTTTGAAACAACTAAACTTAAAGAAGTTTCTAGACATATGCTTGAGAATGGTCCAACAGATATTATTCTTACAACAACAGAAGAGCATAAAAAACTTCTTGAACAATATAATTTTTCTAAACCTATCGAAGTCATAAATGAAGGTATTGATGATACACTATTTAATACAATACCAGTAGATAAATACATCGATACAAAGAAGTTCACATATATAACATCTGGTAAAAGAGAAGAACGTAAGAATACTGACGTTACTATCAGAACATTTATTAATCTCATGAAAGAACGAGAAGTAGCACTTATATGTCATACTTTTAATCCTTTTATAAATAATGTTCAAGATCATCCTTTTAAGAATTTAAATTGTTGGACTGGTGTTAATCCTACAATGCATGGATTTGAATATAAAGGATTTAATGGTAAAGCTCATCTTTTCACATATAAATCTTGTGATATTTATTTTACTACTCCTACAATACCAGTATGTAATGTTCCATCTTTAATACATTCAGCTAATGTTGGTATAAGTATAAGTCGTTCTGAAGGATGGAATTTATGTCTTAGTCAAAACATGGGTTGTGGACTTCCTACAATTACAACTCTTTGTACTGGACATAATGAATATGTGCCAGGATCTCCAGATATACAGACAGACCTTATAGTTCAATCTAATGGATATGTTACTGCTGAAGATGGTTTTTGGTTTAAAAGTGATCAAGGAGACTGGTTAGATATTAATATAGATAATTATGTATCTAAACTTGAAGAAACTTTTAATGATCAAACAAAATATACTAATAAGAGCGAGGCTTTAGCAGATTTTATGGCTAATAACTATAGTTGGAATAAATCTACTCAAAAACTTATAACTGTAATAGATAAATACAGAAGGTAATATGAAATACAACAAAGAACTAATTGATAGTATATATTCAAAAAGAAGTGAAATTCACTATAACGAGATGTTTGTAGGTCCAGAAATTAAGGGTTCTAGAGCCAAGATAGAACTTAAAGGTAAGATTAAGTGTCCTTTGCTTAATACAAGTGTTTCATCAACAGTATGTGTTAAATTTATGGATAAAGAGGATTGGCCAAGAGGTATAGATCAAACAGTTTGTTCTAGAGTGGGATGTTTTATAAATAAATCTATATCAAGATATCAAAATCCTAAATAAGAAAGACATCTATGACAAAGCAACTAAATGATATCATGGAAACTATTGTAGATTCTCCTGGATTAACAACAGTAGTAAAAGACGACGATTCAATAAGTATATACATTGTTGGAGAAATTAATGAAGAAGTATCAAATGATACTATATCTACATTATTACAAGAGGATCTTGATGAAATTAAAGATGTTAAAATTTATATAACATCTCAAGGTGGATATCTTGCACATTGTTTTGCTATTATTGATTTTCTTTTATATATAAAACATAAGTATAAACTTACTCTAGAAACATATGCGCTTGGTGAGATCGCTTCTGCTGGATTTTTTATATTTATAGTTGGTGATATAAGAACAATATTTCCAAGTTGTAGAGTATTTGTACACTCACATATAACAATAGGTGATGAATGCACATATGAAGAACGTCTTAAAGCAGATAAAACTGAAGAAAAAGAAATATATGATAATTACATAAAATATACTGCTGAACAATTAGACTTATCTATTTTAAGAGCAAAACGATTATTAAAAAAGAGAAAGTGGTTAAATCATAAAGAAATTCTAGATTACAATTTAATCAAGGACTCTAAAATTGAACAGCATACTTGATGATTTATTTATAAAAGATGAATCAGATCTTGATATATTACCAAACGAATTAGTTATACCTAAAAGATGTTCAATATGTAGAACTTCTCAAATTTGTGCATTAATATCAACATTTATAAATATATCAAAATTAAACATATTAATTTCAGTAGAACAATGTCCACACTACAAACCACTAAAAATAAAATAATAACTAAATTTCAAAATAAAATCAAGGAGTCTATAAATAAATATAAGACTCCTATAGATTTTTTTATAGATTTAAAAACTAAAAGTTATTCTAGAGTTGAATTAATGATTATTGATTCAGCTATTAAAAATATACCATTCAATACACTTCATAATACATTACTTCTTAAAGAAGATAAATTCATAGAACTTATACAAAATATAAATATTAAATTAAGCGTTCATTAAATTACTTTGATAATTTACAATATTTTTATATAAAGTATCCATTTTATTCATCATTGCTTTTAATGTATTAAAATTAGATTGAAAAGAACTTACCTCACCCTCGTTAAGATAATATCTTGTTTCTTCTGGTAATATTATTTTAGCCAACTTTTCCTCAAGCGACCCTATAAATGTTGCATTATCTTTAATTAAATCTCTTAATTCACTAACATTCCTATTTAAATCTGTAATATTAGTCTTAGCAGAAATATCAGAACTTAATCGTTCTATTAAAACAACAACTCCTTTTATTTTCTGATCAAGATTATTTAATTTTACTTCAATTTGTTCAGTTGTTAACATTTTTACCTCTTACACTATTGTTCCATATGTATAATTTAATTTAGCTCCTCTTATAACAGGAGTTGTATTATTAATACCATTCATTACACATTTAAGATATAATGTGTTTTTACCATTAAATGTACCTAAAGTTATACTCGTTGATGGTATATTTTGAAATCCACGTATTCTAGATAGTCCAACACTTGTTCCAGAATTAACTGATGGAACTAAAGAAAATTCAGCAATACAATTATCATAAGATTCATTTAAAACTCCATCGACGTAAAAATCAATATCTATTGATACTGGATTAATTTCACTAACAGTATTTCCATATACATCAACATCTGGAATATTTTCAAATTTAAGATATACAGTATTTATATTATTTAAGTAATCAATAGAACATATATCTATAATTGAAAACCCCATTACATTAATACCTTCTAGAACATTAAAAACGATATTAATACTATTATTATATTCTCTTGGTGATAAATGAAATACTAATGGACCAGCTTTAGAATAAAAAGAATTTTCTTTTGTTGGATATATAACTTGTGCTTTATTTTGTAAATCACTATATTCAATTCTTGTTATTTCTATACCAAATATTGGAAATGGAATAATTTTTAGATAATTAAATGTTTTTGATGTTGAAGGAGGAATTACTATTTGAACATTATGTTCTCCAGCAGTTGCTGATTCAATCCAAAATGTAGAATCATCTAGATCTACAAGATTATATACAACATCATCATTAGATCGTAAAGTTCCATCAACGTATATTTTAGTATTAGAAGAAACAATTCCATTATATACAGGAATTTTAGATAATTTTTTATTATTATTCCAATCTAAAGTAGTAATTCCATTAACAATATCTTGTCTTACTCCTGATACATCTCCAAATGAAGTAGCATAAGCTGTTCCAACAAATGATGTTGAACTTATAATATCACTAGTAGTCGGATAAGAAGTATACATTTGACTAGATTTACCAAGAGCAGTATATGCTGAAGTTACTGCTAAATTTAACATATTTATTTTTTCAGTGAGTTGAGTACTTCTAATTATTGCTCTTAAAACCGATTCTTCTAGAGATCTAATAGTTTCATTAAGTTCATTAGAATTAATATTTTCTCTATATCCAAGTTCTTTAGTTATTGGATAAGCCACAAGTTGGTCAGTAGGTATCATAAATACTCCTATATTTCTTTAAAATGTTTTCTATAAATATAATCAAATTTTAAAATATCAGTAAATTTATCATTATATACAGAAGGAATTCCACTAAAACTAATAACATATCCAGAACAAGCAAGTTCTAAAACATCATATACTCCAGAATATTTATTATATCCATCAATTTTTTGTCCAAGTAAGTAAACAAGATGTTCATAATTAGACATAAATTTATCATTTAATTCTTGAGACAATACTGGATAATTATTACGCATAAATGTCCTTATTTATAATAAAATTTATTGATCGAACTTTTGGTACAAGACTACCATCATCATCACTTATAAGTTCTATTTTATACAAAAATCTATTATTAATATCAGAAGTACTTTTAATTAATCTATATGATATTGAATAATATGATGGTAAATTTTCAGCAGTATCATAAAATAAAAATCCTCTATTATAATCCGAAACTGTTAATTTATTTGAACTCTGATATATATTAGCTTCACTACTTCTATTAGTATTATTTAACCAATTTAACCATAAAGAACTTCCAACAATTCCACTAGATATTGGTGCTCTAGGATCAATATCATTTGGATATAAAATAATACTTTGTTCATTAATATTATCTATATTTATAGGATATCCATACGTACTATGATGTTGATAACTTTCATATCCAGTATAATTTGGAAAATCGACAAGAGTTACTCCACCATTCCAATTTATATCAACATTACTAAAACCTTTTTTATATACAAAATTACCAGATGATCCTGTAGTATAATATATATTAATATTATCTCCAGATCTAATCCAATGACTTTTATTTTCTATTTGTTTATCAGGATCATAATAATACTTTTTATTAATATAATTAAAATAATATCCAGGAACATAATCTTTAAAAGGTTTTTTAACAACTATATATTTTTCATTATTTTCTTCATAAATTGCAGCTTTATTATCATTAGAAAAAGAAGTATTATATAATAAATTATCAAAACTTACAATTTTAAGTGATTCTAATTTAGATACAATTTTAATATAAGGAGAAACATTAATTGTTCCATTTATATTATTTTGATAAGGAATCCAATTATAAGCACAAAATCCTGTATTTTCATCACTAGCACAAAATATAGTAATTTTATAATGTGTTTCAGATTGAGTATTTTGAGACATAAAATCTATATAAAAAGATCCTCCAGTATCATCTAGAAACTCAGTAACTTGTCCATTATCAATATTTTCTACAACTATTTTTTGTATTAATTTAATATTTTTTTCATTTATAAAAACATTTGATATAGTAATAAAATTATCACTACTTCCTGGAGAAACTATAACAAATGCAGTCCATGTAGAAAGATATTCATTTTTAACTCTATATTGATATTTATAATCAAAAGTAATTCCACTTGGAATAAGACCAGTACGATTAGATAATCCTTTTAATAACAAACCATTTATAGTATTATCATTATATAATATTCGATATTCTGATCTATCTAAAATAGAATTAGAATTATGTATTTTAAGATCAGTTATTGAATCAATAATATACTCTTCATTAATATTTAATAATCCAGAAGAAATAGGAATAATATAATTATCCCAAGATGATGGATAAGTTGGATCAAAATCATTAATTTTATAATCTATTTTATCTATCCATTCAGTTTTATATTTCCATACAAAAGTACAAGGATATCTATCAAAAATGTTATTAATAGGTCTTTCTTGATATGTATATAATCGTATAGATTGATCAATAACATTATTTCCATATCCAAATTTATATATTTTATAAAAATGATTATTATTAAAATAAAAATCAGGAAGATAATTAACATAATTATTACTTAAAAACCCATTAATTCCAGTATAATCTGGATCTATTCCAGATAATGTGACAGATTCTACATATGGTCTCCACCACCCATTATAACTTTGTGAATAATCTCCAAATTTTAAAACATAATCTGAATATGTATATCCAAAAGGATATCCAACTCCACTATTATATCCTATCCACTGTCCAGAATATAAAGGATTCGCTAATATATCTGGATGAATTATACCATTAATATCTTCAATATCATTCCAAGAAACACCTTCTAAAGTTGCTATATCAACTCCAGATACTAACATTCCAGAAATAACCATTGATTCTAATATAGACCAATTTTCATTATCTACATTTACCCATCCACTTACGTTATAAGTTTCTATATAATTAGAATCTCCAAATAATATTTGATCATTTGGTTTAAATAAAGAATTATCTAATTTAATATTTTTAATAGTATTAGAAAAATCTATAAGTTCTGGTATGGACTCACCTTTTTTATCATTTAATTTAAGTTCTTGCCAATTAAAATTAATACTTTTATATGGAAATATACCAGATACAAGATTATTAACATACATTATCTCAGATAAATAAACAGATCCAGAATAAGTTGGATCAAACTTATAAATATTTGGAGATCTATAATCAAGTACACTATTAAAACTATCTACAAAAGCTCCACTTATTTTAATATCTGGAGAAACATATATTTTCATATCACAATTATTAGGAACGTCATAATCTCCAGATACACTAATATTTGATATAAAAGGAACATCGTTATTATAACTATTTAAAATTATAGCATTAGATTGCATAGTAGCAGTACGTTTAGAAACACTTTTAGATATCGAAATATTATTTATTGCAAAATAATATGAATTATCTAAAAACGAATCTGGACTATTTTTAATAAATTCTATTTTAATATGTGAGGTTTTAACTGATGGAAAATTAAAAATAATTTTATCATTAATAATCTCTTGAATACTATTAGTTTTAACATCTTTCCATTCATAATTATCTTTATAATATAACCTAATTAATCCTTTTGAAACATCAGAATCTATATCTATAATAACAGAATTAATATCTATAACACTAACTTGTTCATTAAGTTGTATACTTGTTGATAATTTTAAAGATGTAGGACTACTAGTTTTAACATAATATATTAATTGTCTTGGATTAACTTGATCAAATATTAATGAAGCATCAGTATCTCCAATATAACCATTATCTATTATTAATGAATAACTTTCAGAAATTATAAAATCTAACTTTGTTCCATAATAATGTTTAAGATTAACATAATTACTAAAATCTTTATTTATAGTAAATAATCCAGCATCATAATTAATAGGATCACTTTTATTTAAATTAATATTTGTAGAATCATTAAACGTTTCTGTAAAATTATATGTTAAAAACTCTTCTCCAAGTTTTCCATTAGAAATATCTTGAACTGAATTATTTATAAGTTTTAATTCACTTTTAACACCATTATGTTCTTTTAAAGAATTTGTAAGTTGAGATAATACTTCTTTAGATTGAGATTCAATTGAAGAATATAAAATATCTATATCATCAATAATATTTGAAAATTTTTCATTAATTTTATCAATATCAATTTCATTTAATCTATCATTTTTGGTAATAGGAATATATTCTGAAGTTGTAATTTCTTCAATTTTAGATAATACCTCATTTTTAGTAGGTATTTTTGGTCCTTCAGGATACTCACCACGAATAAACGAAGAATAAACTTTATTATATAAGTTATCTATTTTATAGTTCATAGAGATAAAAATTGTTCTTTACTGTATAAAATACATTTATAATCAAATATTTCAGGTGAAATAAATTTATTATCAGTTAAAAAAGATAAATCAAATAGAATTTTAATTCTAAAACTTCTTACATTCTCATAATTAAGATATTTAATATGATTAATATCTTGTCCTTTATCAAATATTAGTAATTTTGGAATAAGTTTATTATCTAAAAATTCATCACTTCTAGATATTGGAGATATTTGTTCGTATTTTGAATTAAATTCGATAAAATATTTAACAATATTATATTTATTAATATTTTCATAATCTGGAATAAATTCATCAACTTTTAATGAAAAAGTATATATATTAAAATCTACTGGATAATAATTAGATACATATACTCCTTGTTTCATATATATATTATTTTTAATACAAATATCATTAATTCCAATACTTAATCTTTTCCTATTAATAACATTAGACTCTATTAAAACTTCATCCACTTTTTTTAATTTATTAACATCTGGACTAGAAAATACTTCATTATCAAGATTTTTAAAATAACTTGTAGAATTTAATTGAGCATGATCAACTGTAATAATTTTTGGTGAAGAATTAAACCTAATACCACTATATGCACTAACATTTAAAAGATTAAATAAATATATAGCAGGAGTATTTGTTCTAGGATCATTATATGGTAAATTAAAAGATACTCCAGATATAAAAGTTCCAGATGGATAATATACGTAATTTGTAAATCCTGATACAGTATCATTTACATCATAAGCATGAGATACATACATTCTATATGGACCATATGTGGGATAATTATATAAAAGTGATCCTTCATTACTAATTCCACTCCAATTTAATGTATAATGCATAGTATCATCAGAAATTAATTGACCACTTATTATAACTTCTTGATTTTGAATATTATGTGGTAAACTCCATACTCCAGAATAACTACCATAAGTTTCAACATTATTTCTTTGAATTATCCAATGAATATCAAATACTGAATTCTCCCACATTGTTCCTATTTTAACATCATTAAATGAAGGATTAATGTTTGAAGATGTATTATTTGATCCACCATACACTGAATATAATCCATAATCATCATCACTATATATCTTATCACTACGAAGCCGTACAAGTAACTCAGAGACAGAGAAAGCTGTGTCTGGATCAGGTAGATTACTAATTCCACTTGGTACTATAATAGCCTTTATTTTCGTTTGAGGAGGAATCTGAATTTCATTTGAATAAACTTTAAAATAAAGATTAGAATCTCCTTTATTTAAAGAATCAAAATATAAATTAATTCCACTTAAAGATCCTAAAGAAATATAAAAATTATTAGACATTAATAACCTGCAGAAAAATTAAAATTTTTAGATTTATTAGTAATACACCATAATGATACTTGATCAAATTCATCAACTACAGCTAAATATACTTTATAACTTCCAGATTTTAATATATTAACATTTATTGATTGAGAAGTTAAAGAAATATCAGTACCAGATAAACTAGATTGAGAGTAATAAAGATTTTCCATTCCAAGAATAGAAAGTAATGTAGTATACGTAATATCAACATTAGGATAGGTCAGTTCATCATCATACGAATTAAAAGTACTTTGTCGAACTCGTAATGTAGTTTCTATATAATTATTTTGAGTAGCAATCAAATATAATTGTGAAATAAATGGATAAATACCAGATTCTTGAAGATTATCTCTATTTGTATTTGTTGTCCAATTTTCATGAGTTGCACTAAAATTAACTTGAAGATGACCACTATTATTTGCTGAATCTATAAAAATATAAGGATTTTGTTCAGATATTAAATCTAATATATCATCTCCATAAACACCACTAATACTCATATTTAATGCAACACCAGATATAAAATATTTATGACCTTTACAATTTGTTACATAATCAGTTATAGCTGTATTATTTTTAATTCCAGATCTAATACCAAATAATTTTGGTTCATAAGATATAAAACAATAATCTCCACGATTTAAAGAAGAATTAGGTATTATAATATTATCAGCATAAACATTATTATTTAAATAACTTTGGTAATTTTCTTCATAAAATGAATTTTTAATGATATTATATGTTTGTTTTTTAATATTATGGAGTTCTGTATAATTAGTATCTCTAATATTAGCGTTTCTAGATACATAAAACACAACATCATCAATAGTTTTAGTAATATTATTATCAACTATTATAGAACCATCTATATCTGGAAAATTTATATTAACATTAGAATAACTTTTATTTGCTTTTATAATATTATTTTTATCATACATTTTAATATCTAATATACATCCAGATAAACTAAAATTAGGATCTGTATAAGTATACGGACTTGATACTGAATTAAAATCAAGATTTAAAATTAAATTCATTTTAAATACACCAGTAGTATCATAATCATATATAATTGGTTTAATTATTTGACTTGAAGATCCATATAATAAATTAATTCCATTATAATTTAAAGAAACTTCAATATTATTACCATAAGCCCAATATCCTGATTTTGTAACAACATTCTCAGAAAAAACTTTATAATCACCATTATAAGTAAAACTCATATCTGATCTTTTAATAGTATCTATAGAAATTCCATTAATGATTGGATTCCATGAAGATAAAGATATTGAATTAGATGAATATATTCCAGAACAATTACTTATTATAAACATCAATGATGTACCATTAACATGAAGTTTAGAAAAATCTTCATTATATCCAAATGTTGGATCATTAAAATAATTAATATTTAAGGTCGATCCACTTAAAGATAAAACCTCTGGTTTTACAATATTAAAATTAAGATCAGCAGGAATTATATCAATTGAATACTTAAGATATGTATAAGAATCTGAAAATAATCCACTATCATTTTGAGAAAATATTAAATTTGTCATATATTAATAAATTGAGGAACATTAGTTACACCATAAGATGATAGTGAAACTTTATCTAATATTAAATAATTAGATCCATTTGAATTTAAATAATAATAATCACCAATAAAAGTATTATTTAAATTACCTATTGACTTATCTTGAGAAGTTTTATCAATTTTATAAATATTTTCAATAGTTACATTATAATCAAATAAATTTGATTCTTTTATATTTATAGTTTGTTCAGCTATTAATGTTGCATTAGATGATAAAAACAAATTTTTAAATGATTCTCCAGTAGTAACTTTATATGATATAATACTAACTAAAGTAGATATATCAGTTGATAATTTAAATATATATCTTTTATTATTAGATGAATAAGTTAAATATACATATCCTTGTGAAATTAATAAATCCCCATCATAACCATTAGTTATAACACATCTAGATAATATATTAAAAGAATCGTCTAAAATATAAAAATGTAATTCTTTATTAGAATTAATATAAGTATTAAATATTGAAATATAATAAGTGTTATATTTATATATATTAATTTTAGATGATAATGTATTCATTCTGTTTTTAGAATAATAATAACTACATAAAACAAATCCACTAGATAACCCTAAAGAACATCTTGTAAAAATATGTGCTTGATTATATTTATTAACATCTAAATAAAAATTTCCATATGAAGATATTGCAGTAATAATATTAGATAAATCTAAACAAATATCAACATTACAACCAAATGCTATTGGATCATATCGATTTCTATAAGTTGAAGAATATAGATATTTTCCTGGAATAATATTATAATTCCACATTTTAGTATCAATTGAACCAATTTCTGAAGAATTTATTTTTCCAATTGTAACTGGGGTATTATCATTAAATTGATTATAATCAATTATATAACTCCAAGAATAAGGTAAAATATCAGTATTAATAATTTTATCAGTAATTAGATTAGTTCTATTAATTTTTAAAGAAATAACAATTGGAATACAATAACTATATGATAAAACTTTATTAGCATAATATGTATCAGATGTTGTACCACTTATATCAACTCTAGTGACTATAGAAATATATAATATATCTTCTGTTGGAGATATATTTTCTAATACCATAGAAGCTTGAGTATCATAAACATCTATATTCCTAATTGTAACAGCAATATTATTTGTAGAAGAAAAAGTTTGATAAACATAATTATTAGAAAAATACTTTAATCCATCTCTTGGTATATTAAGTTCTATAAATTTTGATGTATTATTACTTAAAATAGATGGTAAATTAATTTTATCAGTAACAGTTATACCAGGATTATAAAAATTAATAGAATCTGCATATTGAATTAAATTTTGTTCTATTTTTTTTAAAAAAGAATAATCATTTATAATTAATCTATATGGTAATATTGGAATAATAGTATTTGATTCTTTTAATTTATCAGTTCCTTTGGATGTTTTAATAATTAGTTGTTTACCATTATCACATGTTTTAGTAGATAAAACATACATTACAGTTTCACCAGATACTGTACTTGAAACTGCACCTTTTTTATTACATATATAACCAAGTTGATCAGGATATTTATACATTATTTTTTTCTACCTAATAAAACATTTAATGCTCGATTTTTTTCTTTAATATCATCATTTTCAGAATCAACAAAAATATCATAAGTTTTATTTAATATTAAATTAATTTCATCACCAGATGGTTGTGTTAAATTATAATTTTTTGAAGAATTATAAGAATAATGACTCATATAAAAATTAATTGGAACCCAATGAAGACTATCAGATCCATATTCTAGAATAACTTCAACTCTAGATGGTTTAATATATCCATCTTTAATTATAAGTCTATATTCACCATTATAAGTAACATTATTATAATCTGAAGGACTTATCAAAGAATATGCAATTTCAATACCATTATCATTAGAATACACTTTAGATTCATCCCACACAATTTTAGGAAAAAATCCTAATTTGTCTGGTTCAAAATCTAATCTAATTTCATTTGTAGTTGAAACATTATTTAAAAATGGAATAACTAATTTATATTTTGGATTAATATAATTATCTACAGAAAAATTATATGATATAAATGTCCCTTGTAATGAATTATTAATATCAAAATATATAGATTCTGCATCTCTATTGTATTTTTTACCGATGTAATTTTTAATAGTTATTTCATCTGGATTTTTATAATTTTTAGAAATAGATGTAAAAATATTATTAATATATGATGATTTTTTAAAAGATAAGTTTTGTATAGCTAAACTTAATGAATTAATTTCTGTTCTAACTGCTTCAAATTCACACCACCCAACACCATAATTACTATTAACATCATCAATTAATCTTGTTTTATAATTTTTAATATCAGTTAAATTATCACTGATATAATGTTGATCATTAGAAGATGTTTTCCAATGAGATCCAAGATGTAAACTTTTGTTATTTGGATATATATTATCTTTAGGAACCGAGTCACTAAAATAAATAAAAACATTATCTAGATCTATCGATTTTTCAATAGAACTTTCATATTTTAAAGTTAATGAACCTCTATCTTGATTAATACAAACATCTTTTGAATCAGAACTCATATTATCAGAACTTGTAAAAGGATTTTCAACTGGAATTATAATCTCATTTCCAGTAACTTTTCTATTTTTTATATATAAAGAATAGACTTGTTGTTGTGTAGAAGTTAAATTTTCATAAGTTTTGATACGTTGAGTTGAATTAAAACTTAATAAATTATTAACATCAGAATTAATTATAGTTTGAGCGGAATATAATTTTTTTATATCAACATCAAGATTATTAAGAACTTCATTATAAGTATTAGTTTCTGGATATCCTAAACGTTTTTGAAGTTTATCTTTAGATGATAACATTCCACCAATAAACTTAAAAAGATAATTAATTTCTATAAATAATGTTTTTAAAAAAGATACATAACTATGAATATCATTATTTCTAAAAGAAGTTATTACTTTTTTAGAAAAATTTTCAATATAAGTTTTATTTAATTTATAAAAATAATTACGCATAGTTATCTAATATTTTTACCATGTAGTTTAACAATATAATAATCAACAACTGGAGTTAAAAAATTATCAACTCCATAATTACACATCATGTTGCATTTTACTGAAATATTATCAAGAATAGTATACATATAAATTTTAATACTAGATTGATCATATAATTCTAAATTTTGATTTGTATAAATTTTATTCATCATATGATTATAATAAAACTCTTTATTACTTTCAGTATTTAAAATAGTTAAATTAATATTTGTATAAGTATTTATATAATCCGTTTTATCTGTTATAAGATTTCCATCAATTGTGAGAAAAATTTGCTGACAAATATACATTTTTATATCAGTTGGAGATGCTATTAAAACATCATTTTCAATATAATTTTCTACAAGTGAATAAAATCCATGATTTTTACCATTTTTATTATATAAAAGTTTAGTTGGATCTATTTTCAAAATTTTATCTTTATAATCTCCAATATTATATAATGATTTTAATTGCCAACAATTTAATATTATGTTTTTTTCTATTCTAAAAGGAAAACCATCTTTATCGTACCACAACCAATCTTTAGATTCAGAATCTAAAATATCAATAGATATATATGGAATTATATTATTTAAATTTATTATTGATTTAACTCCAGTTATATCACTTTCAAGAATAAAATTATTTTTACAATCAAAAATATTTTTAACTGGAGAAATATAAAAAGGTAAATATAACGTATTTAATAATACAGAATCTGGAATATAATAATCCATTTATAAAACCTTAATATTAGAAATAGGAGCAATATTGGAAACACTTCCAATAATACTAAAATCTGAAAAACCATAAGAACTTAAATTAAAATAATCATTTAAATTAGATAAATTACTTGATAATTTTGAATCATCAATTAATATAGCATTTGAATATTTATCATAATTTAAAGAAGTATCAATAAGATTATAAATAGAACGATCTATAAATAAACAATTTTCATATGAAGGACCAAACCAATATTTACTTTCATCAGAAGTTGTAACAGCATTAGTTACTATAAAATCGTCTTTTAAATATTGTCTAGAACCATCTGAATTTAAAACACTATATCTTATATCATTAATAAAAGCTTCTAATATTTCTTTTTTAGTTGAAATAATTCCTAAAGATATATATTTATAAGAATTATTAGTCTTAGATGAAAGAACATATACATTAATTGTTTTATAAAATGATAAAGGATATCTTATAACATAATTATTATTTTTAACATCCTTAATACCATTAATATATATCATTCTTGAATTCAAAAAAGCAATATTATTAATTATATTTTCTTGTAAAACACCATTATTATATATTACAATTTCTTGATATTTTACCGAATCAATCGGAAAATCTAGAAGTGTAAATATTCCTCCACGATCAACCCATCCACTAAAATTAGAATAACTAGATACATCAAATTCTTTAATAGGTTCTTTTCTATATTTACTTGTATTTTCAACAATAGGTATTTCTTTATTATTAGCTTCTATATACCAATTACACGTAGTTGATCCAGGTAAAGATTGTTTAGTATTTAAAGAAATAGAATTTAAAACTTTATCATTTAATTTATATTTATTAGAAGAAAAAACACCATTTAAATAAGAATATAACTCAAGTTTAGGTTCAATTGACCATAAACCAATTTCATATTTTAACACATTAGAAAAATTAATTTCAACAATATCTGTTTTTGGAAGTAGTAAATTTTCAATATTATATAATATTTTTTCAATACTAGACGTTGATTCAATTATATTTATTATTTTATTATATAATGATTTATTTTCATCAATTATTGGAGATGAAAGAAAAGAATTTATATTTTTATTAAATTTAACAATATCATATCTTCGTTCAGAAAGATCATTAAACATTTTATCTTCAATTGATATATTTTTAATATAATCTGAATTTAACTGAATATAATGCTCTTGATTAACAACAATTCTTAAAAATTTAACATTAATTTTCTCAATATTATAAAAAGATAAAACATCAAAATCTGATCCTCTAACTGAATATTGACATAAATTTGTTAAATTATTAGAATCTAAATTATCAATATTTTCATAATTTAAAATATTCCATTCATCATCAATATTTTGTTTATATAAAATAGCATCTATTGTTAAAGATTTATCACCAAAAATATCAAAATCTATTCTATTAAATTCTATAGAATAACTATATTCTATATCTATAATAGACACTATTCCTTTATAATTTCGCTGAATAATTCTAGAATCCGAACCTATATTTAAAGATAACTCTGGAATAACATTGGTATAAATTTCTTCTTTCCATAAACCATTTTGTAACATATCTCTTGGACCATTTTTATAATTATCTTCAAATGTATTTAAAATATTTGTATTTTTATATACACCACCATTATCATTAGGTTCTGGATATGTTACTGAATTTATAGATTTAATTTGAAAAGATTTGTTATGAGTTTCTGTATATATTGGATTAATATATAGATAACCAGATTTTTTATCTATAAGTACATCTTTTAAAATTAAAGAATTAATATCATTATAAAATGATTCGTAATATGATTCATCAGATGGATTAGAATCATAAATAAAAGATCGTGTAAGATTTAATTTATTCCATAAATCTCTTATTCTTTTTTTAATTATTAAAAAATAATTTTTATTTCTATTAAGATTAAGATTAAGAACATTTGAAACAATATTTAAATCATTATACAAAGCATATATATCAATATATACACTTTGAAATAAATCATCAAATTGTTTAGAATTTATAATATCTTTAGATTTAACAATAAATTTACTTATATCTGTAAGCATTCCACCAAGAGAATTAAATTTATCTATATAAGAACTAATAACATTTTTAATAGCTTCTTCTGAATTTAATAATTCAAAATTAGACACAGAACGAATATTTTCACTAATAAGTGAATTCTGAATATCTTTTATTTGACTATTATAAGAAAATGTTGAATTAATCATTATTCATCCAAAATATTAGGTATAATTATATAATCAGATCCAGCAGATATATTTTTTCTTATTACACTATCTAGATAGTAATTAAATTCTCGTTCAGATGTTATTTCTGCTTCATCATAAGTCATAAATTCTTTATAATAATTAAACCATTTAAGTTTTAAAGTATCAAGATGTTCTTGAGGTATATTAATAATAATAATACTACTATTAGAAATTGGTTCACCATTATATTTAGCAACATTTGAATACCAGCTTTTTTCATTTATATATACACCACTAAAGTTATTATTAAACCAAACATCAAGAGTTTTATTATCTATTAAACCTCCACCAACTCGCCTGGTATCAGTTCTTTTAACAATATCTGAAGATAAATTATTTAAATCTATTTTACATAAACTTAAATAAGTATCATCCCACATCCCACTTATATAAGTACTAGAACCAACGTCTATAATTCCACTAACTATTCTATCAGATTCAATAGTATTTAGATCGTATATATATGGATATTGTATTATACCACTCCATGCTTTAAGAGCTATTCCAAAACCATTTGGATAATTATTAATATGATAAAGAACTCCAGATTGTGAAACTTTAGGATTAAGCTCTAAATTTTCAAGTATTAATGTATCACTATTAGTAAGATAAAAAGATAACTCAACTTCATCTAAATTATTAATTTCTTTATTAAATTCAATAAAACCTTTATATCTATCTATAGATTTTATTTTAATATCACTTCTAGATTTACCATTTATAGATATATCAAACTTTCCAGATACATCATATAAATCATATAAATTATTATCATAACGTTTAACATCGTAATATGGATAAATATAATCGTCAGAATTCAAATATATTGGAGTTTCTTTTATTTGAACAATATTTTTATTAATTTTTATAGGTTTAATATTTGTAACTGGAATATTTCCACTTGTATAAAAATTTTCAAGATTATATAAATAACCACTAGAAGATGTATACAAACCTGATGGAATAGCAAAAGCTCCAGTATTTATACGTAATTTCCATTGAGTATCTTTATCAGTAAGATATGAATTCTTATCTTTAAGAGTTACAATATCTAATGGTGTTATTCTTTTAAAAGGATTTTTAACTATAGATAATTGATTAGATTGTTGAATTTTACTAGAAACACTTAAAATAACGCCACTATTTGTAATTTCATAGTCATTTGTTGTATATATAGGTTCAATTTCTATAAGTTCTTTTTGATATGATTTAATATTATTAATATATTTTTCATATTCAACTATATAAAAATTATCTTTAGATGAAATATAAAATGGTAATAGAATACGTATACGATAATTATTTTGATTTATTGTATTAGTAAGCCAAGATGTATTACTATATCTTAAATTTCCTAAAGCTAACGTATTAACACTATATTGAATTTTATATTCTTTTTGATCTAATTTAATTTCATTATTTTTATATATATTTTTAATTGAAACTCCAGATATATCAACATAAGCATCAAATAACAGTTCATATTGATAAAATAATGGATTACTATTGGATGGATCAGAATTATAATCAGTTATAAGATAAGATAATTTATCATTATAATTAACGTATTCATAATATTTTAATGGATAAGTATATCCATCATATGTTATAGTCTCAATTTTATGATAATCTAAAGTATTTTGATAAACAGAATTTTCTAAAGATTTTATATTAATAATTTTATTTGGACTAAAACCATCATATTCAATTGTAACAATTGGACAATCACCAGGAAGATATGGTTGATCATCACATATAAGTTGTGGATTAAATGCTTGTCTACGAGATAAGTTTAAATAATAATCTGGAACACCAAGTCCAGACATTTCACCTATAATTTCTATAGACATCGTTTACCTTAATATTGATAAAATTTTGGAGTAATTAATATATTATTTCCACTAGCAACTACAGAACCTTTATCATATGGAAATAATTCAGACCATAATACACTATAATTTAAATTAGTACTAGATACAAAATATCCATAAACATTAGACCAACTTCCAGACGATATAGTAAAAGTAACTGTACTTCCAAGTAAATATGGATTTGATCCACTTATTACACTCCAAGTATTACTAACTTGTCTAGAATATCCACTATTAGTAATATAACTAAGTTCATTAATATAAAATGGAGTTTGATATGATCTTTCAGAAGGAAGATAATTTGTCATTAAACCAACATATACTCCACTTATAGTATCAATTTTTGTTTTAATAGCATCAAGTATCCAACATTGTCCACTTGTAGATAAAATAGGATTCATAATTACCTTAATTAATGAAGTTAAATCTAATTATATTTGAAATATAACTTTGGTTATTTATTGTTGCAGAAACATATCCTAAACAATTACTGGATAATATACCACTAGAAGATTGATATAAGACACAAGACCCAGTTTTATTAGTTATTCCAGATGAGTATGCCTGCCATCCATTAGGATAGTTTAAATTTAATGTAAGAACAACATCTTTAATATAGAATAGTTTCTTTTTATTATTTTCATACAATTGAACTGAAATTTGTAAAAGATCATTGGATTTATATGGACTTATTCGTTTATTTAAAATTACTATTTTATAATCTGAATGATTAACTGAAACATTATTGCTTTGAATGTTAATATAATTAGTTTTATTTAAATAAGCAGTTTCTCCATTTATAGAAGTTGTTTCTAATGAAACATCATATAATCCAGTATGTGTATAAAAATGAATTGGATCGCGTTCAGTACTATAATTACCATCTCCAAAATTCCAATAATAAGATGAAATATCTGGTCCATATGTATTATCATAAAAGTATATATTATTATATGGATAAGATAGTCTAGGATTAGCATAAAAATCAGTATAATATCCAAGAATAAGTAACATTCCAGTATCATTGGCTAATCCAGATCTAGGAACTGTTACAATTAAAGATCCATTATTATATACTCGATTATTATTAACTTTTGTATAAAATTCTCCAGAATATATATGGCGATTAATAACTTGTGCATCAACAAAAGATTTTGGAATATTTAAATTAATTACTGTATATGATTCACCAGTACATATTGAACCAGAAACAATCTGACTTTCAATGAACGATTTTGGAATATTTAAATTAACTACTGTATAAGAATCACCAAATACAATATTTCCAGATGCTAATATTCCACTATAAATAGACATTTATTCACTTGATACACTATCTGGATATAAAATAGCATAACTAGCACTTCCACCATATCCACCAATTTCACTAGATAACATAAAATATAGATACTGTTTTCCACCATAAATTAATCCATCTTGACTACGTGCCATTGAATTAATTTTAGTTAAATATAAATTATTAGCAGATCCATAAAATCTATTCATACCATTATAATTAGGAGTGTAATAATTACTTTGATTTGATGCCCATTCTAATATATTCCATTTTTCCATAAGATGTCTACCTTTTTCATCAGGAGATGAAGAATTTAAAATACCATCTTCATAAGATGATCTACAACTTGAACTAATAGATCCATATCCTAAATTACTACAATAATACCAATTAGGATGAGATGTATAAGGTATTGTATATGGTATATATGTCGAATAACAAAATGAATTATTATCATAAATATTATTACCAAAACACATATATCTATGAGGATATGATCCAATAACAGATCCTGATGGAAATGTATGAACTAATCCAGAAAAAGTAACACTATCAGCTCCAGCATCAACATAAGTACATTTAGAATATTCTAAACGAACATAAGGAAGTTGAGAATAATCATATAAATAATAATATTCACCACTAGTTATATTACTAGATTCTCCAGATCTTAAGTATGCTACTGAATTAGTACCAGGCACACCAACACTCCTTAAAGTTCCTGAATGATCAAGACCTTCTAGAAAAGTACTATCTCCAGTCCAAGTATCCATTCCAGTAGAATCCCAAGTAGTACCAATACGTGATTGTAAAATCATACATTCATCACCACCACGAAAATCATATGCAAAATTACCATCATCTACAGTTTCTATAATATAACCACCATAAATACTTCCAAGTATTTTACTTGTATTATTCCATCCTATAAAATATTGAACTTGAATATAACTTCCTTGTGGAATTCCATATCCAACTTTCATAAATTTACAAACTTGATTAATTTGAGGAGATGGTTCATCAGAAATTATAATATATGGACCACTTAAAGTGAAAGTTTGAGATCCAACACCAGAATTTGTTATATTAATATATGTTCCAATACCAACATTAAAATGATTTGTACTTAATTTAAAACTATTATCATTTACTTTCGTAACATAATAATCAGTATTATTAGTAAGACCATTTATAATTGTACCAGAAGTATAATATCGAATTATTTCATTTGAATAAAATCCATGTCCACTTGATATTATAACTCCACTTATCATAGAAGTCATAGTTTTAGTTGTAGGATATATAGACTTATCTAAAAGTATATTCCATCCAGGACCGCCACTTGCTGGTATTTTAGTAATCCAATCATAAAATTTTGACATATATCCACTAACTGACGTATCAGCAAAACCTCTACCAGTACAAGCGCCATTAGTTATTTGTAAAACAGCCATTATTATCTCCTAAAAAATTATCTACGTTTACGTTCACAAAACTGAAGAAAAATTGGAAGTAATCTTCTTCGCCTATGAGTGTTATTTAATTCAAATACTGTAACATATGCAGTAGTACTTATTGATCCAATTGTAGCAGTTACTTCATAAGGTCCACCAGCAAAACTTCCAGCAGTAAATAATCCAGTTGAACTATTAATAACTTGTCCAAGTGTTGTTGACCAAACAAAAGTAAGTCCATGTATTTCTACATCATATTCAGTATAGCCTTTTGCAATAAATAAAAGTTGTGCTCTAACTGGAATTAATGCAGTTTCTGGAAAAATTAATATATAATCTAGATCTCCTAAGCTTGGACTTGATGAAGGACTATGACTAACTGAACTACTAAGACTATGTGAAATACTACTTGAAGGACTTTGACTAAGACTATTTGAAACTGAACTACTTCTACTAGAACTTGGACTAGAACTAATACTTGGACTAGATGATGGAGAACTAGAAATACTAGAACTAGCACTATTACTTAGACTACTAGAAATTGAACTAGATGGACTATTACTAGGACTTGGTGAACTAGAAACACTTGATGATAAACTAGTAGATATACTATTACTTAAACTTGAACTTACACTAGATGATAGACTTGTACTAGCACTACTACTTAGACTATTACTAATTGAATTACTTGGAGAAGGACTACTACTAATAGAACTAGAAACACTTATTGATGGACTATTACTTACACTAGAACTTTCACTATTACTAGGTGAAATAGAAGGACTAGGACTATTACTAGCACTATTACTAATACTTGAAGAAATACTATTACTAATACTACTTGAAGGACTAGGACTAGTCGAAGGTGATTGAGATGCACTATTTCCTTCACTTGGACTATTACTTACACTACTACTTGGACTTGGTGAAGAACTAGGTGAATTTGATAAACTATTTGATACAGATTCACTAAGTGAATTAGAAACAGAAGTACTTGGACTATTTGACAGACTACTACTCAAACTATTACTTAAACTTGAACTAATAGAACTAGAAGGGCTATTGCTTGGACTTGGTGATGTTGAAGGACTATTTGATTCTGAACTACTCAATGAATTACTTAAACTAGAACTAACACTATTACTAGGAGACAATGATGGTGATGGTGAATTACTAGGACTTGGAGAACTAGATATACTTGTACTTGGACTATTAGAACTACTAGTTGATAATGAATTAGAAATACTATTAGAAAGTGAATTACTTGGACTTGAAGAATAACTATTAGAAATTGAACTACTTATAGATGTTGAAGGAGAATTATTTGAAAAAATTATTCCTGAATTATTCCAAGAACTACCATCACACGTATAATCTGCAGTTATAGTACCATTAATAATTTCTATATCTCTAAAAGTCATATAAGATACATTAACGTTACCAATAGTTTGTAAATCTAATGTCGATTGAACTCCACTTGCACTACTATAAAAATTAACTAAATTTCCAGACGTACCATTCCATTCACCTGAAACATATGTATCAATTATATAAGTAGTATCTACATCAAACTCCGCATCACCAGGACCAGGATAATATGTCATTTGAGTAATATGTTCAGTACCACCACTTGGTGATGTAGAAGGCGACGTACTAATACTACTACTTACACTATTAGAAACACTAGTTGAGATACTAGTACTTATAGAATTAGAAATAGAACTACTTGGACTTGTACTTGGTGAATGCGAAGGAGAAGGTGAAGTACTAGGTGAATTAGACGTACTTATACTTGGACTATTACTTAAACTGTATGAAGGACTTGGTGACGAGCTTGCACTACTTGAAGGACTATTTGAAGTACTATTACTTATTGAAGTAGAAGGTGAACTACTTAATGAATTACTAACAGAGTTACTTGGTGAAGGACTATTACTTGCACTACTACTCGCACTATTACTTAGACTATTACTTAATGAATTTGAAGGTGAACTAGACATACTATTAGAAATAGAACTACTCAACGAGGTAGAAGGACTGTTACTTGGCGATGGTGAATTTGAAGCACTATTTGATATAGATGTACTTAAAGAATTACTTGGTGAATTAGATTCTGAACTAGATGGACTGTTACTAGCACTATTTCCTGGACTTGGTGAATTAGAAACAGAACTTGATGGAGAAGGCGAAGTAGATGGTGAATTACTCAACGAAATACTTGGACTTAAAGATGGACTATTGCTTAAAGAATTGCTTGGACTAGGTGAACTCGAAGGGGAACTTGAAGCACTATTACTAATAGACGTAGAAGGACTATTCGATTCTGAAATAGATGGACTATTGCTTGGACTAGGACTATTACTTGGAGACGAAGATATACTCGAAGAAAGTGAATTAGAAATACTATTGCTTAATGAAGTAGAAGGACTTGTTGAAAGACTTGATGATACTGAACTTGATAATGAATTACTAGGTGATGGACTATTACTACTTGAATTAGAAATAGAGGTACTTGGACTATTAGATAAACTATAACTAGGACTTGTACTAGCACTGTTAGAAATAGAACTACTTATAGATGAACTTGGTGAATTTGAAGGACTAGGAGATGTTGATGGTGAATTACTAACACTGCTTGATATACTTGAACTTATACTCGAAGAAGGAGAACTTGATTCGCTATTACTTGGAGAATCAGATGCACTATTAGAAGGTGATAAACTTGGTGATGGACTATTTGAAATAGAAGAGGATTCGCTACTACTCGGGCTATCTGATAATGAATTACTTAATGAACTTGATGGAGATTCACTGGCACTATTTGATAAACTACTTGATACACTGTTTGATACGGATGTACTAGGACTCGGTGAACTTGATTCACTAGTAGATGGTGAACTTGAGGCGCTACTTCCTCCCGAAGAAACTTTAAAAGCAATAATTCCCATTGCCCACGCATCATTAGAGCATGTAGCAGATGCATAAATATTGGATAAAAGAGAAGTTTCAGTTGTATAAAAAGTAGATTCATCTGAACTTAAAGTATAAATTGTATCAGGAGTAGTTAAATTAATTTGTTGATTACTAACTCCTCCGCCATAACAATCTAATGCAGCTACAATTACAGAAGGCCCTGCTGTAGATATACTATTGGTTTGTGGAGATGTTCCAGTTCCAATTCCAGAACCAAACACTTCTATTTCTGGGATACCTGAAGTTGGTCTAAATAAATAAACAGAAATTGTGGCTAATGATGTAATAGAACCATAATCTGCTCTATATCTAATCCCAGTTCCAGCCTCCGCAGAAGTTACAACATGATAACCAAATCTTACATTTGTACTGTTAGCATTTGTAATAACATCTAACATTGTAAAATTATAAGCTAAAGTATTTTCTTGTAAGATTGGTGTCCTACTACTCTCTTCCCACATACATACACCAACTAATAAATCATTTTCTTGAACAGTGAACAATTCTTGTGTATAAAGAATAGCATTATTATCATAATCATCAGAATAAGATATTAGGCTAAATTCAGGTGGACTACTACTTGGAGAAGTAGATGGACTACTAGACAAAGAATTACTAATACTACTTGATAAACTTGTTGATGGGCTTTCACTTAAAGATGTACTAGGTGATTCACTTGCACTATTAGAAGGAGACGGACTACTACTAATAGAACTTGATAACGAAGAAGAAGGGCTATCTGATAAAGAATTACTTAAAGATGTGCTTGGTGAATTAGAAGCACTAATTCCAGGACTGGGAGAAGTAGATGGACTATTTGATGGAGATGGTGAACTTGACTCACTTGTAGAAGGACTAATTGATATAGATGTACTTGGTGAGTTACTTAGTGAATTTGAAACTGAACTAGAAGGACTATTTGAAGCACTTGTAGATAAAGAATTACTTGGTGAATTACTTGGGCTTGGTGAAGTAGAAGGGCTATTACTTGCGCTACTTGATGGTGAAGTAGAAGGAGAATTACTTGCGGTATTTACAGCCTCTGCATATTGATCTGCTCCTATATCCCATGTTCCTGTAATAGCATCACCACCAGTAATTGGTATGTCTATTTCAGGAAAATCGGTAGTAGAATAAGTTGTATCACCCATTCCAATTAAATCAGAATCTACTTTTGTGCGTAGATCAATAGACGCATAAGTGCTTGTATAGTTCTGAAATAAACCACTTGGATTAAGACTTCTAAGGTCTACATTATGAGCAGGACCACCAGTAGAATCTCCTGTAGTATCCTCAGAAGCATTGTTGTCCCAGCTACCGTAATTTGTTCCATAATAATCTACATTTAGTTGACCAACTGAGACATTATTTTCAAAATAGGCGGTACTTTCTGTCATACTGTTCTGAATACCACCAGCATCAGTTTCACCTAATACTTGCCCACATAAAGCACAAGTATTATGGTACGCATAGACGTATTTTGTAGTACCACCAATCTGATACGGTAATATGCCAGCACCACCGAAGCCATAGACGAGGTTTCGATATATTCGGTAATTCGTCGTTTCCGAATCATCCGACATCGTGATGGCTACCTGAGAGCCGTTATTATTTGCAAAGTTGTTATGTATGATACAATGATGTAGCCTGAAATCGCCATCGGCAGTTAAGTCACCCGCACGGCTGATGGTGTCCTGGGTGTAGTTTCCCGGACCTTTAATGTCAAGCCATGCTATTTCTATGCCACCGACGTCAACGTTTACTGTTGTGGCATTTGCAGAGCGGTAAATGCGGGCGCAGGCTACACTACTGACCTCGTAAGCACGGCCATCGTGCCTCGCTCCAGCCTTGCCACGCAGCTTCATCCAGTATCCGTTTGGCGTCCCTCCGGTAAAGTTGACGTTTTCATTAAAGAGTTCGGCAAGGCATTCGCCGACCTCATCTTCTGTCCGGGATATATCTCTGGCGGTTTCCCACGCAGATATCGTAGTGTAGGTCTGTCCAGTACCTATATCATATGTTGGCATTATATTATTCCTTAGTTACCATTTAATTTTACTACCTGAAGTCATCACTACTCTTGGTGTCCCTACATTACCATTCAACCTTACTCTTAGCGTACTTCCTGAAACAGAAATTATCTTACTTCCTGCATTTCCAGTGGGTGTAGATTCTGAAGCATAAACAACAGAATCTCGAATGACACAAGGAGCATTAAAACTCGCTACACATGTTCCAAGTCCTAAATAATTAGTTTTCAATGTATCATTAATGGTAACGATTCCAGTATATCCAGTGACTTGACTTACATACGCTACATTAAGAACAGACCCTACTACAAAATCAACAGATCCAGTATTAAGTAATATTGTATCAATTGAAGTAGGCGCTTGAGCTGGAGAGTAATTAGCAGCTAAAGCAGCATTGGTCGAAGATCCACCTACCCAGGTTATTTTAACAGGAGATCCACCAAAAGAAGGAGCCTCATTCCTATATTGGTATTCCCAAACGTACTCCGTCAATGACGCCGCAACAGCATCATCACAGAATCCTCGCGATTCGTCAGATTCGTTATTGTACCGTAGAAAATCCCTTCGTATTCTGGCCTCATTTGGGTACGGCCACAACGATATCGTGGTTAGGCTGTCATACCCAGGTTCCCCAAAAAATGTACCGTCCAGACCGTATCGGTATAAAATATTTGCCCCGATATCAGATCCATTCGACCCGGTTCCGTGACAAGTGCTATTAGATTCTATCCTGCAAATGTATCGCATCCCAGGGTCTGTCGTTATCGGATGCGCCGGAGTGGTTTGATTGTATGTCCCGCCATTATAAGCACACACGTACTGAGGTTGGATATTACAGCTAAACGAGTACGTTGTCGCGTTTATTGAAAGTAAATTATCCAGTAGCGCACTTGTAACCTCAACGGTTCGAAAAGCGTTGTCGCCACCTATATAACCGGAGGTGCATCGCCTGATTATCGTATGCGGGAACGCATGATTTTGTAAACTAAATCCGTCGTCGGCCATGTCCCACGCAATGGAATTCTCTATTATAAATGTACTGTCGTTTGCGTTTTCAGCCTCGAAATAGTACCCCTCATCCGGGCCGTTTAAAGATATGCACCCCTGGACTTTTAGCGGTCCAAGATTACCCTGTGCGTGCTCCGCTGTTGCAAAATTTGCATACGGCTCACCACCGCCAAGCACTCTATCGACAATTATTAAATTTTGAAAAGTAACTCTCTTTGATGCGTAACACGATATACCAACGTTAGGGTTTCCAGACCCTACACACGCGGCACTGTTGCATCCATCGCCGCGTATTACAACCCTGCGCCACGTATTACTATCCGCTATGTAATCTAATGCAATTCCCCTATTTTGCCCCCACGCCCAACAGTCTTCGATCAAATTGTTGGTACATCCCATTTGGTGATCTCCGTCAGGAGATATCTCAAAAACTACCCCACCGTTCTCCAATGTATTATAACCACCGCAATTTTTAACCACACAATGCCGGTTATTGTAAAGATGCACGCCCCCGTTAAACGTTATTCCCCTTACGTAAATACAGGTGTCTTTTCTGTCGGATCTCCCTAAAAACAATACTCCGGTAACAAAGGTTGAATCCTCTACCGTGGCCGCAACGAGCGTCATGTGCGTGCGCGATACCCCGGATGGTGGTTGACCAGATCCGGTACCTTCCCACGATATGTATCCGGTCCCCGCAGCCTCTGAGTATGTGCCGGGCTTTAAATACAAGGTGTCTCCACCAGAAATCTCACCGAATGCGTATTCAAACGTCCTCCATGGAGCACCAGTTGTTCCGGCAGCAGCGTTGCTTCCGGTGGGGGAGATGTACCGTATCGCAGCATCCGCAATCGACACCAGAAAGAACAGCAACAGGAAAAAAGTTTGTAAAATTTTCATGATATTTTAACCTTAGACATAGGGTTAGAAAAGTCGGGGTGTACAACAGTATTTCTATTTTTAATATTATTTTTTTTACTATTCGATAATAACAAATCTGATTCCCAATCGATATTTTTCCTTCTAATTTCTCTTACGTCTGTACTGTCACTAATATCTCGATTTGATAATTCCTTCATCTCTTGTTCATTTGCATCACTATTAACAACTACATAAAAGTTTGACTTTTCGTGTTTACTCCATTGCCAAGTATTAACTAAATCTTCAACACCGTTAGGTTCCTTACCCATATGATCTATCCAACCGATAGTCTGTTTGATTTCGCTATTCCATAGACGTGTCAAGTTAGCTATTCGATCATATTCTGTAGAAGATTTACAATCAGCTTCAAACCATTTATCTTGTAGCTCTTTACTCCAGATACCCTTTGCACCATCTACATGTTTATTCTTCTTCCAATCGCAGTTATTAACTAAACCATCAAAAATTAACTCATGATTTGGGTGTTTTGGATTTCCGAAAGAACAAACTATCTCAAGCCATTTTTCTACCTTTTTAAAGTCTGATATTGGAGCAACAATGTCCCCACTTCTTCTGTGCGTAATATGCCGTTTACCTTTTTTATCGATTGAGATAGTTGAAGGTAAAGTTTCAATTGATACTGCTATTTCATGTGCCATATATTATTCCTTAACTACCATTTAATTTTACTACCTGAAGTCATCACTACTCTCGGTGTTCCTACATTACCATTCAACCTAACTCTCAACGTACTACCAGCAACAGATATTATCTTGCTTCCCGCATTTCCAGTGGGGGTAGAAGCAGTTGCATAAACAACAGAATCTTTTATAACACAAGGCGCATTAAAACTTGCCGCACATGTGCCAAGCCCTAAATAATTAGTTTTCAATGTATCATTTACGGTAAAAGTTCCAGTATAGCCGGTGACTTGACTTACATACGCAACATTAATAACAGACCCTACTACAAAATCAACAGATCCAGTATTAAGTAAGATGGTATCGATGGAGGTAGGCGCTTGAGCTGGAGAGTAATTAGCAGCTAAAGCAGCATTGGTGGAAGTACCCCCTACCCAAGTTACTTTTACAGGAGTAGAACCGAATGAAGGAGCTTCATTTCCAGCATATTCCCAAATGTATTTAGTCAGTGATTGTGCTTGTCCATTCATTGAATTACCTGTACAAAACCCTCTTGCACTTACCGCAGCCATATCTGCTTTTATTCTTGCTTCATTGGGCCACGGCCATAAATCTACATCAGATAAAGTATTATATCCACTCTCTCCCCATAAGGTTCCAGATGTTCCCATTCTTTTAACTATAGTAGCACCAATTTGTCCTCCAGATTGACCAGCTGATAATAAATTACTACCTGCTTCAATTCTAATAGGATATAGTAAACCGTTAGTGAAAGGACTATATGTTTGACAATTAGAACATGTCCCATTATCAGAGTTATTATATGTGTTACAATAACTTGCTGCACATTCAGAAGAGAAGTCTATACCATCATATCCTGTACAGATTGTATTAGTGATTGTAAAAGATCCATTATCCCACTTATCAAAACCTGATGTCCAACCCCCTGAATTATCTGACCCACCGAAAGTACATCGATTTAATGTAAGTATTGTAGTTCCACCAGTAGAACCTCCAGAAAAACCTCCTGCAAACGAATTCCAACATACTACATCATAGTAATTTGATATAATATCAGTAGCTGGATGTGGAGATGCTCCATCACCATCGCTTTCAAATCCAGAACCATCCACATTCAAAATTATACAACCTCTATAATTTACATTATTAGTTGGATGTGGAATACCACCAGCTCCTTCTGAATATGTATTAAAAATAGTATATACTGCCCTGCCCCAAGTGTGATATGTCTGATCGCAGTCTATAACTATACAGTTTTGATACTCACAACAACTACTATTATAGTTTGCAATCCCAGCTTCAGGATCACCTTTCGAATCAGTCCAGCCACCATCATGTCGAATTACAACTCTTCGCATTACTATTGTATCCGAATTGAAAATTTCAAAATTATATCTTCCTCCACTACCATAAGCCCAACAATCTTCAAACAAAATATACCTAGTATCATTGTAGTTATCGGTGCCAACTTCTACAGTAGAGGTATTGTCAGTTGCTGCACCACCTTGAAAAGCACATTCAAAGAATTTTATACGTTGACCTTGTACTTGTTTAGGTGCAGAATTACTAAATTTAATTCCTTTTATTATTATATACTGTTGAAAACTATATGGAGAAGTAGACCTAACAAATTGAAGTCCCGCAGTAGATATAACTCCTCCACTATTTTCGGCCATTAAAGTATTATACGCTCCAGATACACCATTTACGAATGTATTAATTAGATTACTTGTACCTGAATACGTCCCATCTTTAACAACAACAGTATCTCCACCAGAAGCCGATAATAAAGCAATGCCAGATGGAATATATTTTTTAGGACTGCCTACTGCACCAGTTCCTGCATCATTAGCGGCAGCATTGTCCACATAGTATCTGGTGGCATTAATATTAAAACTACTTAAAGTTATTAATATAATTATTCTAATTAAATTTTTAAACATTTAATTCTTCCTACTCGTTGTATGAAAAAGTCCAAAAGGATTATAATCTAAATCTCCACAGAACTTACCGTTTGGAAACATATAAACAGTTGGCCTATCATGAGTTCTGTTTACTTCACCTTTTTCATATCGTTTCAACCAATCTCGATCAAAATCACCATCTTCTCTTTGTGGGTAAGGTTTACCTATTCGATCTGTTCTATAACCATTCATTTTAAAAAATACGTCTTTTTTCATTATAAATGTATTTGTATGGGCAGATACATTCACACCTTTACTTTGTATGCGGCCTTCGAGTAATCCATATTGTCTTAATACATCTAAGTCTTGTGTTAAATTACCATTTTCATCGAGAACTCCAAATTCTCTACGCACATTCATTCTATCTTCTTTAAGTCCTAATCCCATTAAAACTGCTTCTCTTGGGATTATATAATCAATGTCAGCAAAGAATAGTAATTCACCTTTAGCCATCTTCGCTCCAAGATTTCTTGCAATAGGCCAAGTCCAAGGTCTTGGGTCATGGGTATAATAAATGGATAAGTTTTTTAATCCATTATTAATTAATGGAGGATCGCTATCATCATCTACTATAATAATCTCTACTTCATCAGGTAAATTTTGTTTTTCATAATGAAGCAATTGTCGTCTTACAACTTCGTGACTATTAAGTACAGGATGAATTATTGATAGTTTTATCATCTTTTCCATGACCTTGTATAATGGTGAATACAATATGTTTTATCTGTAACTTTTCCTCGACCTTTCCAGATAGGACAAAAATATTCTTGTTCTAATGGAATTTGATCTGTTAATTCTTTTGTTATCATAAATACGCTTGCAGTTTCTAGAATCCAACGTTTGGAACTTTTATTTTTAAGATTATTAAAATTATATAAAGCTTTTTGATAAACTCTATCTATAATACTATTATTTTTAGAACATCCTATAAAAGCATCTGATATTTCTCTATCATTTTGTTTTACGCATATAAAATCTTGATTGCATAAATCTTCGAAAGACTTTATACATTCCATATCCATATCAGCATAAAAACCTCCAAATAGTCTTAAAATATCATATCTTGCAAAAGTAGCCTTATATATCCAATGCACATTTGGATCTTCTATAATACTTACTGTTTCAGGACTTAATAAATTTAAACAATCTTGTAATTCCCAAATTTTATGTTTAAATCCAGATATATCAAACGTTTTAGACCAATTAAGATATTTATTATCTATAGGTGGATAAAGCCAAACTTGATTGATAACTTTCGGAATCATATTTTCAATTTATTTAATCTATGAACATTGCTTAATATTGTTGTATTAGGCCAAGATTTTGTATAATCAAGTTTATATTTAAATAAAGGATAAATTCGATCATAAAAATAAATATTATTTTTATCTGGTTCAGAATCATGAAGTACAACATATTCAGCATTTATATGTTTTTTAACATCCACATGCCTTTGAGCAGCTGGGTTATGATCTATAAAAACTAGTGAATAATTATCTTCAACAATTGCATCATTCCAATGTCTAACAAATTGACATTGATGCCAATCGGTTCTAAATTTTCTTAATAGTTTATGATTTATCCAATCACTCTCTAGAGTCAGCAATTTTCTTTCTGTTGAAAAACACGCCCAATGAAAAAATATAGTAGAATTTATTCCTCCACCATATTCAACTATTGGTCCATCAGTAATAGAAAATAATTTCATTAAAACTGGAAGATGACTTCCAACATTTAAACTATTACGCAATCTTATATCTTCATTTCTCATATATTAATCCAAAATGCTATTGGTGTTTTTTCTTGAGTACAATACCATTCTTTAATTCTATTACAATGTGTATATGCATCTACTGCTTTAATAACACCAGATCTATAAAAATTATAATAATCATGTACTGCAAAAATTCCACCAACTTTTACTTTTTTTGCCCAAAAAATAATATCAGGTGCAGCATAATCAAATTCATGATTACCATCTATAAAAGCAAAATCAAGAGATCTATCTTCAAAATCAATCAATGCATCCATACTATATTTTCTTATAAATTTAGCATTAAATGGTTGCATATTCTTTTTCCATTCTTCAAATATTTCATCTTGTTTTTCTTGTGTTAAATGACTATAAGCTTTCCAAGGATCAATACAAGTTAATTCTAACTTAGGATTTTTCTGACATAATACCATTGCATAGTGACCTTTTCTAGATCCTACCTCGATTCCTTTATTAAAATCAAGTTCCTCAAGTAATTCTGCTAATGTTTCTCTTGTTCCTTTAGGTGAGGACATTGGCATATTATCTCTAGTTCCTCTAAATCTAAACTTTTCTAAAATTGCTTTTCTAACGTCCATTATAAATCTCCACTATATTTTTTGCTTTACCCCAAGTAGGAATATCATATGCTTTAATTTGACCATGTGATTTCCATTTTTCTTTTTGTCTTATATCTTCACCATTAGTATGATTAAGTTGTACAATTGAATTAGTACAATAAAATTCTACTAATTTATTACGTTTAACTTTAAGACGTAACTCTATTCTTTCTCTACCTACTTCTCCCACTTCACTGTTTGGAAGTCCATTAGGATATTTTTCTATGCGTTCTTCAATTGCATCGATAAATAACTTTTTTGGTGAAATCATTGAACAATTACATACTCTATTTCTTAAACAATATATTGGGTCTTTATCCCATGTAAATAAAGACCATCTTGATCGATCATAAGCTATTTCATCAACATTTGGTCTAAATTCATGATAATGTTGATGTGTATATAACGTGTCATCTTCAGCAGTTGCTATAAAATCTGTATCTGCTAATTTAGCTGCTTTCATTAATTGGTAATAAATATTCCAATAAGAAGATGGTTCTGTTTGAATAATATTATAACCTAAATTCATTGGAACTCTAGACACAGAAATAACTTTATATCCTTCAGATGCTTTAGCAAAAGCATCTAATTGAAATTTCATCCAACCTTCAGGCATCAAGTTGTTCGTAAGATATATTATGGTTAAATTATCTGGATATTTCATTAAGTTTCCCATGTAGGCACAGGTAAAAATTTATTAGTTATCAAGTTATTTCATCTATTTTACTTAATAAAGATAATTCATCAGTATAATCTTTATACCACACACATACAAGACCTTCTGGACCTGCATAATGAATGGATATAATATCAAAATCTTTGCACTCTTTGTCTACATAGCGATCTTCTATTATTTTATACTTTATTTTCATTTTATTTCCCATGTTGGTACTGGTGAAAATTTATTAATCAGCCAATCTAATTTTTTAATAGCTTTAGGCCACTTATTTTCTAACCACAATTCTCTTGATCTTTTTCTGGCATTCTGGACTTGTTTATCTGATATTTGGTAAGGAAATCCAAAATCTCCACCTTGGGTTCTAAATAGATGAGAAAACCATGTTGTTTTGTTAACTACTTGTCTTCCTCCAGATAACCAACTCTTACAACTTATCTCAGTACCCATCTGACCCCAGGAACCATGTTCTTCATCAAGACCATCTAATGACCAGTATCGTTTACGAGACATCAACCAACAAGCCCCGAGATTTGACATCACATCAACAATATCACCTTTAGCTTCAGGACGTTTTTCATAATCAGACCAATATTGAAAATGAAGATCACTGTCGAATCTTGTAAAATCAGTTTTGCGATTTAATCTTGGTTTCCAAATTAATTTACGTTCAAACTCAGCACCTTCACATTTATCACATTTTGTTGGAGTAGGTCCTTGATAAGTTTCATTATTACATTTTTTACATAACCAATTAAACACATGAAGATTATACATTCTTGGAATAACTGTCCAATTATCTTCTATTGTACTTAATAGTTTTTTATCAAATCCTTTATCAAAAGCACAATGAGCATCACATTTCATTATATATTTAGATCTAGATAATTTAGCTGCATCATTTGTAGCTGCTCTTTGACCAACTGATTCTGTATAATGTATTATTTTTACTCGTTTATCATCTTTTATTGGAATATAAGGCCAATATCCATCTAAACAAACTATAATTTCTGTATCTAATTCTATATTTTTAAGAATATCATCAATAGTATTTTGTAACCACATTTCATTTCTTGCTGGAATTAAAATTGATAATTCTGACATTTAAATTTTCCAATTATTTAAGTTTATTATTTATATATTGATTAGCTATTTTTAATAATTCTTCAGTAGCTTTTGGATCTTTTTTAACAAAACATTTATAAAAAGTAGCAGTTTTACCAAATAAAAATCGAAGTATTATTGTAATAGTTGTAGGTTTAATTTTATTTCCTATTTTTTTATATTCAGAAGGAAGATATTGTACTAATTTTTGTAATGCCCGATATATTATTGGTGTCAAAACCCCAATAATTGCAATTATAATTTCTTGATGTGATAAAATATTATTTAATACGTTCATATAATTCTCCAATCAGTTTTAGTATAGTTAATTAACACAATTTCTAAACAAACATCCTAGAAAATTTAAGTCTTCTAAAGTTTCAATATCACTTTTAAGAAGTTCTAATATAAGTCCAACAACATAGACTTTACATGAATGATTTATTGCTTCAAATGGACCAAGTTTAGTCTGTATGATATCTGGAAGCCAACTATCTGGGCCAACATCTTCTCCATTAAGTAATATACTTTTTTTATTTCTAAGTTTTTTAGATGCTATTGGATCACCTGGCATAATATATCGTTCTACTTCAAGTTGTCCATTATCTATAAATTTTTGAACAATTTCTTTAAAAGTATAATTTCCAGATGGTGGCGCAGCAAATACTATTAATTTAATTTTCTTATCTTTAGAAAGATTTTCACAACATAATTTAGCAAGTATTTGAGCAACACCAGATCCTTGAGAATGACCACAACAAACAATTGTTTTATAATTAACAAGTATATCTTTAAATTGATCAAATACTTTATTAGCTAATTTTTGAAAACCATTATGCATTCCATCACTACCAGTAAAAAGATTAGCATCATATAACCATGAATGTAAATTTCCAAGATTATTATCACCATCAGTTCCACGATTAACAAGATATGCTATTTTATTAATATTATCAATAATAAGACCAAAAAAGTGACTTCCATCTTCATTTTTTATAAAATGAGTTTTATGATCTTTAAAAGTTTTATGTATCTTATCTTGTACATTTTTTTCATCATAAGATAAAAATGAAAAGAATGATGATTTTAAAGTAATTTGATTCATATATTTTCTCCTATTTTATCCATTCTTGTCTACTTCCAAAAGAATCTATACAAACATGGACATCAAAACTTGTAAAACTTACAGTTCCAAGAGAACTATCACTTCCACCATAATATCCACTTGCATTATTTGCATCACGTATTAATCTAAATTGAACAATATCACTCATTCCAGATTGAGTAGGTGGATATATATCTCTAAATTCAAATATTTGATTTAAAGTTCCAGTTGTATATAAATATATACCAGTTCCAGGTATTCCAGACCAATTAACAGTATTAACTTGTCCATTAGTTTGCCATCTATATTGACATACCCAGTTAGGATATCCAGACGATGATTGAATATAATGCAAATGAGGACTAATATAACAATTACTATCTATATCATGATTTAATTGAACATTAGTTGTTGCAAAATCACTATAATTAGATGTATTTATATAATCAATTGTTCCACCAGAAATATTTAAAGAAATTCCTGGACCAGTTGATTGTAATGACATAGCAGATCCAATTTCATCTCTCCAAGCTTTTCCACTTCCAACATTTAATAAATATCCATTTTCATTAAATTTAACATAGTTATTAGTTGAACCAATATATATTTGATTTCCTGAATCATTAATCATACTATCTGAATATCCAGATGATGATACAAATTTTAAAAGTTTTCCTGAAGTTCCAAGACCATGATTATGATTTCCAGATGCTAAACCACCATGAGCGGTTATTGTTAAATTACTATGATTATTTATTAGATTATAATTATATAAACCAGTAGCATCTATTCGTGTACTTAATTGTCCTGATGTATTTGAAAGATTATTAGTATTAGAAGTTATCCTAGAATCTAGTTGTCCAGAAGTATTACTTATATAAGTTGGTAATGTAGAAATATCAACACCATCAACGGTACTTAATTCATTTAAATGTATATTTCCACCAAAAGTTCCACTACCATTAACATATAAATTACCATTACCAGTATTTATATTATCACCTATAGCAAGTCCACCATCTATATATATTCTAGATAGTGGAATTTTAATCGAAGGTATAGTATTAGTTAATCCAAAATATAAATTACCATTTCCACTTCCAAACCATTCTGGTAAAAGATAATCTATTGCGCCTATTTGAAAAGTACATGTACATCCACTATTAAAAATTTGATGTCTTGGTTTAGCAGTCATTCTACTAATAGTTAAATTATATGGACCATAAAATCCAGCACCATTATAAAATTCAATAATATTTATTCCAGATGGAATAGTAAGATCACCAGTTAATACGATATTTTGACCTATTGCAACAGAAACTTCATTATCTTCTTGATTAGTAACCCACGTATTAAAGTTATCATATAAATGACCACTTTCTTTAACCCAATTATAAGTAGTAATTGCCATTATATTTCCTAAAAAGTAAAAATATTATTTTCATATGTTGTTAATATATTTTCAAAATTATATATATAATTATTATATGTATATTTTGAAATAAAATTAAATCTTATTATATTAGAATTATAAGAGTTATTATTAATGGTAGCTTTTACATACCCAAGACAATTTGATATATTACTTATATATAAACAAGAACAATTTAAATTTTGACTACCATTTTTTGTACTTATTGAATCAGCTACTTTATTCCATCCACTTGGATAATTTAAATAAAATTCTAATTGAATATTTTGATTATAAAATTGTTTATTATTATTATATAAATTTAATCTAATATTAATAATATCATTAGATTCAAGTCTATATGGAGTTCTTCTTTGATTACTAATTATATTTGAAATCATGGTCTTAAATAACTATTATAATATTTATTTGGAACTAGAGATAAGTACATAAAAAATTTCTCTAAACTTAAATTTTGTTCATTAAGAGGATTTAAATCATAATATAGTATAGATCCACTAGGAACTAAAAGATTATCCCAAACAAAAGTAACCTTATTATAATCAGTAATATTAGGTAAATTAAAATATATTAAATTATTATCAAAATCTATTTTATATTGACCATAATCTAGATCTATTTGAAACCCTATATTATTATTTATATTTGGACGTTTTCTATATATATCTCCCCAACTTTTATTTCCATCAAAACCAGTTCTATAAGAATAATCTTCATAAACTCCACTTAAAAATTCATCTCTAGAGTTATTACAATAATATGTATCATAATATCCACTTTTTGAAGCTATTGTATACATTCCACGAGATAATCCACTAGGTATAGATGAATAATATAGATTACCACTTAAAATTAGATCTAATTGTGAAACTTGAGGATTTTCAAAATAATAAAAAGGAATACCATCTATATAAAATTTACCTGGATAAAGTTTTAGATACCAACTTTGATTTCCAGAAATTTCTAAAAAGTCTGATTGATGGAGACTATAAGATAAAGATTCTATTCCTCCATAATATCCAGTATGTGTAATAGAACTACTAAAATGATTCTCTGGAGCTAAAGCATCATAAAAACTATTAATTTGACCACTACCATAATTTTTATTAATATCCCATATACAAGAATTATTAGTTATTTTATCCCATCTATGTTTATATTTATTATCTAAATAGTTTTTAAGATCATAATATAATTGAGTAGGATAATTATTATCATCCATATACAAATGTTTTATTTGAGATGGAATATCACCTAATGTATAACAAAATATATCACCATCTAGATTTAATCCAGACACTGTAGGAAATCTATAAGTATATCTAATATCATTACTATCGGTTTGACAATTCATGTCAGTATATCTTATTAAATTAATATTATCATAACTATCTTTAACTTGAATGTAATATTCAAATTTTAATTCAGTTTTATCATTAAATTCACGAAAAACTTCAACAACATTAGAATATGTATAATTTTTAATATTTGATATATTATTAAATTTAATATCTTCCCAAACTATAAATCCTATTTTATTTTGTTTTGCTATAAAATAATTATCACTCCAAATTTGAGGACCAATAGAATTCCAAGTACCACTTGAAGTTTTATAAAATCCAGATATATCTTGAACTTCAATATTTCCTGATGGGACTGGATTATAAGATAAATAAAATATTGATTTTTTTAATACATTATATGGAATAAGATCTAATTCATTATAAATAGAATTAATTAAACCTTGTTGTGTAATATCTGTTTTATAGTCATGAGATTTTAAAACATTATCACGAACATCAAGATTAGTTTCATACGGTTTTCTAACATATTTTAAAGATTGATAATTTTCATTCCAAATAGATATACCATTTAGAAGAGCAAAAACGCTCATATTATCCCATACTTGTTTCTTAATAGGTTTCATTTATTTAATTTTCTTAATTTTAAGTTTAATATTATTCATAACGAATATCAGATTTTGTATATTTATCAGTATAAAAATCGATTAGATCTTTTTCGATATTACATTTTTTACATAATTTTTTCATGAACAAAATCCAATTTTAATTAAAACATCTTTAATAGCATTTGTTAAAGCATAACTAGATGTAGGATCTGTTGCATTTACTGGTAATGTTATAGTTCCTGATCCTGGAATAGTTATAGTTGAATCTCCAGTAACAAATACAATTCCACTATTTTCAGGACTAGTATCTATTGTTATTGATCCATTAACTACGCCACCTTGATTTTCTATAACTGTACTTGTACCAAATGTTTGTAATCTATCAATCATTCCATTATCACCTTTTAATAGAATACCACCACCAGCACTTGTTCTTATAAACATATTTCCACTATAATTATCATTACCAATAGTTATTCCACAATCTGTATATGCTTGACCTGAACTAACAACTAAAGTATGATTATCAATAATTGTATCTCCAGTAATTGCTACTTTAGGAACAGTTGAATATAATTTAATATCTGAAGAACCACATTGTAATAATAATCTATTAGTTGCATAAGATATTATTGAATCAATATTATTTAATCCACCAATAAAAACTCCACCACCACTTTTAGTTTGTATAAAAACATTACCACCACCATTAATATTACCTACTGTTAAACCACAATCAACATAAGGAACACCTGAACTAATTACAAATTGACCACTAGGAAATACTATAATATTACCACTAGAATTTACATCAAGTTTTGTAACATTAGATGTTAATCCATCATAACTTGTATAACCCCATTTAATACCACTAATACTTACATCTAACATTCTTGTACAAGCATCAATATCTAAATCTGTTCTATTAATATTTAATCCTGAATATGGTATAAAATTAGTATCCCATGAAATAGAACCTTCAGGTAATGTAGATGGATCTACACCATGCATATATAATTTGTTTAAATTAAAATCTATTATTCTACGATTAGTTTCATAAAATCCATTAATGGCTTTAATATAAACTCCAGTTGGTCTGATTATTTCAGTTATATTATAAGGATCTAGAGCTTCATGATATAATATTATACTAGATGGATTAATAGTAATACTATTATCAACATCATAAGATCCACTATTATAAATATAATAATAACCACTATTAGATTTTAATTGAGTTATATATCCTGATTGTATAGGAAGTTCATCTCTTCCTAAAAATTTAGAATTAATATAATTTTGTATAAGAGATATTTCATTACCAACAGAATTAGTCATAGATAATTTATTTACTGGAGTAAAATTATTAATTATTTTTTTAGTAACATCAGTAGGCTTGAAGTTACCACTGATCCATGTTGTAGACATACTTAAACTAGGTAAATCATAAGGATAAGACATATTTAATTCCTTTTATATTTCAACGTTATCATAATATTCTCTTAAAATAACTTTTGTTTCATTATCATAAGTAGAATTTATCATGCAATAATCATATGCTAGATTATATTTATATAATCCACTTTGATTATAATAATCAGCTATCATTAAAGTACCATCTTCGTAAAAAGTAAGATCAGTCGGATAATAATTTCCAGAAGCTAATGTGGTATTATTAATATTATCAATAGATTTAATATAATTAAAAAACAAATCATTATTATTATACCATAATAATTGTCCAACTGGCTCACCACTTGGAATAATTAATCTATTAGTTATATTAATAGGATACTTTCCAGCAGTTATAAACAAATTATTTTTATAAACTTTAATTCCTCGTATATCAAAATTTTGATTAATATCAGTAGCAATCCATTGAAAATCACCAAGTTCACTTAAACCTTTAAGTTTAAAATTTGGATTATCATATTTAATAAATGTATAATAATCTCCATCAACTCCAGTATAAATTAATCCAGATGGTCTAATTATAGATTTTGTAGGATTATAACAAAGTAATGGATAATTTTCTAGATACTCATCAGAATATGCATCTTTTTTAATTAAAGACTGATTTAATCCATCTATCATCCAAACAATTGTATTTCCAGGAGAAGATAAACTATAATCATAAGAAACTCCACGTAGATCTGGAACTATATAACATTTAATATTATCTTTAATTATATTTGAAAATGATATATTAGTTGGTAATATTGGTATTTTATTTAAAATTATATTTTCAATATCTATAAAAGATCTTGGAATAATATACATATTATTATCAATTATTTGAGTTGTTTGAATTTCATTATAATCCCAATCCCAAGGATGTTTATCATATTCATTTTGATTTAAATTAAAAGTTGAATCTGTTAAAATATTATATTCTTCAAATTGTAGATTAATATATAATTTATAATATAATTTTTTATACAAATTTTTTAATTCAGAAAATTTAATTTCTCTATTATAATCACTAAATATTATACTTGAATCTTGAGTATATATATATGGTAAAAATTCATTATTTGTAAATATTCCATTACTATCATATATTTGTAATTTACTATGATCAACTATAAAATTAATTGAATCAGAATAATTAGAATTTGATTTAATTTCTATAGCTTGAGAACCTTCAGTTTGTTTAAATTTTAATCTATAATCTCCAATAGAAATATTATTAAATTTAGGATCACCATATTTATTTCCACTAACTGTTAATAAAGTATTTAAATTTGAATTATATAAATTTGAATTGTATAAAGTAGATCCAGAAGTTACAATTCCACTAATATTATTTATTCCATTAATAATAGAAGAATTAACATAAATACTAGTTCCAGAAGTATATATATTTCCACTTATAGTCGAATTATCTATATAACAATTACCAGATCCAATTCTAATATCACAAATATTTGAATATAATAAACTTTTATATAAATAAATATCAAATAAATTATTACAATAAATTCCACTATTATTATGATGAATATTCGAATTTTTAATATTAATATTATAACTATTAATAGCCGTATGATATCTAGATATATCTGAATTAATAATTTGTTCAAATCCATTAGGACTATATATAAATATATCTGATCCAGAAATTCCACAACTAGATACGTTATCTAATACTACAACACCAGAATTATATATTCCACTAAAAGTATTAATAAATTGAGAATTTTTTAATGCTAATCCAAATCCTGATGGAATTTGAAAAGAATAATTATTAATTCCAGAACAATTAAATATAAAATTTTCAATATATAAATTTGATGCAAAATAAGATTGATAAGTTCCACTAATATTAGATATTGATGATGTTAAATTAAATAATGTCCCACTACCAATAATATTGAATTTTCCACTATATGGTATAAAACCACTTAATGTACCACTATATGTACCACCATCAACTAACATTAAATAATCAGATATTAATCCTGTAGCAGCCACACCACTAATTAACATATCATTGAAAGCAGTTGTTATATCTGTATAATCTCCAGAACCATCATATTTAACATTTTTAATTAACATTATTAATCCTCATAAAATACAGAAAAACCACCAATATCAATACTCATATTTTTAAAAACTTTTAATGATGTATGATCAATTAAATTAATATTACTATCAGAACTTTCACTTAAATTTATAATTGAATAACCAAGTTGCTCACTATCTTTAAAATATATTTTAAAAGTTGGTATACTTGATGAAAACTCATCTGGAGAATATTTTAATATTAAACTTTTATAATTAAAATTTGATATTAAATTACTTGTTGAATAAAATATTTTATTATTAGAATATATAATTAATCTACCAGATTGATCTATATCTAAAAATATATATGTAGAAGTAATAACATCATAGATTTCTAATAATCTTCCATTTTGTATTGTATTTAATCTAAAATCAAATTTAAAAAAAGTATTTATATTAAGAAAACTATAATTGTCTTTATAAAAATAAGACTCATTACCAGTATTTATAATTTTTTTACCAAAAAATGTATTATAATTAATCTTAAATATATTATTATTACCACTATAAGTCAAATCGTTTCCAGTATTAGTTAAATCAGTTTCAATTAAATTTCCAGACACGTCCGATGAAAATAAACAATTTAAAACATAATATCTTAAATCATTAAATTGTGGAATAAATTCATTAGAATATCCTGCATATTCTTTATTTGTATTAATATATAAATTTTCAGTAATTTCATTTTCATTAAAAAGAAATGGAATATCAAAAGATATTTTATTAATTCTACATCCTGGTCTATATTTTAATCCATCAAAAGTTATTATTTTAGAATTTTCATTTTTATAATCAGGATTTTTAGTAAAGTCATAATCAATTAAAACATAATCATTATTTTTATAATTAGTAATTATTGGACTTGGTGTATGAAAAGAAATAGAACCATTTGAATTTAAAGAAGATACATATCTATCATTATCATATATTTTATATTTATACTCAACCATATATCTACTATGATATCCAGATAAACTAATTCTATTTGTAATATTTTCAGTACCATCTATATAACTTAATGAACCTTCATCTAATTTACCACTTTCATGTAAATAATTCCAAGTAGTAACTTTATATAATGAACATCCAGAACCTTCCATATTTGAACTAAAACCCATTCCACTTGGAACAATTGATTCGTAACCAAGGTATATTGGATCAAATTGAGCATCTAATTCACCAGAAGTATTACCTAAAAACATTTTAGGAGATTTATAATAATATAAGTTTTTGCCACTATAAGGTATTTCAGTTGCATTACCACTTGTATCTAAAATATCTATATCATAAACTTTAAGTGTTCCACTTATTGGTATATATTTTAAATCTAAATAAGCTTTTGTATAATTATTATATCCATATGGATTATTATATGATGTCTTATAATATATTTTTTCACCTGAATTATCATAATAATATTCACCAGAATAATCAACTACAGCAATAATTTGACCATTAGCATTTTTAGTCCATCCATGATACGGTTCATAATGATCTATAGTACGTAAAATTCCACTATCATCTAGAACTTCTCTATATAATGGATATCTTTCTAAAAGTGTTTTTGAATCTATTGGATATAATATTTCATTAGTTAAACTTCCAGAAAAGTTTTGTTCCTTAACCCCATTAAATATTCCATAAGTATTTACAAAATCTCCACTTGTTTTTAAATTATTTCCAACATCAATTGAAAACACTGGATACATATTATTAAAAAATCCAGAAGTTTGATCTATATCTGAAGTTATAATTAAATATCCAGAACCTCTCATATCTTTTCTTATATATTCTAATCCAATTATTCCAGATATTTGAGACCAACATGGTTCATTAAATCCTATATCAAAACCATTTTTAAATTCACCACTTGCTTGAAGAACTCCAGTATAAGATAAATAATACATTGGAAGTTCTAAAGTTCCATTAGGAATGATTCTAGTTGGATCACCATTATAAAATTCATATTCATTTGTAATTTTAATTGGAAATAATCCACTTGAATTTAAATAAGAAGTAGTTGGAACTCCAGATAAATTAGCTTCATATAATTCATAATCTTTACTTAAATCAAAAGAAGTAATAAAAGATTCATTATAAACTTCCCGTATAGAATCTAAAATATTATCACATTCAATACCATATAAAAGATTAACATACTTATATCCATTAGAATTTTTATCAGATACCATTTTAAAATGTTCTGGTAAAACAGATCTAAGTAATCGTTCAGTTGATTTAGCTTGAGATGGTAATTTTGTATTCATATTATACTATACATATATTACAAAGTCCATAATCACAAAAAAACTTTTGTGTTAGACTGGCTTTTTGATTTTGAAATTGTAGTATTATTTGATTTTTAATAAGTTTATGGAAAATATCGTACTCACCTAATTTAAATGTTCTTGGTACAATATCTTCAACTCCAGAAACATCCATTACAACATCTATTATTCTATTCCAAATAATTTCTCCACCAATAGGAAGATCATTAATATATTGAATAATTGAACTTTTAACAAGTTGTTTAACACTTAATTCATCTATAGTACCTAAAGTAATTACAATACCAATATCTAATTCTATTCCAATATATTCTGGTCTATTAACATATATTGTATCACCATATGATTGTTCTTGTTGAACTTTTTCTTTAACAGCATCTATAAGCCCTTGAGAAATTAGTGGTGATACTCCATCAATAATTATATTAACAGTACCAGCACCATATTTATTTTTTTCAAAAAGAATATCTCTAACACCAGGAACACTTAATGCTGATCTACGTATTGATAATTCATTTGATCTAATTGAACTTCTAGAAGTAGAAATTTTATATCTTAATTCATCATCATTTATTGAATATTTTCCATTTTGAATTGGAAATCTATTTGAACATTTAATATATTGTGAAATTTTTCTAAGTTCTGGAATTTGATGAAGTGTATGAGCAATAAGTGTATTAGTTTCTACATTATAACTTGGTCCAGTATTTGTAGCAATTATTCCAACATAACTATCAGTATTATTTAAAATAACAGAATTAATAGTTGTATAAGATATTGTTCCATCAAAATTTTGAACAACTGTATCAATTGGTATAATTAAATTTTGTGGTTCTCCATATATGTCATTAGTTAAAAAACCATTAGAAACAAGAGTATTTCTTTCTTCATATGTATAACTTCGTTTTATCATTGAAGATAAACTCATATTAATTTTAGGATCGATATAAAAATAAAAGTTTGTAGTAGAATAATCAGATGGTGTAACTGCTTCAGTCCTATATTCTCCAACAAGATATCCTATTTTTTCTAGATCACTTCCAGTAGCTTTTGTTGGATCAATTGCCCTATAAACATACTCTAGATTATCATATTGTTTTTCAACTTCAACACCAAGAATATCTAGAAATGCTTTTGAAATTCCTTGTTGATTAAAATTATTAACAGGACTATTTTGTTCTAATCGAGTTCTTCCATCTTCAACAATATTTATATATGATCGTCGTGTAGCCATTATTTCTCCATTACAAACTTAAAGTATCTTCTCGTAATCGTTGTAAATATTTATTTGGTCGTTTAATATTTGATATATTATTTATTTTATATTCGATTGATGATTTTGGTTTATTAACAACATAATCTAATTTATTAAATTTTTTAATTCCATTAATAAAATCAAATTCGAAAGGAATAGAATCAATTTCAAAATTTTGTAATAGTATATCAATAAATATCATTATATTTGTATAATTAGTAGGTACAACTCTTACATTAACTTGACTTGGAAAAACAGTATCTTTTAAACCTTCTTTAAGATAATTTTCTATTTTTTTACCAGTGTCTTTAGTATTTTGTGCTCCAGTAAAAATATTTGGAGTACACCCAAGTTTAGGAGAAGCTTTCCAATCTCCAGGTTCAGTAATAAGTAATTTATATATCTCAATTTGAATATAATCAATTCCAGTAGTAGTTAATAAGTCACCGTTTTTAAAGTTAATATCTAGATCATAATTTAATCTAATATCTCTCATTCCTTCAAAAAATTCAGCCATTATTTACCTACAATTTTTGATATATTACTAACTTTTTTAACAATACTTAATACTTTTTGAGCAGCATTTCCAATATTAGCAAAAGTAGTTAAATTCGGAAATTCAGGTAATGCTAAAGCAAAAGAAACCATTGTTGATGGTATAAATCTATGAAATCCATTATCCATCATCCATTCTCTTTGATGTTCAGAAGATTCCCAAGCTATATTACCAGCTAAATATATTCCTTCTTCACCAAGAGTTATTGATCCACCTTTGGATTTAACAAGTATAGTTCCATCATGATTTATAAAAATACCAACATTTTTATTAAGTTTATTATCATCTTTTTCAGTATTAGTATAGTCATTGTCTAAAGGGGGTGAGATTGAAACTGCAATCTTATCATAATCAAACATATTTGTATTATTTATAGCAAATCCAGCTCCACCACTATTAGGATTAGTAACAGATACAGTTTGTTTTTTATTAATTATATAAACAAATCCTAATGGAAGATCACCAATATTTCCAAATTTATCAACTATTCCTGGTAAATAATTTAATCTTTCTTCAGATATAGACGCATTATCAGATAAAAATTCTTCACTTGTTATAACGATAGCTAAATGTTTAGAAGGATTAGGAACTTCATTTGAACTTATAAATTTAAAATCATAAAATTTATTATTAAATTCTAATCTAATAATCTTATGAGTATCATTAAAATAATTAAGTCCAGCAATAGTTCCAACAAATGCTTTAAGTTGATATTTTGTTTCTAGATCAAACATTACTCAGTAAATCCCGTCTTTAAACCTGAATTTTGATAACTAGCAATATCGCTAGTAATAGGTAACTTTCCAAATATAGATTGAAGAATTCCATATTCTTCAGGATTCCAGTTAGTGATAATATTAGCATCAAAAGTATCTCCAAAAGATAAAAATCGATTAATTGGATTTTTAATATCAGCAACTTTATGATTCATTAAAGTTTTTAAATTAGTATAATCAACACCATCAAATCCAGTCATAAATGGCATTCCATGATATAATAAAGAAGTAAAATTAATACAATCTCTTCCAAGAATATGTCCTAATTGATCATACAAAAACTTCTGTTGTTTAACAACTGCTCCAACTGTTCCATTATATAAAAATCCTAATGCTGGTAATCCTGCACCAATTGCTGTGACTGTCCCACCAATACCACCTGCAGCAAGTCCTAGCATTGAAACAATACTAAACATACCAGCAGTAGCAATATTAGCAACATGAGCAACATTTCTTCTCACATTAGAAAAATCATATATTTGATTAATAATTTGAATATCTTGAAGTTGTATAGGATCTCTATCATAAGTTATAAGATTAGGAGTAATTATAGTTCTATATCCTCGTTCAGGAGTAAAAGAATGAATGACTTCTTCAACTTCTACAACACCATGCATATCATTTGTGTAATCTTGTAAATGTATAATATCATAAGGTTGTATTTTAGGATTACCAACAATTTCAATTGTACCTTGATACATCCTTTCAACTTCTTTTTGAAGTAATCTTACACCTACAAGAACAAATGATGGAAATAAATCCCATCTTGGTAATTCAAAATTTTGTAAATTTTTATATTTTTTTAAAGATTCTTGTCCTTTAATTCTTTGAAATTTACCATAAAAACTAGCAAGAGTATTAGAAACATCAAACCAATTTGTATCTATATTCTTTTGATAACTATTTAATATTCTAGAGAACTCATCTTTCTGATCACCAAAAGCTTTAACACTCCACATATTAACACTTGTTTTTATTTTATCAGGACTAATACTATCTAACGATGCAGTATTTATATTTGGTTCATTGGTATAATAAACATTAACAACATTAGAAAATGAAGAATTAAGAGAAATGTTATTTGATATAATATCTGAACTATCTGTTATAAGATGATGTTTTTGAATCTTTTTATACTGAGGATCATTAAGATATTTTTGATCAATATTGGAAGATGTATCTTTTACATTATAATATGATTCTTTTACAAATTGTACATCTTTAATATATTTTCTAAGATCAGTAATAATCTTTTCAAAGTTAATAACTTGTTTTGTAGAACTCTCAAATATAGTAGAATTTAATTGATCAGTATTAATAAAATAATTTTTATTAAAATTATAAATATTATATATCATTTCTTTAAAATCATCTTTAAAAAACTTATTTTCAGTAAGAGATGTAAGAAGTTGATCAAATACATACTGACTACTATTTAATTTATAAGTATCTAAAAGATGAGCAATAAGTACAAGAGAATTTAATTTATTCTGTAGAAAAGAATATAACTGAACACCAGATTTATTAAGACGTCTATATATAAACACTTCACCTTCATTAAGACTTGCTACTTCTCTAGTAACTTCCCAATATGCAGAATTATATTTATTATTTAAAATTAAATTTTTAATAGTATCCCATTCAGAAGCAAATGCATCAAGTTCTTTAATATTTAAAGAAGATAATGCAAAAGAATCTGTACATTTATAATAACCAGCTTTATCACCAACTACTATTGTTTCTCGTAGATTATTATTACTAGACATTGGATCTTCATTATATGTCCTAATTGTCGCAATTTTGTCTCTATTATATAAACATAATTCTTGTAATACACTCCAGACTGTCTGATCATATATAATCCAGTCAAACGTTGGTTTATGATATACAGTATTTACAGCACTATAGTTTAAATATATGTTTTCATCTCTAGGATTATCTTTAGCAGCATTAAGTGCTGAAAGTGATCCAAAAAGATTACTCATAAGATATCTATTAGCAAAATTACTTCCAATATTTCTTAAATTTCTTCCAGTAAAATTATCTGTATTTATAATATTAAATTTAGATTCTTTACCAAGTTTTTCAAGTCCAGGAATCATATCTAGAGTAGCTGAAGCAATATCACCATAATCTTTAACAGTAGAAGCAACACCAAATTTTTCTGATACTACTTTATGATTTAGTTGTGATGCAAAATCCTGACAAATCATTTCCACCATGCTTCCAGGATTCATCTCTATAATTCTTCCATGAAATACAGTAGTTAATAGATTATCATAAGGAGCATATCCCATTTTAATAATTATTTGAGTTCCAGGTTTAACATCTAGAGTTCCTAGAAATAAGTTTTTAGCTTTAACATCAGTACCAATACTATTACCAAATAAATCTTCAGATTCTCTAAGAAGACTCATTTTATCAGTAAGTGAATTAGTAACATTACTTAAAATAATTCTTGCGGTTTTACTTGCAGAATTTTTATTACTTACAATTTCAATAGATTGAATAGCATTCTGTGTATAATAATCATCAAAATTATGTGTTATAAAATTTTTATCTTCTTCAACAAAAAATAATTTAAATGTTGGATACATTTTAATTGTTGTATCTTTTTTATTATCTTGGTTTTCTGAAAACTCTTTTATTATTTTAATTTTTCTATCATTTTCTTCAATTGATCGAAAATTCCAAAAATCTAAGTAACTAAGTTCTGGAAGATTAGTTAAATCAATTTTTCCTATAGAATTGCTTTTTCCATATTCAACAATAAAAGAATTTAATCTTATATAATAACCTATTTTATTAAATAAATAGTTTTGTATATTACGCAAATTGGGTAATGATAAAGTTTTATTAAATGAATCAGAAATACCACCAGCACTAAATTGTTTTTTAAGTTCTTTTTTAAAATTATCTTCAGTTTAATTATCATTTGAAAATG
>JALNZI010000029.1 GCA_023229385.1 Candidatus Omnitrophota bacterium | reverse complement strand
TACTGTTGATACTGAATTAAATTATGCAGATTTAAAACAGCGCCTGGACAAACTATTGCCTTCAAAGAATATTTTTTATGCGGTAAAAATCAACGGCCGCTTTAAGTATGTGAAAACCAGGAGTGTCCCTAAACAGGCTAAACCGTATCCGGATCTTGATCAGGCGGTTAAAGAGCAGAAGGTGTTTGAATTTAATGATATCGAAGGGACCGTGATTGGTTTTCGTTCTCCGGAATATTCCAAAAATCTTAGCGTGGGAGGCTATCACCTGCATTTTATTAGCGCAGACAAGAAAAGCGGCGGTCACCTTCTGGATCTTCGGGTATCCGGAGCAAAGGTTGAAATTGATGAGACCGCAGATTTTTATGTGAGCTTGCCGACAAACCCGGAGTTTCTTAGCCTTGATCTTAATGGAGCTGAAGAGAAAGGAGTAAAAAATGAATAAAATAGGCAATTTAGTTGTACTGGTTTTTGCAATTATAATTTGCGTTTCATTTTTTCTTCCCTGGGTTAGCGTGGAATCACGTATCGCCGGTGGTATATCTAAGTTTTTTAGCGGTGAAGAAAAAGCCAGCCTTAAGACGATTAGTGGATTTCAGGTGCCTATCTTAGCCAATGGACCGGACGCAAAAATTATGATCAGTATTATTAAAATATTTAATCCCGGGGTAACCGATGCAGACAAAAAGAGCTGGTTAATCTGGGGGATCCCCGGTTTGGCGGTTGCCTTGTTATTGTCAGTCTTATTTCTTGGTAGAAATAAATGGGTTAATCTGGGGATAGGGATATTGGGGGTGGCGATTTTTTCCGTGGTTACCTATCAGATCTTGAAAACAAATTTAGACAAATTTGTCATGCACGTAGTTATTACTGCCGGACTCTGGCTTACCCTGTGGTCGTATTTAGGCATTGGCCTGGTTAGCCTTTTTAGGTTCAGTCGTCAGCTGTTGCCAAAAATTAAAGAATAGGATTGTAAATGAAAAAACGGTATAAGTTGCTTATTTCTTTGTTTGTAATTTTATTGGTTATCTTTCTTGTTGCTAGTGTCCTGGTGGGGGTTTATGCGCCTAAGATTATTGAAGACCAGATAGAAAAGAATTTAAAAGTTAAGGCCAGTCTGGGTAAAATAAGCTTAAGCCTGCCTTTTACTATTACCCTTGAGAAGCTGGAGATTGGGAGTCTGGCGAATATAAAGAAGATATCTTTCTCTCCGAACTTAATCGCTTTATTATTTGGCAAGGTAGTTATACATGGTTTAACTATTACTGAGCCGGTGATTAACCTTGAACAGGGCGCGGACGGAAAATTAAACCTGCCGGTTATCGAGGCCAAGCCAGGGGCTAAGGCCCCGGAGATTTATCCGACCAGCCTTAAGCTCCAGGACGGAAAAATAATTTTTACAGATAAGAAAATAAACGCCGCGGGCTTTCAGGTTATTGTTGATAAATTAAATATAAGCGTGACTAAGGTTTCTCTGCCCGTGACATCGTTGGCTACAAACTTTAGCTTAAGCTGTCAGCTGGCAAGCCCGGCGGGCAAAGCCTTTGGGATTATTGTTTTTTCCGGTTGGCTTGATTATCCGGCTCGGGATATGGACGCAAAATTCGAGATCAAGGGTATGGACATAACTAATTTCTCTCCATACTATGGCAATTTTATCTCAAATAAGAAGCTTCTTTCGGCAAAACTTGACCTGGATTCAATCTTTAAAGCCAGGAATAACGCTTTGAAGATTAATACTGATTTTAATCTTTCCAGCCTTGTTTACGAAGAGAACCAGGCGGAGGAGGAGTTGAGTTTTGATTTAGCTAAGGATGCCCTGGATTTTTTTACTGACAGTAAGGGGAATTTGCATTTAGTTTTTGATGTTGATACCCGGTTGGATAACCCGGCCTTGAGCAAAGATAAGTTAAAAAGTATAATTTTAAAAGCGGCGATGAAAAATTTAGCCAGCCAGTCGCCGGAACAGATAGTGGATAAGGTAAGCAATGTGATCGATAAATTCAAAGGTTATAGCAAGGATTTAGAAGACATATTCGGGAGATAGCAATGGATGATGAGGTAAAAACAAAATCATTAAGAAATATCGAAGAAAAAATGGGCAGCCTGGACAGTGGTTCTTTGCGCTATCATATTTTAGAAAGCGCTAAGAATTTTAAGTGTTCCTGGATAGAATTGGGACGTTCTCTTTATTCGGTTTGGAAAGATAAGATGTATAAAGAGTGGGGGTATGCAAATTTTGATGTTTATGCCAGCCGTGAGATAGGCATCCGTAAACAGACGGCAATGAAATTGCTCAAATCATACTATTTCCTGGAAAAAGAAGAACCGCAGTATTTAAAAAGTGATTACGCAGAAGCAAGCCAGGCCGCCACTATTCCCAGTTATGAATCGGTAGATATCCTGCGCCAGGCAAAAAATAAGAAAGTTTTGGATGAGCGTGAATATAGTAATCTCAAAAAAGAAATTTTTGAGAAAGGCAGGGATGCGCAGGAGTTAAAGAAGAATCTGGGGGTAATTATCCGGCAGCGCCAGGAGCTGGAACCTGAAGAGGCGCAGGAAAAAAGAAAACAGGCTGTCCTCAGGAGGCTTTTAGGCCAGCTGCGCGCTTTGAAACAGGAAGTGGAGATTTTAAAAATGCTTCCTGCGCCTTTAATTAAAGAGATCGATGTTTTGATTAAGAAGATTGACGCTGAATTTACTGCCTGATCAGGTAAGTAAAAAGGAGAAGTCCCTATGGCAACTATCGCTAAGGAAATGACATCCTTAGAAAAGAAAATGCTTGCTTTGGGGGTGCGCGAAGAAGATATTGTTGAAAATTTTATCCGTTCAAGCGGTCCAGGCGGCCAGAATGTTAATAAAACAGCTACCTGTGTGTATTTAAAACACCTGCCTACGGGCCTGGAGGTAAAATGCCAGAGCCAGCGTTACCAGATACTTAACCGTAATCTGGCAAGGCACATTCTTTTGAGCAAGATTGAAAATAAGATCAAGCATGATTTTTTGCAAAAGCAGTCGCTTAAGGCAAAGATTATGCGCTCAAGGCGCAAGAAGCCGAAAAAAATAAAACTAAGGATCCTTGAACGTAAACGCCGGCATTCTGAAAAGAAGTCACTGCGCAGAAAAATCCGAGAAATTGAGGTTGCATAACTGGATTCTTGTGGTACAATATTAAAAAATCAAAATAACTTAGCGTATATTTATTAAATCATTGACTTGCTAAGTGAGTTATCGTATAATAATTTGAATTAGAAAGGGAGGGAAGAAAATTGGTTTTGGTAAAAGAAAAGAAAGCTAAATTGATTAATGATTTTAAGGTGCATGCCCGGGATACCGGTTCTGCCGAGGTTCAGATTGCTATTTTGACCGAGAGGATTAATTCCCTGGGTGAGCATTTTAAATCGCATAAAAAGGATCTACATTCTCGCCGTGGCCTGCTTTTATTGGTAGGCAGACGCCGCAGCCTGCTCAAATATCTCAAGGACAAAGATTTAAAGAAGTACGAAGAAGTCCTGGGAAAACTTAACTTGAGAAAGTAAGCCCCTTTAATCTTTCACCTATTAATAAAAAGAAAGAGCTGAATAATGCAAAATAAAAGCTTAAAAATCAAATTTGGAAAAAATGATCTTATCCTAGAGACTGGTAGAGTTGCTAAACAGGCCAATGGTTCGGTTACAGTTACTTATGGATCGACTGTAATTTTGGTTACTGCCTGTATGTCTAAAGGAATAAAAGAAGGCCAGGATTTTTTCCCTTTAACCGTAGAGTACCAGGAAAAGACTTATGCCGCCGGCAGGTTTCCCGGTGGTTTTTTTAAGCGTGAAGGCCGGCCTTCAGAAAATGAAATTTTAGGTTCACGTCTTATTGATCGTCCAATACGCCCGTTATTTCCCGAAGGGTTTTTAAATGAAGTCCAGGTTATCGCGATTGTCCTCTCAAGCGATGGAGAGAATGACCCGAATGTCCTGGCTTTGATCGGGGCAAGCGCGGCTTTGTCCATTTCAGATATTCCTTTTAACGGACCATTAGCCAGTTGCCGGGTAGCCAGGATAAATAATGAACTTGTTTTAAATCCTACTTATGCCGAGCTGGAGAGCGCCGACTTAGAAGTAGTCGTAGCTGGAAATAAAAGTGGCGTAGTGATGCTGGAATCAAAAGCCAAAGAGGTTTCCGAAGAAGTCTACCTTGAAGCTGTAAAATTTGGTATGGAGAGTTTAAAACCCATAATCAGTATGCAGGAAGAATTCTGCCGTCTTTACGGCGTGGAAAAAGCGAAAGTTGAACTTAAATTGATTGATCCGGCATTAATGCAAAAGATCGAGTCGCTTTCTAAGGAGAAATTAAATAAAGTATATAAGTTGAGTAAGAAGGAAGAGCGTGAAGAGGCGGTTGATTTATTGACCAAGGAATTAGAAACACAGTTAACTAGCGAAGGATTCCTGGCGGCGGATATACTTGTTGGCTTACATGAGGTAGAGAAGAAACAGGTACGTAAGATGATTACTGAAGAAAATCTTCGTATTGACGGACGTTCTTTTAAAGAAATTCGTCCGATCAGCTGCGAGGTATCTGTTCTTCCGCGTACCCATGGCTCAAGTCTTTTTACCCGCGGGCAAACTCAGAGTTTAGCTGTAACTACTTTAGGTACAGGTGAAGATGAGCAGCTGATTGAGTCGTTGGAAGGGGAAAAGAAGAAATCTTTTATGCTGCACTATAATTTTCCTTCTTTTAGTGTAGGCGAGACAAGGCCTATGCGCAGCCCCGGCAGGCGTGAGATTGGCCATGGTGCATTGGCAGAAAAGGCGTTACTTGCGGTATTGCCTTCTAAGGAGAAATTTCCTTATACCGTAAGGGTAGTTTCTGAAATCTTAGAATCTAATGGTTCAAGCAGCATGGCTTCTGTTTGTGCTGCTACCTTATCGTTAATGGATGCTGGAGTTCCAATTAAGGAAGCGGTTGGCGGAGTCGCTTTAGGTTTAGTTAAAGAAGGTAATAAAACGGTAATTTTAACGGATATTGCTGGGTTAGAGGATCATTTTGGCGATATGGATTTTAAAGTTGCCGGTACACGCCAGGGGGTTACTGCTGTGCAGTTGGATCTTAAAATTGATGGGATTACTCTGGAGTTGCTTAAGGATTGCCTTGCGCAGTCCAAAGAGGCAAGATTCTTTATTCTTGATAAAATGAGCACTGCGTTAAACAGCCCAAGAGAAGAGCTTTCCAGCTTTGCGCCGCGCATTGATGTTTTAAAGATTAATACCGAAAAGATCGGCGAACTTATCGGCCCGGGAGGCAAAAACATTAAGGCTATAATTGCCGCCACCGGCGCCAGTATTGATATAAAAGATGATGGTACGGTTTTGGTCGGTTCAACCGACGCGAGTAAATCTGATGCTGCGATAAAAATGATCCGGGCGATTACTGATGATGTAGAAGTGGGCCGGATTTATTTTGGCAAGGTAAAACGGATTATGCAATTCGGTGTGTTTGTGGAGATAGCCCCGCGTAAAGAAGGCCTGGTGCATGTTTCTGAATTATCAAGCACTTTTGTGAAAAAGGTTGAGGATATAGTAAAAGTTGGTGATGAATTTAAAGTCAAGGTTATTGGTGTTGATGAGCTGGGCCGGATTAATTTAAGTAAAAAACAGGCTGAGCAAAGCAGTTAATTTAGAAGTGAGAGAAAGAAGATTAAATGAGGTCAAAGGCGTCATTTTAGTAGCGGTTGGGCTGATGGTTTTGGCCAGTCTCATCCGCTTTGACCGCTCTGACCTTGTTTTTTTTACTTCGCATCCAAATTTCCCCCCTAAAAATTTACTGGGAGTCTTTGGCGCCTATCTGGGCGGGTTTCTTGTATTCCTTTTCGGTAAAATCTCAAGTTTTATTATCCCGTTTTTAGTGATTACCCTGGGCGTAAAATATTTCCGTCAGGATAAGCCTTACTTAAGTTTGCCGCGGATTATGGGCATGTTTGTTTTGCTTGTATCTCTAAGTTCGCTTATCGGTATGTTTAATTTAAGTAATGACCCGCTCAGGTTTCATACCGCCGGGTTCCTGGGGTCGCTCACCTCAAATTTTGTAACCACGTATTTCAGCCGCTTAGGCGGTTTTATTATCTTTATTACCTTTATTATTCTTTCCCTTGCCCTGGTTACTGAAATCCTTATTTCATCGCTTTTTTTGAATACAGTTGAAAAATCAAAATCGTTCTTTTTAGGACTTTTTAATTTATCCAATAAGCAAAAGGCGACTTTAGTCAAGGTTAAACAGAGTCTTTTGAATAAGGATAACCTTGCGCCTAAGAAGGATGAGCAGCCGGGTGTTCCTTCAAAACCCAAGATATTTATGCCTGAGGTTAACAGGCCGAAGATCCAGATTAAACCTAAAACGCTTTCTGAAGAGGTAAAGGTTAAGCCTAAAGAATTAAAGATTGGCGATTATCATTTGCCTTCCGTGGATCTGCTGGATGATGCTCCGGTTCCGGATACCAAACAAATGAAAGAGGACCTTGAGGCAAGCGCCAGGATTCTTGAAGACACTTTGGCGGATTTTGGTATAGTTGCCAAGGTTACAGATATTATCCGCGGTCCGGTAATCACGCGTTATGAGCTTGAGCCTGCCCCGGGAGTAAAGATTAACCGCATTGAGGCTCTAAGCGACGATATTGCCTTAGCAATTAAAGCCCAGTCAGTAAGGATTATCGCTCCTATTCCCGGAAAGGGCAGGGTTGGGGTTGAGGTTCCTAATTTACACAGCGCTTTAGTATGTATTAAGGATTTACTTGTTTCAGCGGAATATCATAAACAGAAATCTTCTCTAGCTTTAGGTTTAGGCAAGGATATTACCGGCAGGAGTGTATTTAGTGATTTGGATGATATGCCGCATCTTTTGATCGCCGGTACTACCGGTTCAGGTAAAACCGTTTGCGTGAATACCTGTATTTTATCTTTGCTTTTTAGAAGTTCGCCGAATGATTTGAAGTTCCTGATGATTGACCCGAAAATGGTTGAGCTTATGCCTTTTAACGGCCTGCCGCATCTTTTATGCCCGGTAGTTACTGATGCCAAGAAGGCGGCGGTCGCGCTTAATTGGGTTGTTGGGCAGATGGAGGAGCGTTATCAGCTTTTAGCCAAGGCCGGGGTGAGGAATATTGAGGCCTATAACGATAAACAGCAGCAGGATAAGATACCTTATATTGTAGTTATCGTGGATGAGTTCGCGGATTTAATGACTGTGGCGCGCGACCAGATTGAAAATGCGATTACCCGTCTGGCTCAGTTGTCACGCGCAGTAGGGATACATTTGATTTTAGCGACGCAGCGCCCAAGCGTTGATGTAATTACCGGGGTAATTAAAGCGAATTTACCGGCGCGTATATCTTTTAAGGTTGCTTCCAAGGTTGATTCGCGTACAGTCCTGGATGCAAATGGCGCAGAGACCTTGTTGGGCAAAGGGGATATGTTATTCCTGCAGCCCGGGAAAGAAGATCTTATTCGTATCCAGGGGGCTTTGGTTAAAGACGCCGAGATTGAGAAAGTTGTAGAATTTATTAAGGCGCAGGGCGAGCCGGCTTATGATGATCAGATCCTTAAGGAGCAGCAAAAAAGCAGTTTAGCCGGCGGCGGAGAAAAAGACGAACTTTATGATGAGGCTGTCCGCGTGATAATGGAAAGCAACCAGGCCTCGGTTTCTATTTTGCAGAGGCGGATGCGTTTAGGTTATACGCGTGCCGCGCGGATTATCGATATTATGGAATCAGAGGGTTTAGTCGGTCCGTATGAGGGAAGTAAGCCGCGCAGGATTCTGGTTGACCGCCAGAGCTGGCTTAATGATTTGACAGGCGCTAAGGAAACGGGGAAAGCATGAACATTGAGACAGCGGGTGCCAGGCTAAAGAAAATCCGTCAGGAAAGGGGCTTGAGCCTTGAGGAGATCCAGAAGAAGACCAGGATCCATCCGAATGTTTTACGCGCGATTGAAGGGGATAGTCTAACGGATTTAAGCCCGATTTACCTGAAAGGTTTTATAAAAATTTATTGCAACAGCCTCGGGCTTGACCCTAAAGAATATTTAGGCCAGAGTAGCCAGCCAGGTAAGCCGGTATTGAATGCCGCTGTTGGCAGGGACATCGGCGAGCGTTTTGAGAAAAAACCGGCTTTAGCAAAAGATCTTTCAGTTAAATTAAACGCGATGAGGCCTTCGCCGGGATTAAAGAAGATAATTTTATTTACGCTGATTTCGATAATTTTTATATTTTTAGTTTCTAAACTGTTTAAAATTATTTCTGGATGGTCTAAGAATATGTCAGCAAAATCCAGGGTTTTTGTGCCTGTTTCCGCTAAAGCAAAAAATGCGCCTGAATTTTTACCCAAGGAAACAATAAATAAATCTTCAGTGAAAAATATCCCTAAACAGGCTAAGGCCCAGAAAGATATGTCTCAGGGTTTTATGCTCGGAATATCCGCGCGCGATAAATCCTGGATCTCCGCTAAGGTGGATGGAAAAGTTGTCTTCCACGGTGTGCTTGCGCGTGGCCGGACAGAAACCTGGCAGGCCAAAGAAAAGATTGAATTGTCCCTTGGTGATGCCGGGGCTGTAGAATTGCAGGTTAATGACCAGCGTTTTACCAAACTTGGCCGGCGGGGGCAATCCCTGAAGAATATCGTTATTAATAAGGACGGCTTAAAGATCTCCCGATGAAACAAAAATTGGGGATATTAAGTTTAGGTTGTCCCAGGAACTTGGTGGACGCCGAAAGCCTTGCCAGCCGGCTTAATTCCAAAGGTTATTCCATAGTTGACGATATGGCTGAAGCCGAAGTGGCTTTAGTAAATACCTGCGCTTTTATTGAAGAGGCAAAGCGTGAATCAATCGATGCCATCTTGGATTTAGTAGAGCTTAAAAAGAAGGGCAAGCTCAAGAAGATAATTGTTTATGGATGTCTGGCGCAGCGTTATAAAGATTTAAATAGAGAGTTGCCGGAAGTAGATGCTTTTGTAGGGGCACTTGGCCTTAGTAATGAGCCAAGAAAATTCGCTTTAACCCCTAAGCATTATGCTTATTTGAAAATATGCGAAGGCTGTGTAAATAATTGCAGCTATTGTATTATCCCTAAGATTAAGGGCGGGCTTAGGAGTCTGGATGAAGAATCAATAATCCGGCAGGTTAAATGTTTTAACCGGGAGAGAATATCCGAGCTGAATATTATCGGTCAGGATATTACCGGTTTTGGGCTAGATTTATCCGATAAATCCGGTTTAGCCGGGATATTAAAGAAAATAATCCGCAATGCCCCGGATATTGGATGGATCAGGCTTTTATACCTGAATCCTGAACGCATAAACGGCGAGTTGTTGAGAATAATCAGCTCACATGAGCAGGTATGCAAATATATTGATTTGCCCATACAGCATATCAATAACCGCATATTAAAGCTGATGAACCGTCGGATTACCAAGGAAGAAATTATTTCCCTGATTGAGAAGATTCGGAAGGTTATTCCCGGAGTATGCTTGCGTACTTCGCTTATTGTGGGTTTTCCTTCGGAAACAGATAAAGAGTTTAAGGAATTACTGGATTTTGTCAAACAGGCAAGTTTTGACCGATTAGGGGTTTTTATTTATTCCCGGGAAGAGGGAACTTGCGCGTATAGTTTTAAAGGCCAGATTAGCCAAAAAGTAAAACAGGATAGATTTAATGCTGTGATGGCCTTGCAGCAGAGAATAGCCGTTGTTGTAAACGCAAAATTGTTGAATAAGCAGCTGCGCGTGCTTATCGAAGAAAAGCAGGACGACTCGTATATCGGACGCAGTCAATTTGACGCTCCGGAGGTAGATGGCTTGGTTTATGTAAATTCCAGGCGCAGATTGAAAATAGGTGAGTTTGTAAAAGTGAGGATAACAGATACCTTAGAGTATGATTTAGTAGGGGAGGTTATAGAATGAATCTTGCCAATCGTTTAACTATGTCGAGAATTTTATTAACTTTTGTGTTTATGTTTTTTTTGTTTTGCAATGGTCTTTGGGCTAAGGCCATTAGCCTGGTGGTGTTTATCCTGGCTGCTTTATCAGATTATTTTGATGGGATGATCGCCCAGCGCAGGAATATGGTTACGGATTTCGGCAGGCTGATGGATCCGATTGCCGATAAAATCCTGGTTTTGGCTGCTTTTGCGGCTTTTGTGCAGTTACAGTTGATTGAGGCCTGGATGTTCGTGATTATTATCGCGCGTGAAATTATGATTACTTCCTTGCGCCTGTTTGCTTTAAATAAAGGTAAGGTGCTTTCCGCTGCCCGCGCCGGAAAACACAAGACAGTTGTGCAAATGGCAGTAATATTTACTATTCTTGGTTTTATCCTGCTTAAGGAGATAGTCTTGAAATATTCAACCTGGAACCCCGCATGGGAAAAAATGTTCCGCCAGGGTATATTTTTCCTGATGCTTCTTACCGTGGGCTTAACTCTTTATTCAGGTTTGTCATATCTTTGGGAAAACCGTAAGATAATTACCCGCTTATGAAGCCTGCCGGATTGAGTAATTGGCTGGTTAAAGTAATCAGTACTTTCTTTTTTATCGGATACCTTCCTTTGATTCCGGGGACATTCGGCAGTATCGCCGGAGTAGGAATATTTTATTTATTCCCTAACAGCCATCAGCCAGGTTATTTTATTTTTATCTTCTGCATAATGGTTTTAGGCTTGTTAACCAGCGGCAGGGCGGAGAAGTTGTTAAACAGGAAAGATCCCGGCTGTATTGTTATTGATGAAGTTATGGGGATGCTTATTGCCCTTAGTTTCCTGCCGCCTGAGCCAAAAATAGTTATTCTGGCCTTTATTATGTTCCGTATCCTGGATACGCTTAAGCCTTTTCCTGCCTCAAGGTTACAAAACATGCATGGGGCGATTGGGGTAATGGGGGATGATTTGGTCGCTGGTATTTATGCCAATATCGTGCTTCAGGTAATTTTAAGGTTGAGTTCTTTTAGCGCTGTATAAACCGGGCCGCCCGGCCCAAGCGTGCTTTCAAACAAAATAACCTTTTCGCAATTAAACTCTCCAGGATCAGATGTATTTATTTTGACTCTATCAAGGGCCTTTTGTAAATCAGAGGCAGCAGGGCGGTTTTTTATGCGGCCAATAGTGATATGCGCGCAGAAGGGGCGCAGTTCTTTGGGGATCCCGGATTCTGCAAGCCCTGTTTCTAATTGTTGCGCAAGTTGCTTTAAACTTGAAGGCGCCTCGTCAGTACCTACCCAGATTATCTGGCCTGCGCGCAAATTAGGAAAAACTCCCAGTTTTCTTAGTTTAACCTTAAATCCCCCGGAGTTATCTGCAATCTTCTTAGCTGTTGTTTTTATTTTTTCTAATTGTTCCGGAGAAATATCGCCGAGGAATTTCAGCGTTAGATGCAGGTTTTGCGGTTTGACCCAGCTGATCCTGATTTTTTCAGTATTTAATTTATGTTGAATTCCGATGAGGGCATCTTTAATTTTTGCGGGTAATTCAATCGCTATAAATGCGCGCATAATAAACGCAAGGCCTCTTGGGTTGTTTTGTTGCGGATTTCTTCCCGGTTGCCCGAAAAAGAAAATTTCCGGCAGGTATTTATTTTTTGGGAATCCAGGCAGATAAAGACAGTGCCTATTGGTTTGTTTGCGCTTGCTCCGGCTGGCCCGGCAAGTCCGGTTATACCGATACCTAAATCTGATTTGGATATTTTGCGGATATTTTTGGCCATTGATATGGCGACCTGGCGGCTGACAGCCCCGTGATTAGAAATAAGCTTAGCCGGAATTTTTAGTATTTTTTGTTTGGATTTATTGCTGTAGGCAGTTACTCCAAGAAGGAAGTAGCCTGATGCTCCGGGATTCTTAGTTAATTCAGCAGAAAGCATTCCTCCGCTGCAGGATTCGGCTACAGCGATAGTTTTTTCCCGGGAAAGCAGCTTGTTATGGATTTTAACCAGTATTGTATTCCGCATTATTGCTATTATAGCTGTTTTTAATTGTGTTGACAAGCCTGGTTTTTTTGTTATTATAATAGGTAATTAATCTTTAGGGCAAGGTGTAAATCCTTACCGGCGGTCGCGCGAAAGCGCGCACCAAACCATCCAATTGGTTTGTGTGTAAAAGCCCGCGAGCAGGCGCACAAGAATTTAAGCGTCAGCAGATCTGGTGAGATTCCAGGGCCGATGGTTAAAGTCCAGATGGAAGAAGATTAAAATCAACACGCCCAAAGATTATCTTTGGGTTTTTTTATTGAGGAAAATTATGTTCAATTCAATTTCCGAGATTATTGAAGATTTAAAAGCAGGCAAGATGGTTATCGTGGTTGATGATGAAGACCGTGAGAATGAAGGCGACCTGGTTATGTCTGCTTCATTTGTTAAGCCTGAAGACATAAATTTTATGGCGAAATTCGGCCGCGGGCTTATTTGTGTACCCATGGAAGAAGAGAGGCTGCGTTTGCTTGAGCTTGACCCGATGCTTAAAAATACCCTCCAGGCTAATGCGGAAGATCCTTTTAAGACCGCCTGGATGATTTCTGTTGATGCTGCTAAAGGTGTTACTACGGGTATCTCCGCGTATGACCGGGCCAGGGCAATTGAAGTTTTAGTGAACACCCAAAGCCGACCGGAAGATTTGGCGCGTCCGGGGCATATCTTTCCTTTACGCTCACGGCGTGGCGGTGTCCTGGTCAGGGCAGGCCATACTGAAGCAAGTTTGGATTTAATGCGCCTGGCCGGGCTTTATCCGGCGGGAGTGATTTGCGAGATTATGAATGATGATGGTTCGATGGCCCGCCTGCCGCAACTTCTGGAATTTGCTGATAAACACGCTTTAAAG
>JALNZI010000167.1 GCA_023229385.1 Candidatus Omnitrophota bacterium | reverse complement strand
TTCCCTGGAGGGATAACCCAGGCCGGGGGTATAAAAATCATAAGCGCCATAATTCTTTTGCTGATAACCAAAGTTATTTTCCCAAAAACCCTGGGCAAACTCATAATTCGTACTTACTGAAGTAGTGAATTTTTTATAATCTGTATCCTCGCGGAACCCATGTGATTGCGCATCTTCGACAGAAACCCTGAAACCTAAATCCTTAAAGCTATCAGTTAAACTGAATAACCCATAACCATTGCGCAGGTTGCCGGAACCAAACTCCCAAACCATCTTTTTTTCCTTAGGCGCACTTAAGGCAAAATTTACTGCCCCGCCGATTGCATCCGGACCGAATAACGAAGAACTGGCTCCAGGGATTAACTCTATTTTTTTGACATCTTCTTTAGTAAAAGGGATGTCTGAATTGTAGTGGCCGGTCTGAGGGTCATTAATCCGCTGGCCGTCAAGCAGGATTAAAACCTGTTGGAAGGTTGCTCCGCGCAGCGAAAAATCCGCCTCTATCCCGCTTTCTAAAGCCCGGCTCTGCAGATCAATGGGAAGGGTATTTAAATTCTCCAGGCTAGACTGATAATTAAAAGCCTGATCATTCTTAGTATCCGTGGAATAAATATTCAGGAGAAATTGTTTTTGTTTGCTAACAACAATCGGCTCTAGTTCCTGGGAGGCGCCTTCGGCGCAAAATAATACCTTGGGCAGGATAAGTACTATAATAATAAGAAGCCCGCTCCACCTTATCTTAAACATGGAAATATTATAAGGTGGGCGGGTTAATTGTCAACCAATAATATAATTATGGTTTACGGCTGGCGGCAGTGCATAACATCCCCGGAGAAAACCTTCTGCACTAGCCCTGAGTCTTTACGGATCAGCAGGGCGCCATCCTGGTCTATATCTACGGCCGCCCCCTCGATATGCTTATCCTGGCAATATATCTTAACCCGCCTGCCCAGGGTAAGGCTGAAGCTTCGGCATTTATCAATTATCGCCTTAGCCCCTCTATCCTCAAAAAGGGAATAATTGTTTTCTATCCTGCGCAAAAGCTCCTGCAGCAGGCCAACCCGGCTTATCGGCTGGCCCAGCTGTTCTTTCAAGGAAGTAGCCTGGGCAATTAAGGCGCTTTTATCGTTGTTAACATTTAAACCGATGCCGATAACCACAAAGTTAACTTTATCCACTTCGGCATTTAATTCAGTCAAAATGCCGGCGATCTTTTTATTATTAATAAAGATGTCGTTCGGCCACTTGATTTGCGCATCCAGTCCGCCAACCTTCTTTACCGCCTCACAAATGCTCACCGCAGATAAAAGCGTAAGCACCGGAGAAACCGAAGGCGGGATTTTCGGCCTTAAAATCAAAGACAGGTAAATACCCTTGTATTTGGGAGAGAACCAATTCCTACCCAATCTCCCCCGGCCCTTAGTTTGGGATTCAGCCAATACCAGAGTTCCATTGACTGCTGACTGCATACCCAACTGCATCGCCAAATCCATAGTTGAGGCCAAATAATCAAAATAATGTATTTTCTTAGCGATAAATTTGGTATTCAGGCCATGAGTTATTTCTAAGGCAAAAAGACGGTCCGGGCTGGAAAGAAGCCGATAACCTAAATGCGGCACTGCCACGATATCATAGCCTGAATCTTTTAAATCCTGGATATGCTTCCATAGCCCCTGGCGGCTGATTCCCAAGCGGGAAGCTATTTCATCACCCGAGAGGTACTCATGTTCTTTTTTAAGATACCCAAGGATCTTTTCTTTCATTGTCTTTTTTTAAGGTACTCTTCAAATTTACCCCAGAAAGGGTCAACCCGGGGATGCTTGAGTTCCTGGCTCTTGTTAGCGCTAAAAACACGCATACCCTGACGTTTCTCAGTAACCTCGCCAACAATACTAGAGACGATACCCGCCTCTCCTAAAGCCGAAACAATCAATTTAGCCTTTTTCTTATTCGCCGTAGCTAATAATGTACCCTCACTTATGGACTTATATGGATCAATATCAAAACAGGAACAAACCAAGCGGACTTCTTCCTGCAGGATTATTTTATCTAAATCAATACACATGCCTACACGGCTATGCTGGGCAATCTCAAAAAGGCCGCCCCAAATTCCGCACTCAGTGGCATCATGCATAGCGGTTAATCCGCCGACAGATGCGGCAATAGAGGCATCCTTTACCGTAGACATCTGGTAGAAAACATTCTGCGCCCGCTTAAGAAAAGAGGCGCCATATTTAGCCTCAATGAATTTCGGAAAATAAGCAGTCATTAAACCGGTGGTTTCGATGGCTGGACCTTTAGTAACAATAATCGCATCCCCTGCTTTAGCATGCGGGTTAATCAGTTCTTTTTTCTTACCCAAACCAAGCATGGTCGCTCCGCCGACCATAGGATAATTACAGCCGGCATAACGGGCGGTATGGCCGGTAACTACGCTAATACCCAGCTTCTTGCATTCTTTATGCACGGCATCCCAGAGCCTTATTAATTCACTTTCGGTAATCTGAGGAGGAAGGTTAAGATCAACTGCCAGGTACTTCGGCGGTATCCCGCTTACGGCAACATCACTAGCAAGTATATGCACGGCAAACCAGGCAGCTTTTTCCATGCCTAATTCGTCAGCGATGTAAAATGGGTCGGTTGATAGAACTATCACCTGGCTACCCAATTCCACCACGCCAAAATCAATGCCGTTCTGCGGCTTAACCAGGACCGAGGCGTCCGGCGCGCCTAATTTATGATATATATGTTGATTAAAAAAATCAGGATGGATTTTCCCGAGCTTGGGAAGGTTATTTTTCTTCATAAAGCGGGCTCATCGCGCGTAATTTTTGCACTATCGGAGGTAATTTTTCAAGCAAATAATCAATATCGCTCTCTTTAGTCCAGCGGCCGAGGGTAATCCTGAGAGAACCGTGCGCAGTTGCATGGTCTAAACCTACCGCTAATAAAACATGCGAAGGTTCTAAAGAACTGGATGTGCAGGCCGAACCCGTAGAGCAGGCAATACCAAGTAAATCCAGGTTCAAAAGTATAGACTCCCCTTCGATATATTTAATGGAAAAATTAACATTATTCGGAAGCCTCTGCGTAAGGTGGCCGTTAAGTTTTACT
>JALNZI010000166.1 GCA_023229385.1 Candidatus Omnitrophota bacterium | reverse complement strand
TTTGTTTAATCATACTGAAAAATCTGTACAAGAGGATATAGATCAGTATATAAGAAAATATTACCCCGGTTTGATAGCTAAGTATTTATGGGGGGCAGGATAAGTGATGTTTCAGGTTAAAGAGGGAAAGGAGGTTAAAATATGACTGATCATCGTATCTTCGAGAGATTTAGAAAAGAATTCTCCGCTCGATTTATAGGTTTAGACGGCAAGGAAGGTCTGGCGCAGACTTTTGACGTGAGCGCAAAAGGACTGGGATTATCAACGCATCAGGAATTAAAAACGCGCTCTGCTTTAGAACTATGGCTGGATGTTCCTAACAGCACAGAGCCGTTGTATACAAGAGGCCAGGTTGTTTGGTCAAGGTTCGGAGGGGATGAAGGTTATCATATCGGCGTTGAGCTGGAAAAAGCCGATCTTATGGGTATTTCCCGTTTGCTGCGCGCCTGATTAACCTGCCTCTGCGGCCAATAAAAAACTTGACCTGCCGGCTAAAATATGTTAAGTTTTAGCATTGCGTCTTTTTGAAATCTATCCCTATATATGGATCATATCCCCCAGGACAAGCGGAAGGAGTATCGGATGTGGTTTAAGAATGTGCTTTTAGGTGTTTTTGTATTATTCTCGTTAATCGGTTGTTCCGGGCAGAAATTGGAAACAAAACCCACCATTAATATTTGGCACTGGATGACTGACCGTGATCCAGCTTTCCAGGAATTAGCGAAGAAATATGAAGCCTTAACCGGAGTAAGGGTAAATTTTGAGCTTTATGCCCCTTCGGATGCTTATTCTCAGAAAATCCGCGCCGCAGCACAAGGTACGAATCTCCCTGATGTTTTTGGTATTTTAGGAGAAAAGCGGGATTTCGCCTCTTTTATCCGGGCCGGCCATATTTTAGATATTACTCCTTATATGGAGGCTAATAATAACAACTGGAAGAATAATTTTTTCCCCAAGGCATTGGCGGTAAATGAATTTGCTTCGGGGAACAGCTATGGAATAAATCCCGGTATATTCGGTGTGCCTATAGATATTATGACCATTCAAATGGTCTATAACAAAAAACTTTTTAGCCAGCTGGGTTTAAATCCTAATCGTCCACCTAAAACCTTCCAGGAATTTTTGGATATTGGCGTCAAAATCAAAGCCGCCGGTATGCAGGGATTAGTTTCTGGATGGGGTGAAGTTTGGATGATCGACTGCCTGGCAAATAACTACGCCTTTAATATAATGGGCAAAGATAAGGTATTGGCTACGATTAAGGGTGAGGTTCCTTACACCGATCCCGATTGGATTAAAGTGTTCTCAATTTTTAAACAGATGCAAGAATCCGGAATTTTGGCAAAAGGTTTGGTAACAATGATTAATAAATCCGCGGAACAGATTTTTGCCAATGAAAAAGCTGTATTTGCTTTTAATGGTTCCTGGTGCGTGAATGTTTATAAAGGAATGAACCCTGGCCTGGAATATGGGGCAATGCTTCCTCCGGAAGCGTCTAACCAATACCCCATAGCTATCTGGGGAGGGGCAGGCTCTTCTTTTATGGTTAATGCCCGTTCTAAGAGTAAAGAAGAGTCGGTAAAGTTTTTAACCTGGCTTACTGCTCAGGATCAACAGGCTTATCTGGCGCAGGCCACTAATAATTTACCTGCCAATAAAGACAGCTTAACCAAGATTCCGGAGATACTTGCTCAGTTTGCCCGGGGTATGGATTATGCTACCCATCCTAATGTCTGGGGTGTTTCAGAGTTTTCTCTGGTAATCGAGGCTTTTGACCGGGGTATCCAGTCAATTATTATCGGAGAGAAATCACCCGAGCAGGTAGCTGATGAAGTGCAGAAGATTAAAGATCGCGAAATGGCCAAGAAAAGAGCGAGATGAAAATAAAGGATACATTAGAAAATTACACCTTTATCCTGCCTGCAGTAACTATATTCTCTGTTTTTTATATCATTCCGTTTATCTGGGTCTTTCAATTAGGTCTCTTTGATTGGGACGGTATTTCTTTTACCAAGGTGTTTGTCGGCCTGCAGAATTTTAAAGAAGTATTCCTGCAGGATAGGAACTGGTGGCAGTCAATGTGGAATGCCTCCTACATTACTTTAATTGCCATCACCTTGCAGAATATCCTGGCTTTTATGCTGGCCTGGGCCTGCGACCGCGAAATAAAGATGAAGAATTTTTACCGGGTGATATTTTTTATCCCCCCGGTTTTATCAGAGGTAGTCGTGGGCATGGTCTGGCGTTTTATCATCAATGACATCGACGGGGCCAATATAATCAACCGGACATTAACGGGAATGGGGTTTGCTAATCTGGCGCATAATTGGTTGTCGGATCCCAACACCGCCCTTACTACCGTGGCGATTGTGCATTGCTGGAAGGGATTTGGCTGGGGTTTTCTTATTTTCTTAGCCGGCCTGCAGACTATCCCGCGTGAACTTTATGAAGCGGCTCGCGTAGATGGAGCCAGCGCCTGGCAGTCATTTAAGAAGATAACCCTGCCCCTGATGATTCCGGTTATGGTTTTGGTAGCTATCCTTACGGTATTAGGCACGATGCAGGTATTTGTATTGATTGTCAGCCTTGTAGGAGGGGAATTTGCCGGGCATACTTCAGTGCCTGTTTTAAGGATCCTGGCTTCAATGCGTGGTTCATCGCGTTTTGGTTATGCCTGTGCGCAGGGGATTACTTTCGGCATGGTCCTGGTTGCGATTTCATTTATTCAATACCGTTTTTCCAAGAAAGGCCAATAACTTTAAAATGAAACACGCGTTTTATTATAAAACCGAGAAAATTGTGATCAATACGCTGATACATATTTTTCTGATCAGCGTTGCCGTGACTTGCTTATATCCGTTGCTTTGGATGATTGTCTCAAGCCTTAAAACCCAGGATATGATTTTTAAGGATATTTCTCTGATCCCGCATCAATTTCGTTTAGAGAATTATGTTCAGGCCTGGAAAGAGGGTGGTTTTGGCCGGAATTTCTTCAACAGTATTATTTATACTGTTTCGGTAGTTTTCGGCATAGTGATTATTTCTTCCATGGCTGCCTATGCCTTTAGCCGCCTGAAATTTGTGGGCAGTAAATTTTTGTTTATTATGTTTATGGCGG
>JALNZI010000165.1 GCA_023229385.1 Candidatus Omnitrophota bacterium | reverse complement strand
CCGTGAGATTAGGGTGGTTATATACACTGTCTACCTGTCTTATTTTGCTTGCATTGTAATATTATTATTGTAGAATAAGCTCATGGAGTTATTTTTTAAGTCCCAGATGGATTATATTATTTTCATCTACGGGATGAGTTTTTTTATTCTCGCCGTCGTCTGCCTGTTACTAATAAGAATTCAAGAAAAAATATTGCCTTGGTTTTGGCTGGGGCTATTCGGTTTTGCTCACGCAATTAATGAATGGCTGGATTTGTGGGCTTTGTCCGTTGGGGATACTTTTTCTTTTAGGCTGGTGCGTTTAGGGGTGTTGGTATTATCGTTCATTCTTCTAGCAGAATTTTCCCGGCTTTCTTTCTTAGTTTTAAAAGAAAAGTCTTTAAGCCGGTGGCTTCTTATTCCCTCGTTGTTATTGGTTTATCTAGGATGGTATTTTGGCAAAGATAGCGGCCTTAATTTCACCTGCCGCTATTTCTTGGGTTTTGTCAGTGCTTTTAGTGCAGGGGTTATCTTAATATTTTATGCTTTAAAATTAAAAAATACCCAGAGGCGCTTGATCGCTTCTCTGGGTATTTTTATTACGGCCTATTCTTTTACCCAGCTTGTAATCGCAAACCCGCCGTTTTTACTTAAACATACATTATTTAATCAGGATAATTTCTTCCGGTTTTTTGGTTTCCCAATACAGTTGTTGCGTTCTGTCCTGGCTATGTGCGCTGCTTTTACTATATTGACATACTGGTATTTTGTACAAGGGTGGCTGTATAAGGGTAGGTTGAAAAAAGAGCGAAGAAGTGGGCTCTTGCTAATAGGGTCGATTTATCTGATTCTATTAATTCTAGGCTGGTTGTTTACTTACAATATCGGTGTTTATTTCCAGCAGTCGAATGTAGATGAGCTGTTGGCTAAGGCTAAGACTGCGTCTGCGGCAATTAATTTTCGCCGCGTAGAAACACTCACTGTAGCGCCAGCGGATATCGGCACTCTTGATTACGAGCGCCTCAAGGAGCAGCTCAAAGCGATAAATGAGGCTAATCTTGATTTAAAGTATGTTTATTTAATGCGTATTGACGCTGGGAAAATAATCTTTCTTGCAGATTCAGAGCCGGATTACTCCGCCAATAGTTCTCCTCCGGGGCAGGTTTACGAAGAAGCGCCTCAGGAGTTAAAGAGCAAATTTTTAAGTCGCCAGACTTTTGTTATTGACGCTTATGCCGACAGATGGGGCAATTGGGTTTCTGCTTTTTCTCCGATCATTGATTTAAAAAGCAATAAAATGGTCGCTTTGATTGGCATGGATGTGGATGTTAAGATATGGCAGCAGAAAATGTTTAAGCATCGCTTGTTTGGCATTTTAATCAGCCTCTGTATACTTATTTTGTTTTCCACTCTTTTTATCATCTATCAGATCAACCGGATTACTAATGATAAAATAGCTGTTTCCCAAAAGCACCTGCAGACTTTAATTGATAATATCCCCATCCCGGTTTTTTACAAAAATACCCAAGGTAAGTATTTAGGATGTAATTTTGCTTTTGCGCAATTCTTTGGATTAACAAAAGAATCTATAGTCGGGAAGACCTTGTTTGATTTTAACCCCTCGAAGCAGGCAGAAGTTAACCATCGGGTGGATGTGGAGTTGTTTGGCCTACCTGATGTCAGCTCCAAGTCTTATGAAGCTGAATTGCTAGATGCACAAGATATGGAACATATTATGTTGTTAAACAAGTCTACTTATCCCGGAGAGGATGGAAGGATTGCCGGATTAGTAGGGGTGATGCAGGATATTACCGAGCGGATTAGAGAAGAAGAGCGTATACATAAGTTAGGTAAAATGCAGTCTGCTTTGTTTAATCCGGGAAAACTGGAAGATAAGCTTAAGATAATCACGGACAGTGTGATGGATATTTTTCAAGCTGATTTCTCACGCATCTGGCTGATGGGACCGGCAGACCGGTGTAATTCAGGATGCCCGCATGCTGCAGTTACAGAAGGGCCGCATATTTGCCTTAACCGGAAACAATGCCTGCATTTAGTTGCCAGTTCAGGGCGTTATACGCACATTGATGGAGGAGCGCATTCGCGAGTTCCCTTTGGCTGCTATAAGATCGGCGGCATAGCATCCGGAGAGTATCCTTCCTTTTTGACTAATGATGTAACGCACGATTTGAGGGTTCATGACCACGAATGGGCAAGCCGGCTGGGTTTGGTTTCTTTTGCCGGTTTCAGGCTGGGATTATCTGCCAGCGAAACAATTGGAGTTTTAGCGCTTTTTTCAAAACGAAGCATATCTGCCGATGAATACGCGCTAATGGAAGTTATTAGTAATGTAACGATGCGGGTGATTAAGGCATCACGGGCAGAGGAAGAATTAAGGAAAAGTGAGGCATGGTTTTCTACTACCTTGACTAGTATAGGCGATGCGGTAATTACTGTTGATACATCTGGCTTGGTAACTTTTATTAATTCTGTGGCTGAAAAATTAACCGGCTGGTTAAAATCTGAGGCCATCGGCAGGCATATAGAAGATGTGTTTGTGATTAGGCAGGAAGATACGGACAAAAAAGTTGTTAACCCTGTTTTAGAGGTTTTAAGTAATGGCCAGACAGTTAATTTAGCCAATCATACTGTTTTGATATCTAAGAATGGGAGCAGGTGTGCGATTGACGATAGTGCTGCGCCTATTAAAAGTGTAAATAGCCAGGAAATTATGGGAGTGGTTTTGGTTTTCCGTGATGTTACCCGGAGGAATAAGATCGAGAAAGAGTTGCGCGAGCTTTCTGTCGCTGTTGAACAAAGCCCGGCTTGTGTAGTTATTACTGATTTAAAGGGGGATATTCAGTATGTTAATCCTAAGTTTACACAGATTACCGGTTATCTTCCTGCTGAAGTTATTGGTAAAAATCCGCGCATATTGAAATCAGGAGAGCATTCAGCGGAATTTTATAAGAATTTGTGGGATACTATTGTTTCAGGCAGGGAATGGCGGGGAGAGCTTCATAATAAGAGGAAGAACGGCGAGCTTTACTGGGAGGGTGCATTTATATCTTCGATACGCAATCGTGAAGGCGTGATTACTAATTTTATTGCGGTTAAAGAAGATATTGCTGAACGCAAGAAGATG
>JALNZI010000164.1 GCA_023229385.1 Candidatus Omnitrophota bacterium | reverse complement strand
CAGAAGTCTCTTAAGGAAGGATTCGGGTTAACGGTCGCAGAGGCTTTATGGAAAGCAAAGCCTGTTGTAGCTTCAAATGTTGGGGGTATCCCTTTGCAAATAAAACACAAATATTCAGGTTTGCTTTGTTATTCAATTGAAGGAGCCAGCTTTGCTATAAAGCAACTCTTAAGTAGTCCGGAATACGCCAAGAAATTAGGAGAAAATGGAAAGGAGCATATAAAAAATAACTTTTTGATTACGCGTCATCTTCGAGATTATATGTTATTATTTCTTTCATTATATTATCCCGAAGATATCGTTCATCTCTGTTAATTTATTAGTACAAGGGTTCGGAGCTGCGGGTGCATTTCCGGAGGATTCAGATGGTCGGGCCGCCATCTTGCATGTTAATGCGAGATGGCTTTTCTATTGTGGGGTGTGGATTGAGGTTGAGCGGCTGGATATTTATGATAATTTCCTGGACGTTTATCTTGAGCATGCTAGTTTTTTGTTATAGCAGGATATTTAAAAAAGACATAGGTGATGGTTCGGAGATATTAAAACGACTTAAGAAATAGGAGGTTTCATGCAGGGCAATATATTACAAAATATAGGAGTAATCTTGCTTGCAATTTTGGTTTCAATAGTCATTTATTTTATAAATACCAGAAAAGCAAAAATCAAAAAGCAAGGCTAAACAAGGTGAAGAAGGGGGTCGCAATGGTCGGAAGTGTATGGCAGGGATGGACCATTTATGTGTTCTTAGGCGTGGGAATATTTTGCGTTATTTATTTGATTAAAGAATGGAATAGTTGATAGAATAAAAAGGAGGATTTTAAAATGACCGGTAATTTAGCACAAGATTGGCCTGTGTATGTTCTTGGGGCAGCAGTAATATTTTTCTTCATTTTTATGATTGTCCAAAGTAATCGAGGCGGAAAAGAAGAAAATAAAATTCAATCTTCGGATAAGGTCAATAAATAGGAATGGATAGAAGCATTGTTACGCTTATTTTCTTTGTTTTGGCCTATATCTTGTTTGTGGCATTCCCTGGAAAAAGGGCCCTGTTTGCGGTAATTGCCGCCGTCCTGCTTTTAATGACCCGGGCGTTGTCATTTTCTGAGGCTTTTGGTTCTGTGAATTGGAACGTGATGGGAATTTTTGTGGGGACATTAGCCGTGGCGGATGTTTTTATGAGGAGTAAAGTGCCTGCGGTTATTGCCGAGATTATTGTTGATAAATCCAAGAATACTGCCTGGGCAATTTTACTTTTGTGCGCCCTTACTGGTTTTATCTCTGCCTTTGTGGAGAATGTAGCAACAGTTCTTATTATCGCCCCTATTGCTTTAATGCTTGCCCGTAAAATAAACCTTAACCCAATGAAAATGATGATTGCAATTGCAATATCAAGCAATCTCCAAGGTATGGCAACTTTAATCGGGGATCCTCCCAGTATGCTTTTAGCAGGTTTTACGAAAATGAATTTCGGTGATTTTTTTCTTTATAGAGGGAAACCGAGCATATTTTTTGCGGTTGAATTGGGCGCTTTTGCTTCATTTTTTGTTTTGATGTTTTTATTCCGGAAAGAGCGGCATAAGGTTAAAGTTGTGCCTGTAGAAAAGGTGCAATCATGGATCCCCACTATTTTGCTTGTTCTATTGATAATTTTGCTTGCTGTTTCCTCATTTCTTGATACTGGTTTTACATTTGCGGCTGGGATTATTTGTATGATTATTGGGCTTATTTCAGTAGCCTGGGAGAGGATGGCGAATAAAAGGAGTGTATTTGAGCTAATAAAATCGTTGGATTGGGATACAACGTTATTTCTTATGGGAATATTTATTCTGGTTGGAAGCCTTGTTTTGACCGGATGGATAGATAACATTGCTCAATCCTTATCCAATATAATTGGGGGGAATATTTTCTTCGGTTATACGCTACTTGTATTTATTTCTGTCATTATCTCTGCGTTTGTGGACAATGTTCCTTTTTTGGCAGCTATGCTACCTGTTGCCATACAGATGGCTAATAAATTGAATGTAAATCCTTCATTGTTTCTTTTTGGCATACTTATCGGCGCAAGTTTAGGAGGCAATATTACACCGATTGGCGCTTCGGCTAATATTGTTACTTGCGGCTTGCTTAAAAAAGAAGGATATACAGTCAGGTTTAAAGATTTTATGAAAATTGGAATTCCTTTTACCTTTACCGCAGTATTTGCCGCGTATTTATTTGTTTGGTTTGTTTGGAGTAAATAAAGCTAATTATTTATTAAAAATATTCTTGACAAATAAGCTAGAAATGTTATATTGGATTTATTATTGTGAAAAATAGAACAATATGATAATGAATAAAAACTGCATCATTCGGCTCTCCCGTTATAAAAACGCCCTCTATAGGCTGCAAGCTTTGGGTTTTGTGAAAGTTTTCTCAGATAATCTGGCAGATGCCGTTGGCGGCACCGCTTCCCAGGTAAGGAAAGATTTTTCAATTTTCGGCATCTCTGGGAATAAAAAGGGGGGCTACCAGATTGATTCACTGCTTGAAAAACTAAACAGTATCCTGGGCAAGGATCAGTTGCATAAGGTTATTGTTATCGGCGCCGGACATATCGGTAGCGCGTTGATGCGCTATCGCGGGTTTGAGAAAGAGGGGATTAAGATTGTCGCTGGTTTTGATATTGATCCGGCTAAGATCAACCGTTCTAACCCTGTTCCGGTTCTGCCTTTGGAAGAAGTTAAGCCTTTTATAAAATCTAACGGCATACGCATAGCTATTTTAGCTGTACCGGATATCGCGGCTCAAACGGCTGCGGATTTGATTTGTTCTTCGGGAATTAAGGGGATACTTAATTTTGCACCTTTAAGGCTAAAAAACGCTGAAGGCTGCATTATTAATAATGTTAACCTGGAGATTGAATTAGAGAATCTTATTTATTTTGTTAATGTAACTGAGAAGACTAAATAATATATTAATGAAAACGATGAGAAGACTCGCGTTAAAAGAAAATGAGATCTCCAAGGGCTGCCTGGATAAGGTTGAACTGGACAGGATTATCTCTTTTTACGCGGAAAAACCGGGCAGGCTCCTGGGAATACTAGAGGAAGCCCAGAAATTGAATAAGCATAAATACCTTGCCCAGGG
>JALNZI010000163.1 GCA_023229385.1 Candidatus Omnitrophota bacterium | reverse complement strand
TTTTAAACGAATAATTCTTTCATCACCCTCAGTCAATTCTCCAAGCACAGTGTGCTCAGATTTAAAACTCGCCTCCTGAGGAAGATAACCTATATGCACCCCTTTATTCACTCTTACCTCGCCGCTAGACGGCTCTGTCTCCTGCAAAATAAGAGAAAATAAAGTACTCTTGCCCGTACCATTGGGGCCGATAAGCCCAATCTTCTCTCCCTGGTTTATATTAAGGGAGATATTTTCAAAAAGAACCTTAGGCCCATAATTTTTTGAAAGCTTAATAATATTAATCATATTAATAGTTTAATGGAATCAAATTGTGCGGCGGGATTCTAAAGACTTAGAAAGTGTGGTGGCATCCGCGTATTCCAGATTTGAACCCACGGGAATCCCCAACCCAATGCGGCTTAAATGCACTCCCAGCGGCTTAAGTAATTTAGTAAGATACAAAGAAGTGGTTTCACCCTCGGTATCGGCATCAGTAGCGATAATTATTTCCCGAATACTTCCCTGTTTTATCCTTTGGATAAGCCCGTCGATCTTTAAATCGCTGGGGCCCCTTCCCTCAAGAGGGGATATTGAACCAAGCAGCACATGATAAAGCCCCTGAAAATTACCCGCTTTTTCAATTGCCGTGACATCGCTGGGCTTTTCAACCACGCAGACAATGTCCTTTTGCCGGCGGAGATCCTGGCAAATTTTACAGGTATCTTCTTCGCTTAAATTATTGCAAATTTGGCAAGAGCGCACACTCTCCTTAACTTTGTTCAAAGATTCGGACAAAACCTTGATTTCATCTTTGGAAGCACCCAAGACATGCGCCACAATCCGCTCAGCGCTGCGCCTGCCTACGCCGGGAAGCTTAATCAAACATTCAATCAATTTCTCTATAGAAGCCGTATAATTAGCCATTAGCCTTCCCTGACTACCCTTCCCCCAAACATATCCAAGGCAGACTTGATAAAAGGGTTATTATGCACATCATGTTCATATCGCGCCTGATCAACTAAAATAAAATTTAACCTTAACTGCGCGTTACATAATTCCGAGGCGGCCTTCTCAATCATTGCCTTATTTTCTTTCTTTTCCAAAGACTCCTTATGCAAGGTATAATTCTTAGGAAAAGCTACGGTTAAGATATCCCCCTGTATTTTAGTCGGCTCACCCTCGCTTAAATAAGTGGATACCGACATTTTAATACCTGCCAGGTTATTTACAATATTATTCCAAACGCTTTTTACTTGTTCTAAAGATACAATTTCCTTTTCCTGCGAGACTTGCGCAGGAACATCCTTCTTAACTATTTCTTCCGGTTTAACCGCTAGTTCATTCTCAACCGAATGTTTTCTTGCTTTTTCTCCGGATGAAATATGTTTATCCGATTTATGGCTTTGGCTAGCGGAGGCCAAACCCTGCTTTGCCGGCAGACAGGCATGGCCTTCCGGCCGACTATACGCCAGCCTGACCAAACTGATTTCCAGCGGTATGCGCTGCGAATCCAGGCGCTTAGCCATCTCCTGCGTGCTGACTAAAATATTAAAAGCGGTAAAAATCTCCTCCAACGATAATGCCTGGCTTTGTTTAAATAGGCGATCGCAAACTTCCTGAGGCAAATCCACTAATTTTGTATCGGCTTTAGAGACTTTGGCTACCATTAAATTCCGGAAATGCTCAATAAAATTAGTAAGAAACACCCCCGGATCTTTACCATCGTCGATTATTTCGTTAAAAAACTCCAGGGCGCCCTGCGGGTCTTTCTGAATTATCGTATCAGTAAGCGCAAATAAAACATCCTGCTCAACCATGCCCAAAACAGCGATAGCGTCTTTTATAGAAACTGATCCCTTAGAAAAAGATACCAATTGATCCAGGATTGATTCCGCATCCCTTAATGAACCGTCGCTGCTTTTAGCAACCGCAAAAAGCACATCCTTGTCTACTGCGGCCTTTTCCTGGAGGATAATCTTTTCCAGCTGGGAAATAATCTCAATTACCGGGATCCTGCGGAAATCCATGCGCTGACAGCGAGAGATAATTGTCGGCATGACCTTTTGCGGATGGGTGGTAGCGAAAATAAATTTCACAAACTCCGGAGGTTCTTCCAGGGTTTTAAGCAGGGCGTTAAAACCATCAGGGGTTATTTGATGCACTTCATCAATAATATAAATCTTATATTTACCCTGAGTGGGGGAAAATTTTACATTCTCGCGCAAAGCCCTGATTTCATCAATGCCGCGGTTAGAAGCGCCGTCGATCTCGATAACGTCAAGCGAATTCCCCTGGTTAATCCCTAAACAAGAAGAACACTTTTGGCAGGGTGTTACTGTCGGCCCCTCTTTACAATTTAAAGCTTTAGCCAAGATTCTTGCGGTAGAAGTTTTACCTACCCCTCTTGGCCCGGTAAAAAGGTAAGCGTTGGCCAGCCGGCTCTTTTGAATCGCGTTCTTTAAAGTGCCGACTATATGATCCTGCCCGACAATGCTCTCAAAATCCTGCGGACGCCATTTTAATGCAAAAACAGTATAAGCCATTATTTAGAAAGGTTTTATTTCTTATCGATTTGAATTTGCTGGACTTTTACGCCTTTTTCCGCCAAATATTCGAAAGCCCGCTTAATTTCATTTTCTTGGCCTTCTACCGTAAGGATGGACCAGCCCGCATCCATAGAAAAAGAGGCTTCAATAATATTCAAGCTGACATCAAATTTCTTACAAAGATAACAAATTATGGATTCATCCTGCAAGGTGCCGGGGAAAGTCAATCCTATGGATATCTTCATGTTTATCTCCTCAATGAAACTTATTATACCAAAGTTTTAGCCTTAAAAGTAGCAATATTAAATCTAAATCAAACCTCTCCTATCTCAGGGATTATTTCTGGAGGAATATGTGGTTCCACAACACGGATATACCTCCATTTCCCCTCCCGATACCTCATAAAAACAACAGCGGAGAATACCAGGAAAAAGAATACCATGGCTGTCCAGCCAATCTCCGGAGAAAGATGCAAGACGCGCAGAATCAAGAAAAGCACAACAACCATTAACCAGTGCAAGATAACCGACATACGCATAGCCCAAAAAGTATCCCCTGCCCCGCGCAAAGCGCCGATAAACACGCAGAGCATAGTCTCAACCAGCACATATACAGAAGCCA
>JALNZI010000162.1 GCA_023229385.1 Candidatus Omnitrophota bacterium | reverse complement strand
CTTTTGCCCTTGAATAAAACATATCTGTCCTCCTAATTTACATTATTTACATTAAATCACTTAATTATCTGTAGCCAAAATCTCTTGCGTCCCCGTCCTGGAACTTACCTCTTCTCCGACGATCTCCCTCTTGACCCCGCCGCCAGCGCTCACTGTTGCTTTTTCTGTAATATCCTTACTTGAAACCATATCACTTGTAGTTGAATACTGCGGTTCAAATTGTTTATAACTATTTACACCATAATCACTTCCGCCATCAACCGCTACCTTTGCGTCGCTGGCATCCTTAAATTTAGCCTGGATCCCACGTTTGACATAAACCTGCATTGCTACTACTGCGGCAATAACTACTCCAATAATAATCGCATACTCAGCCGTGCTCTGGCCTTTTTTATTTGATTTAAACATCTCTTTGCCTCCTTAGTCAAAAGTTACATCATTTGCCTTATTTTGCATTGTCGTACCCAACGTGCCATAAGTACCTTCGATTTTTGGCTTTAATGCCGCAGCAACCGCGATAATCGCCCCTACTACAGCTGCTAAGATAATTACATATTCCAACGTACTTTGACCATTTTTTACTGTTTTAAACATCCTTCCCTCCTTAGTCAAAAGTTACATCATTTGCCTTATTTTGCATTTTGTCTCCCAGAGTATTATAAGTAGCGGTAATCTTTGGTTTTAACGCCGCAGCAACCGCGATAATCGCCCCCACTACAGCTGCTAAGATAATTACATATTCCAACGTACTTTGACCATTTCTAAATCTTTTCATTTTTCCTGCTCCTTAAGTTATTTTATTAATCCTAATTGCCTTTTAATTTAAACCATCGGTGCAGCTAGTTTTCATCTTGTTTATAATACTCTAATTCATTTTGGGCTGCTTTCAGGCGGGCGTTCATTGAGCGCGTTATATAGGTAGTCATCGCCGCTAACGCCGCAGCGACGATAATAATCAACATAGTATACTCAACAACGCTCTGTCCTTTTCTAAGCCTGCACATTACTGCATTACCCCCGTCGCTTTTTGAACATAACTACTAAATATGCCATTAATTTTTGGCAGCAACACGGTTACGGACAAAACCGCCACAACCGCAAAAATAATAACATACTCTATAATACTTTGGCCATCTATGCGTAGCTTTCTCATTTTTTGACTCTATCTCACTTAAAATATACCACTTGGGAATAAAACAATCAATATTAATTACCGTTTATTTGAAAGCACTTTCAAACCAAAACAGCTGGCCATTTGCCGATTTTATCTGCCGTTCATTAAGCCGGCAAATAAGGTATTCCAGGTCTTTTTGGAACTGATAATCCTGGCTGAATAACACCTTAACCCTAACTTTATCCTGGCCGGTAATGAGTTTCACCGGAAGCCCATAAAAACACTCCCTGGTAAAATTGAGGTCTTTTTCGGTATATTCCGGCGGCAGAAAATGCCAGCGCAGATAAAGATCCAGCATTTCAACATATTTTGAGAATACCTCCTCTAATTCCAGGCCCGAACCTTGCGCGTATATCTCAAACTGCTCCCCGGAAAGAAACTTCTGCTCATTGCCGGAATAAGAAAAGAGTTCGATTTTACGGCTGAAATCCTGGAATGCCTCTTCAAAATTAGGCCAGTGTTTCAAATAAAGTGCGGCTAATTTCTCCAGGCTCAATTCCCGTACATCAGTATTCAACACGACTAAACGGATTTTCTCTTTCAGGTCGGTTTTTATCGCACAGCCCTTTAAAGTCAAACCCTGATTCAAAGACGGCTGCAGTAAATTAATCTCAATTTCCCCTAGATATAGATCCCGGTCTATTCCATCAACCTGCCTCAGGGAAAACTCCCCGATCTTTCTTACTTTCCGGCTGCTCGTGAATTGCCATGGCCAGAGGCCGAACACTAAAGAAAATTTATTCCCGGGATTCAAAGATATCTCCTTAAATTCTTCAAGTGTATTCCTAAATAAAGTAAGACTGGACGGTTGGTTGTCTTGTAATATATTCAAAAGCAGGCTAAAGAAATCTTTGGGGAAAATATCATAACCGGGGGCAGAAAATAAAATTATCCTTTGCTCCAAGAAGAAATATTTGTTCAAATTATCTTTCAAATCGTTAACCGTGCTTGCGAAATCATAAGGGATCCGGGGAGTAGGCCAGCTTGTGTGGAACTGACCGTCAAGATAAATCGGGTCTCCGTCGGGAAAATTAATTTTTACGCCCCTGGCCTCGATAAAAGTATCGGCGATAATTTTAACAATCTCTGACCTTATATTGCCTATCTGCCGGATTTTTTCGTAATATTTATTCAATTCCTGGGTGTATTCGGCGCCGGATAAGGATTTAAATATTAATCCCTCTGTCAAACTCAGGGAATCATCCGGATTGCTGCCAGTTTCCCGGCTAATGGCCGCATTAATTTCCTTACTACCGCCAATTAAACAATCCAGCGCTTTAAGTAATATAGTTCCCGAACAAAGCCTGTCTTCCGGCGGAATTTCCGGAACAGCAAGTTCAATTTTAGACGGGACAGCTTCTTCATTTACCGGTTGTTTAGATTTCTGCTCCTCCTCGGCCAGCCTGATCCATTTTTCTTTCTCAGCTCTTAACTCTGCTTCCCGTACCGCTTTTTCTTCTTCAAGTTTACGGGCCTCTTCTTGCTTACTCTTATTTTCAGCTGCTTCTTGAGCCTGCTTTTCCTGATCCCGCAGTTTAGCTTCCTCAAGAGTCTTGATTCGTTCTAACTCCTGGGCAGCTTTCTCTTCGGCGAGCTTACGAACCTCTTCTTCCCGTCGTTTATTTTCAGCTGCCTCTTGAGCTAATCTCTCGAGATCACGTAACCTATCTTCCTCAAGAGCTTTTACTCGAGCCAATTCCTGGACAATCTTTTCTTCTTCTTGCAACTTTCTAGCCTGCTCTTGAGCTTCCTTAATTCGTTTTTCTTCCGAGGCAAGTTCTTCCTCAACTACAGGCGGCTTAATTAACTGTTCCTGAATGGATTCACCTTGACCCGGAACCAATGTAATGGCCGTAGTGCCTTCAATAATCGGCAGGATAGGCATATTAAATTTTCTTTTCTTTTTCGTACGCCTTCTACCTATAGGCATACTTAAATTATTTTCTTTAAAAATAGCGTTGATACTTGACTTTGAAACTTTAATTTTGAGTTTTTCGGAAATCAACAAAGTTAGACTGCGGCAACTTAAGGAA
>JALNZI010000161.1 GCA_023229385.1 Candidatus Omnitrophota bacterium | reverse complement strand
GTCTCTTTAGAGTGCCCGGCCGAACCGATGGCAACTAAAGATGATGGTTGCGCTCGTTGCGGGACTTAACCCAACATCTCACGACACGAGCTGACGACAGCCATGCAACACCTGTATGCATGTCCCGGAAAGGAGGTCTCTACTTTCATAAAGATTTCATGCACTTTTCAAGCCCTGGTAAGGTTCCACGTGTAGCGTCGTATTAAACCACATGCTCCACCGCTTGTGCGGGTCCCCGTCAATTTCTTTGAGTTTCAACCTTGCGGCCGTAGTCCCCAGGTGGATCACTTAATGTGTTAACTTCGGCACTGAGCCCTAAGGACCCAGCACCAAGTGATCATCGTTTACGGCTAGGACTACCAGGGTATCTAATCCTGTTTGCTCCCCTAGCTTTCGTATTTCAGCGTCAGTTTTGGTCCAGAGAGTCGCTTTCGCCACTGGTGTTCCTCTCGATATCTACAGATTTCACCCTTACACCGAGAATTCCACTCTCCTCTCCCAAACTCAAGACAAGCAGTTTCGAATGCAGTTCTTTAGTTAAGCTAAAGTATTTCACATCCGACTTACAAGCCCGCCTACATACCCTTTACACCCAATAAATCCGAACAACGTTTGCCACCTCCGTATTACCGCGGCTGCTGGCACGGAGTTAGCCGTGGCTTCCTCTCACAGTACAGTCAGCCCACAGGGTTATTAACCCATAGGACGTTCTTCCCGTGTGACAGAGGTTTACGATCCGAAGACCTTCATCCCTCACGCGGCGTCGCATCGTCAGGCTTTCGCCCATTGCGAAAGATTCTCGACTGCAGCCTCCCGTAGGAGTCTGGGCAGTGTCTCAGTCCCAGTGTGGCTGACCATCCTCTCAGACCAGCTACCCGTCAAAAGCCTTGGTGGGCCGTTACCCCGCCAACTAGCTGATAGGACATGGGCTCCTCTTCAGACGATAGGCCTTACGGTCCCCATCTTTTACCGCAGCTCCATGCGGAGCCGTGGTCTTACCCGGTATTAGCACTCCTTTCGGAGTGTTATCCCGATCCCGAAGGTAGATTACCCACGTATTCCTCACCCTTTTGCCACTATCAAATCAAGTCTCTCGGCCTTGCGGCCTCAAAACTCAATAAGATCGTTCGACTTGCATGCCTTAACCACGCCGCCAACGTTCGTTCTGAGCCAGAATCAAACTCTCCAAAAAATATGACATAACTCGAACCCGTTAGTTTGGCTATTTAATTTAGAAAGAACGAAAGAAAATAAAAAAAGGCACCGAGACGATGCCTTTTTTCACATCCTCCCCTAATAATAATTTTTGATTATATTATCAAGGATACCTATTCAAATAAATTACCCTCTTAAAGGAATTAGAAGTTTACCACACGGAAACCTGAACGTCAAGAGGAAATTTTCAAATGAACAATCTTACTCAAATGGTGCTTGCTAATATACCACTTACCCTAAAACCTGTCAAGAACAATTTTTGACTTTCTTATAGTATTTTAAGATTTTTATTTTAGATAAAACTACGTTCTTTGGCAACAGTATATGTAAAATACGAAAAATAACTGCGTCAGGATTTTTCAGTGGACGTAAACTGATTAGATCAAAAGAAATAATCCGCGATAGCCTCTTTCATGCGGGTCATTTCTTTTAAATAAGCGTAACTTTTAACGTTTTTTATAGTAAGATACTTAATTCTAAAGCACACTCAGGCGCTCTTTGACTATAATCCGTGTTATTTTTCTTCTGCCAATTAAGAGCACGCTCTACCTCACTTCCTATATCCGCCATCTGCTCCAAAAAAGTCAGTTTCTCCTAGCGACCTGAAGAGAGTTCTTTGTGCTGATAATTCATTGCTTAATCCTTTTCGTGATATCCCATTACCAATATAAATTTAAAAAAATTATAACGCGAAATCGCTTGATCTAAAAACGCGCTTCTTAAAAAAACTTTTGGGCTTATCATGAGTTACAGCGGCTAATATTGCAGCGCCAATTCCTGAACCATCTTTTACCAAAAACATCTTTATTCTTGAAACCTTTTCCCCTATCAACTCCACTAATGCCTCTTCCATACAGGTCTTAAAAAAAGAAAATTTTTCAAACAACGACCCATCTATAGCTACGCTGTGCGGCTTTTCCAAATTAGGGTCGTTCTTTATAATAGTGGCAAGCATAACTGTCGCTACTATTCGTGCCCCTCTCTTAGCTACCAGCATGCACATATCCTTTAAAAGCTGCCTGTCTTTTATTGTAGAATCAGCTACACCTAATTCCACCAAAAGAACATTCACGTCTCTTAAGTCCTCTGAAATATCAGCTATTATCCTTGACATATAACTGGTCTGAAAACCAAGAGGATTGTTTTTCTCATGATATTTCTCATCAAATGCCATGAAGCTCTTACCATCAAATAATATCTTCTCCGCTATTAAATCCTTAAAAATCAGTCTTGATATTTCCCCAAGGTATATACCCGAGACTGTCTTTTCTAAAATTTGTCTTCCTTTATTACCACTTGTGCCATCTAATAACTCATCCCATTTAGTCAATAAAATTTTATCAAATCCACCCCATTCCTGATCCATGCATATTTCAGCAACAGACGGTTTATTTTTCAATTTTTGTATATTATCTGTCAATTCCATGTAGCTTGCGTTAGTGCCAGTTCCAAGTATTACACTTTCCCCGCAATCAGGTTCGATGTATCTGCCGGCAACAAAGGTAGCCATAGCATCATGACAAATAACCGGCATAATTATATTTTTACTCTTTAATCTTTTATTTTTGGCAATAGCTTTTCTAAGCAGCTTTACAATATCTTTCCCGATAACACCCTTAGTATGCCATTTTTTTGCCCAAGCTCTGTGAATACCAGAATCCACATCTATTTGATCAAAAGGAAATGACCACGTAAACCCAAAGATAACATCTTTTTCGTCTATACTATTCTCTTCCAAATAATCAGCGATGTTTTCAGCTATATAATCAAAGAGATCTGAAGCGACACCATTTTTTTGGATATCAGTAAATTCCGCTTCTCGCATAGCACCCGTTAAAACATATTTGCCATTTCCTGATAAATTAACCCGCCCTATTTTCAAAGTAGAACCTCCGACATCTAAGAAACAATACCTACCTTGCTCTGATCCCGTAGGCATAGAGGCATGCCTTGCCGGAATCATTTGTAAAGAACTTTTGTGTCCCTTAAGCCCTTCTTCCATCTCTGAAACATACT
>JALNZI010000160.1 GCA_023229385.1 Candidatus Omnitrophota bacterium | reverse complement strand
GAAGGCAGCCAAGGCAATTGAGCAGGCGGTGATCGGGATTGTGAACAAGGAATTGAAGTCGCTGGCTGCCGGGAAAATGGGCTATTCGACCACCCAGATCGGCGATCTGGTAGTTAAAAACCTGAAGGGGTAATTTGATGAGAAAATATAATGTTGCGGTTATCGGTGCCGGAGTAGTAGGTGTTGAAATGCTGCGGGTATTAAAGCAGCGTAATTTTCCGGTTAACCAATTAAAGGTTTTTGCCCGTTCAGCCAGGAATATGGAAGTTGACGGCGAGATTTATGCGGTTGAGCCGATTTCAGCCGATGGTTTTTGCGGCATTGATATTGCATTATTTGCCGGCACCGAAGGTGAAAAGGGCGCTGCGCTAACTTATGCTCCGGAAGCGGTTAAAAGAGGGGCAGTGGTTATTGATAATGGCGCCGATTTTCGTATGGATCCAAAGGTGCCGTTAGTGGTTCCTGAGGTAAACGCTGCTGATGTTAAAAAGCATAAAGGGATTATTGCCAATCCGAATTGTTCTACTATCCAGATGGTTGTGGCACTTAATCCCTTGCATAAGAAATATCACATTAAGAAAGTTATTGTTACTACTTTACAGGCATCCAGCGGCGCTGGTAAAACCGCTGTGGAACAGTTAAATAATGAAAACGCTAAGATTGCCCAGGGTGGATTTAACAGTGTGCAGGTTGATGGCGTGGCCAGGTCTATGCCGCAGCAATTGGCTTATAATTGTTTTCCGCATATCGGCAGTTTTGTGGATGGCGGCTATACTAATGAAGAATGGAAATTGGTCAATGAAACCCATAAAATTATGCATGCCCCAAAAATTAAAATTTCCGCTACTACGGTTCGCATTCCGGTAAGGACAGGCCATTCAGAGTCAGTCTATATTGAGACTGAAAAAGCGATTGACCCTGATGAGGCCAGAAAAATCCTTGCTAAATCTCCGGGTATAGTGGTTATGGATGATTTGAAAAATAATCTTTACCCTATGCCTAAGGATGCGGAAGGCCGGGACGAGACTTTTATCGGCCGTATCCGCCAGGACGCTTTTAATAAAAAAGGTTTATGGTTGTGGGTGGTAGCGGATAACCTGCGTAAAGGTGCTGCTAGTAATGCTGTGCAAATAGCTGAATGTTTAATTTCAAGCTTGAAATAGAATACGACGGGTCAGCTTATCATGGCTGGCAGGTACAAAATAAAACAAAAGCCAGGGTTAATTATCAGCCGAAGAAGACAATTCAATATGTTTTAGAGCAGGTGCTTAAAAGAGTCCTGCAGGAAGATATTAAGCTGATTGTTGCCGGCCGTACAGATTCAGGTGTACACGCTCTTTCGCAAGTGGCTAATTTTAAAAGCTCATCCAAAATGTCTTTACCGAGGATGCGCTGGGCATTGAATTGTTTATTGCCTGAGGATATAAAAGTAACCCGGATAAGGAAGGTCAGCCCGGATTTTAACAGCCGTTTTTCTGCTAAATCCAAACTCTACCGTTATTCAATTCTGAACCGGAAATATTCATCACCGCTTTTGGCTTCCCGGGTTTATTTTTTTCATCATCCTTTGGATGCGGGGTTAATGCGCAAAGAATCTAAAACGCTTTTAGGAAAACATAACTTTGCATCTTTTCAGGCTGCTGAGTTACGCTACAGAAATCCTGTACGTACTATTAAGAGCATTAAAATTACCCGGGATAAAAATCTCCTGCATATTGATATAGAGGCGGATAGTTTTCTGTATAATATGGTCAGGAATATCGCCGGCACATTATTAGAGATAGGCAGGGGGAGGTTTCCGGAAGGAAGTATGCGCAAGATCCTGGAAGCGCGTAACCGTAAGCTGGCCGGACCGGCACTGCCGGCAAAAGGGTTGTGTTTAGTAAAGGTAAAATATTAAAAAAATCTATTTGACTTTATTTATTATTTTGGTATAATTAACTTTCTATGAAAAAGACCTATACAGCAAGACCAGAAGATATTAAAAGAAAGTGGTATATTGTCGACGCCAAGGGGAAGATTCTTGGGAGATTGGCAGTTAAAGTTGCCACTATCTTAAGAGGCAAGCATAAGCCGATTTTTACCCCGCATGTTGATACGGGCGATTGCGTGGTTGTAATTAACGCCGCTCAAATCAAAGTTACCGGGCGCAAGCTTAAGCAAAAGACCTATAGCCGGTATTCGGGTTATCCGGGTGGACAGCGCGAGATAGTCCTGGAAAAGCTTTTAGCTAAGAACCCGACTACGGTAATACGTTTAGCGGTGGAAAGAATGCTTCCTATTAATCCGTTAGGCAGGGATTTAATTAAGAAATTAAAGATTTATGCAGATGATAAGCATAAATTGACAGGTTTAAAACCGATTGTTTTGGAGGTTTGAAATTAGATGACTGAATCAACTAAATATATAGCATTAGGCAGACGTAAGGAATCAACCGCCAGGGTGCGTATGGAATCCGGCAATGGCCAGATTACGATTAACGGCCGTCCTTTTGAGAAATATTTTTTGCGCGAAACTGACCGGATCATCGCTAAACAGCCTTTGGCAATTACGGAGAGCGCAGCTAAATTTAATATTATCGCCAGGCTTAATGGCGGCGGTTTAACCGGCCAGGCAGGCGCCTTGCGTTTAGGTATTGCCAGGGCACTTTTAATCGCGGATTCTAACTTTAAGGATATCTTCCGTAAAAACGGATATTTAACGCGTGATCCGCGGATGAAGGAGCGTAAGAAATACGGCTTAAAGGGCGCGCGTAAACGCTTCCAGTGGACTAAGAGGTAGGAGGAACACTCCTTTATATAAAAATAATTTTCGCAAACGATCCCGCTGGAAAGCGGGATTTTTTGTTTATATAGCATATAAGTATCTGCTAGTTTTCTCGCTCAGGTCGATTTCTTAACGCCAATGATCTTTCGTATTTCGGCGGCTGCAGAACTCGCGGTATTTGTTCTAACAAATAACGCTCAAACAGCTTCGCCGTCCCCGTTTTGTCGCTTCGCTCCACGGGGATACCCTCAACACTCAAGCTCCATTGGCTAAAATCGACATTCGCTGCGAAAGCTATCAAATACCTATATGCAGATATAATCAATAATGCTGTGAGGAGGAAATGCTCGTCAGGATGCGTTACTGATATTTCTTAGTTCCGACGAGAAAAATCCTTGACGGGAGATAGATTTTATTCTATTATGATTTAATTATGCATTTGTCATTTTATCAATAGAAACGGAGAATAAATGATT
>JALNZI010000159.1 GCA_023229385.1 Candidatus Omnitrophota bacterium | reverse complement strand
GCCGCAAGCAAGGATCTTGCCGCCTCCCTGCAAAAACTTCTCCGCCTGCTCAACGGTATTGAATTTATCGGTGCTTATTTTCTGATATTCCACACCTTTGCCGGTCAAGAACACCTTGACCTCATCCTTCTGGCCAAGTGCGAAGTTCGCATAACGAAGCGCATTCCAAGACGTCTCTGCGTCATTGCTAGAAATTATGACTCCTATCTTCATTTTGCATCCCCCTTTTTGATTAAAACAATCCCATAGTGATATGGCTTCAAATCATGCCGGACAGTTCCTCCAAACCCGGCGCTTTCAGCCCATTTAATGCAATCCTCCGGCTTAGGCCGAATATCCATCGAAGGCCCGCGCGGCGTCTTCGGGTCGTAGTTCCAATGGATAATTCCAAGCTTGCCGTCTCCCCTCAAAATCCGCTTCGCCTCATTAATAAGAACCATCGGATTCTCAAGATGAAGGATATTGAAGTGCATCGCATAATCCACGCTTTCATCCGGCAACCCGGAGCCATCAGCCATGAAATCACGCTGTACCGTTTGCACGTTGCTCAACCCTTGCTTTTTGGCTTCGTCATCAGTCATGTGGATCATGTCTGGCTCGAGATCCAGCGCATAAATTTTGCCTTTTATGATTCTGGCGGCCGGAATTGTGAATGTGCCGTAGCCACAACCGAACTCCGCCACATCACCTGTTTGGCTATCTAACCCAAGCGTGGTCAGAATCTTTTCGGGGCTAAAGAATTCCTCCCACATTTCGCGTTCGGGCATTCCGCTTTCTCGAACTTTCATATCTCACATCCTTTGCCAAAATCAATTTAAAACTCACGTTTCACAACGCCCCAACCACCGCTTCGGCCAAGCTCCTCATCGCATTACTATAATCCTGCCACCGGCCAACCATAAGTCTTGATGTAAATCTTCTTATTCATGATTTAAAAATCTCCGCTGCCGGAAATATAATTAAACAGATTCCCGGCAATAAGCTTGTATCCTTGCCCGTTACAGTGATTATCGTCAGCCGAAAATAATCTATTTTTTTCAAAAACTGGAAAACCGCTGAAGCTTTTCATATTGTCAATAACAGCAAGTCCCTGCATAAGGCTCTCGGATACATAATTACCTTGCGGATAACTCATAATAACTAACTTTATATTTCTGGCTAAAATTTTATTTTTGATTGCCGAAAAATTAAGGTCAGTTACCTTTCGATAAGAATGGGCATCCTTGTGCAAAGCACCTGCTTCTATCGTCTTACCTTGAGCCTCATAACAATAAGCAAGCAACTTTTCCGCTCGCGGTGATTTTCCATGGATCCTGATTGAATCTTTGAGCAGCTCCTCCGCATTATCGTACCTATTTAAGCTCATATACAAGCAGGCAAGATCAAACCTTATATAATTATTGTCCGGATTATTTTCAAGAATAGATTTAAAAACCTTCTCGGCAGCATAAAATTTATTTTGCATTAAATAAATTTTAGCTAAGGTAAAACGCAACCATTCATTCTGCTCCTGCGCATCCGCACTTAATACTTTCTTTATAATCCGTTCTTCTGTTTCGTAGGCCTTATATTCTTTAGCTATACCAAGATACTCCCAGACGTTTTCCTGATTGCTTGCCCCTATAAGCATCTCGGCCGCCGGCTCATTTTGACCGTCTCGATACAGCCTTCTTGCTTCATTTACTATTGAATCCGCTTTTTGCTTTGAAGTGCTAACCGGAGGCCTAAATTTAACGGCTTCTGCTTTAGTAAGGCCAGCCTCTTGTTTTATATCCTGAATATTGCGCAATCTTTCAAATGATAATCCAACATAATTAAATAATTTATAAATCCTTAAACCTGTAAACCAGGAAGATAATTTTGCCGGCCATCCTCTTTGCCCTAACGCCCAATTATGTAAATGCGTATTATGTCCATCAATCATCCCCATCATCAAAACAACCATATCAGGCTTATATTTATCCAATTTTTTATCTAAAGAATAGAGCAATTCGGAAGAATTCTGGCCTCCCACCCCTTCGTTGATTACTGCAAATTTTCTTAGCCCGCTTTCTTTAAGCATACCCCCTAATTGAGCGGGATAATCCTCATCCTTACCCGCACCAACTCCCAGGGTAAAAGAATCGCCTAAACATAAAATCTTATAAACAGCCGGGTTATCTTTAAGGCCGCCCGGGAACCCTCTTCGATACAATAAGTAGCCAACACCAAAAACCCGTAATAAAAGTTCAAGACAGACTATTGCCGCGATAGATCCTAAAACAAACACCCCTATTTTCTGTTTGAGCATAATTCTGAATTCTTCCGGGAAAAATTAAGCCCCGCACCAGTACGATGCGGGGCTTAATGGTTAGCAAAAATGAATCGGCATTACTTCTTCTTAAGTCTTTCCACCAATTCAGCAACAAACTTTCCGGCTATTTCCCTGCAACCAAGGCCGAAAGCCAGAGCCAGAGCCAAACCGAATGAACCTAACACGATACCCACGGTAAGCTCAGTAACACGTATGCCGATATTCAGCTGCTCCAAACCGACAAATATCGTAAAGATCATCACCACAACTTCAACAACCTGCCCAAGCAATTTACCCTGGCTAAGGCCGGCATTGTTAGCGGCGGTCTTCACAATGTTCTTTAAAGCGGTAGCGGCAAACATACCAATGATTAAAATAAATATCCCGGCAATAACATTAGGGATATAAAGAACAACTTTGTTTAATAATTCCGCGGCTATAGTCAGGCCAATGGCATTAATCGCGACCATAAAAGTAATCAAAAGCCCAAACCAATAACAGATTACCCCGATTAGCTCGGAAAGCGAATAAGTAATCCCGCCCTTATCAAGTATCTTGTCCAGTTCAATGCGGCTGGAGAGCGCATCAAGTTTTATCACCCCTAAAGCCTTAGTTACGACAGCCCTAAGCAACTTAGAAAGCAACCAACCAATTAACAGGATAACGATAACTAAAAGCACGTTAACCATAAACTGGCTGATCTGTGTAAGCACGCTTCTGGCTGGCTCAAGTAACACAACTTGCCAACTACTCATATCTGCCTCCTTTTTTGTATTGTTACTAACTTTAACATAACTAAGCAGTTATGTCAAGAATATTCCCCAATGAATACGTTTTTAATTCGAAATAACCGTAATCCCTGCCGCCACCAAAGGTCCAAAATCATCCGGATCATCATAATACTTAACATTCACGCTATCTGAGATACCAATTCCGGCAAAACTGAAAAGCTCTCCCGCCTTAATG
>JALNZI010000028.1 GCA_023229385.1 Candidatus Omnitrophota bacterium | reverse complement strand
TGTTTTTAAAGCCAGCGGTAAGGGTTATTCCAGCGTAATTGAAACTTTAGCGGGAATTCTTCCGGATGGAAAAATAAACGCTATAAAGGTCGTATCTTTAAATGAAACTCCGGGTTTAGGTATGCGTGTTACGGAAGATAGTTTTACCAGCCAGTTTAATAACCAGGATGCGTTGAACTTATCGGGAGTACAGGCAATTGCCGGGGCAACGATTTCCAGCCGGGCGGTAGTGGATTCAGTAGTTAAAAGGGCGCAAGAGTTAAAAGAATTAATAAAAAATGAAAAATAATCTTATAGTTTCCGGTTCTCCGCATATTCATAAACAGGAATCTGTTCCCCGGATCATGTGGACAGTTGTACTTAGTATTATACCCGCCGGGGTTGCCGGGGTAATCATATTCGGCTTAGATGCGCTTTGGGTCACTTTAGTTGCGGTTATTGCTGCGGTGTTAACCGAAGCTGTATTTGAGGTTTGGACTAAAAAGAAAATTACGATTATGGACGGCTCAGCGGTAATTACCGGTATATTGCTGGCATACAATCTTCCAGCTAATGTTCCTTTGTGGCTGCCGATAATTGGCGCGGTGTTTTCTATCGCTATTGGTAACCAGGTTTTTGGCGGCTTAGGCCAGAATATTTTTAATCCGGCTCTCGTCGGCAGGGTATTCCTTATGGCCTCCTGGCCGAAATATATGACTACCTTTGTTAAGCCGTTGAGCTATGATGCGATAACCTCGGCTACTCCTTTGGCTGCGCTTAAAGAAGGAAAGATCCTGGAGCATATTTCTTATCTGGATTTATTCTTAGGTAAGCGCGGAGGCTGTATCGGCGAAGTTTGTATATTAGCATTATTAATCGGTGCTGCGATTTTGTTGTATAAAGGGTATATCTCCTGGCATATTCCCGCAGCCTATATTCTTACCACAGCTATCTTTACCTATATATTCGGGGCTAAACAATTATTTCATGGTGATTGGCTATTTCATATATTAAGCGGAGGTTTGATCCTGGGGGCATTTTTTATGGCTACTGATTATGTGGCTACGCCCTTAACTTCCAAAGGACAAATTATCTTTGGCGTAGGCTGCGGCTTGCTTACGGCAATTATCCGGCTTTGGGGCGGATATCCGGAAGGTGTATCATATGCCATATTAATGATGAATGCGGCAACTCCCTTTATTGATCGTTATACAAAAAACAGGATTTACGGCTCAAAATGAAGAACTTAATTAAAGAATTTGCTAAAGGGATAATTAAAGAAAATCCCACTTTTGTGCTTGTCCTGGGTTTGTGCCCAACGCTGGCAGTTTCTGTATCGGTAGCTAATGGTATTGGTATGGGGATCGCCGCTACTTTTGTGCTCTTGGGTTCAAGTATAATGATCTCATTAGTCAGGGATTTTATTCCGGATAAGATTCGTATACCTTGCTATATCGTAATTATCGCTACATTTGTTACGATTATTGAATTGTGTATGAAAGCCTACAGCCCGGTATTGGATCGTGCTTTAGGTATTTACGTTCCGCTGATTGTTGTTAACTGCATGGTTTTGGGTCGCGCAGAGGCATTTGCCTGCAAAAATAATTTAAGCCGTTCATTTTTTGATGGCTTGGGCATGGGTGTGGGTTTTACCCTAGCGCTTATTCTTATCTCAGCTATAAGGGAGTTTTTAGGCTCAGGCCAGATATTAGGGCATACCTTGATTAAAGGGTTTGAACCGGTATTTATATTTGGCATGCCTTCGGGGGCATTGTTGGTGATCGGGTTATTATTAGGTTTTTTTAATTTATTGAAGAATAGGAAAATATGAACCTGCAGGAATTATTAACCATATTTATTTCCGCGGTATTTATTTATAACGTAATCCTTTCGCGTTTCTTAGGGCTTTGCTCCTTTATCGCTATTTCTAAGGAAACAAAACCTGCGTTGGCGATGAGCGGGGCGGTCATGTTTGTTATTGTTATGTCTTCGGCGATTACCTGGCTTGTCTACCGTTTTCTGCTCTTGCCGTTTGGTCTTACTTATTTGCGCACCATTTCTTTTATTCTGGTTATTGCAACCTCCGTGCAGCTTATTGAGATGGTTATTCGAAAGATCAGCCCACAGTTATATAGAGCGTTTGGTATATACCTTCCTTTAATTACCGTAAACTGCGCGGTATTAGGGGTGGCGGTATTAAATATCGATATGTTCTTTATAAACGGCAGGCAGGTTGCCGGTAGTTTTTACTATTCCGTTTTTCAGGGGATATGCGTGGGCTTGGGTTATACCCTGGCCATGCTTTTGATGTCCGGGATAAGAGAGAGGCTTGAGCTTTGCACTATCCCAAAGGCAATGAAAGATTTTCCCCTGGCATTTATTATCGCTGCGGTTTTAAGTTTAAGTTTCATGGGTTTTAGCGGATTTAAATTTTAGGAGTAAATCATTTGGAAATATTGATTGCTGTATTAGTCCTGGGTTTTTTAGGTTTGCTGTTTGGGGTGGGTTTAGCTATTGCCTCCAAAAAGTTAGCTGTCCAAGTTGATCCTAAATTAGAAGAACTGCAGCATCTTCTTCCCGGATCAAACTGCGGGGCCTGCGGAAATCCCGGATGTTTTGGTTTTGCGGAGAGCCTGCTTAGCGGAAAAAGCTCCGCGGACGGCTGCCGGGTTTGCAGTGAAGAGGTTAAAGCAAAGATTGCCCGCCTGATGGGGCTTACGCTTGAGAAGCAAACTAAAAAAATCGCCACCCTGCATTGTAACGGGGGTTTAAAGGTAAAAGATAAATACTTATATAACGGAGTTAATGATTGCGTTGCGGCAAACTTGGTTTTAGGGGGGCAGAAGGCCTGTGTCTTTGCCTGCCTTGGTTTTGGCACTTGCCAGAAGGCCTGTCCGTTTGGGGCAATCAGTATGTCGGATGAGGGTTTGCCGGTAGTGGATAAAGTTAAATGCCGTTCCTGTAATAAATGTGTATTGGCCTGCCCAAAGAAATTGTTTTCGCTGGTATCCGTATCGAACAGCGTCTATGTAGCTTGCAGTTCGCATGATTCAGGCAGAGATGTAAAAGCAGTATGTCCCGTAGGCTGCATTGCCTGTAAGTTATGCGAGAAGGCCTGTAAGTTTGACGCAATCCAGGTGATAGATAATTTAGCGGTTATTGATTATCATAAATGCACATCCTGTAAGGAGTGCGTTAAGGTTTGTCCTGCTCAAACCATAAGGATAAGAGAATGAATTTAGCCGTGTTTGCTTCGGGTAACGGAAGTAATTTTTCGGCGATAGTTAAGGCAATAAAGCAGGGCAAGATCAAAGCCCGCTCGGTGATTTTGGTCTGCGATAATCCAGGGGCTTTTGTGCTTAAACGCGCGCAAAAGTCGAAAGTCAAAGTTATCTTAGCCAGCCGTCAAGATTTTTCCAGCCGAAAGGATTTTGAGGCGGCGATAATCCAGAGATTAAAGTATTATAAGATAGATTTAATTGCTTTGGCTGGATTTATGCGCATGCTCAGCCCGGACTTTGTTAAGAAATACCCTAATCGCATTTTAAACATTCATCCTTCATTGCTTCCTGCTTTTAAAGGTAGCCATGCCATAAAAGATGCTTTTGAAAACAAAGTGCCTTTTACCGGAGTAACAGTACATTTTGTCGATGAAAAGATGGACCATGGCCGGGTTATCTTACAGGAAAAAGTAGGGATTAAAGTTAAAGACAATCTCACCTCGCTTGAAAAAAGAATCCACAGTAAAGAGCATAAACTTTATCCTCAGGCAATTAAATTATTTTTTAGCGGCAAGATAAAAATAGGGAAGAGTTAAGGGTTCGGTTCTATTCTTTAGGGGCGGAGAAAATAGCTGCCTGGTTGAGGATGGTTTTTGCCCCGCTGTCCAGGTTAGACATTTCTACAAGAGCGAAGTCTTTAAATGCGTAAGTATTCAAGGTAAGCGAGACGATTTTTACGATCTCCCGGTCAATGTCCGTATTCTTTTCCACTTCTGGTTTCTGAAATTTCATTCTTATCCGGCCTTGAATCTGGCCAGCTAAAAAATCCTCCAAAGTTACATCAGAATAAGTTAAATGCCGGCCTTCTTTATCCCCGATGATTTGGCCGGAAACTTCTGTTTCCTGGACAATGCGGTGTTGGTATTCGGTTTGAGAGATAAAGCCGTAAGAGATTTTCTTTAGATCCAGGAGATGAAAGATTTGCCTGAGTTCAAAGCCGTTTGCGGTATCTGCGGTAATGATACAAAAGAAGACAGGGTTATTCTTTGCCTGCCGGTTATCTATACTAAAGAGCACCCTGCGGATAACCTGGAGTATATTAAATATCTTTGTATTTACGGATTTATCTAATGACATCTCCTGTTGTTTTTCCGTTTCCGGGACAGGCTTAATCAGGTAGTTAATTCTTAAAACCTTTTCATCGAACCGGTTTCTTTTTTCTTCAACCAGGAATCTTTCGATATATTTTTCCGGCTGCGGGGATTTAGTAACGATATTCTCCAGCGGCATATACACCCAAAACGTGCGGCCGGTAAGGTTGGTGATAATATCGAGCTGGTATTCCTTTTTACAAATATCTTTTACTGCCTTGGAAATATCTTCTTTTACGAATGACGGGGTAGTAGAAGAGGTACAGGCGGATAAAAATAGAATTAAAGGGATTAATTTAAGGCCGGCTCTTGCCAAACTCTTTGAAGATAGCTTCGATTTCATCGTAATTGAGTTCACTTTTTGCTACAAGCTCTTTGGCTAACCGATCCATAAGGGGCTCTTCTTTTTTAAGTAATGCGGTTACTTCAATAAGGCAGGTATTTAATATATCCTGGACGTCGGCATCCAGCTTGGCCTTAACATCTTCGGAGATTTTATCGACAATCTCCCAGTTGCCTAAAAATCCGCTTTTGCCCATGCCGCAGACCCAGACCATATTGTGCGCATGGTGCATGGCGCTGGAAAAATCCCCGTAAACTCCGGAGGTAGTCGCATTATACTTGATTTTTTCGGCAGCGTACGAGCCCAGACTGATTTTTATTTTACTAAGCAATTCATTGGAGTCTTCAATAAAAGTATCTTCTCGTTCCGGGATCCAGGTTGCCCCTCCGGTGGGGCCGCGCGGGGTGATCGTTATTTTAAAAACATCTTTAGAAGGAGCAAGCAGGTAAGTGGTAATGGCATGGCCGCTTTCATGATAGGCGGTTTGCCATTTTTCCTTTTCGCTTAACTTAATCCTGCGTTTTATGCCCAGGGCGATTCTTTCCCTGGCTTCATCAATTTCTTTCATGCTGATTAAAGTATTTTGATTGCGCACAGTAATCAGGGCTGCCTCGCGGACGATATTGGCAATATCCGCCGGGCTTTGGCCTACGGTAATCCGGGCCAGACGGTCAATCTTTACATCCTGGGTATTATATTTTACGCTTTTTAAGTAATAAGCGAAGAGTTTGCCGCGGTCTTCAAGGTTGGGCTTGTCTACGATTATCTTGCGGTCAAATCTTCCCGGTCTCAGCAGGGCCTGATCAAGGTAAGTCTCCGGCGCATTGGTTGCGCCGATCAGAATGATATTATAATCTTTATCTTTTAAGCCGTCTAATTCGACCAGCAGCTGATTCAAGGTAGTATTATGTTCAGTGGTTCCTCCAAAGCCGCGGTCCATAGAGCGTTGCGCACCTATCGCGTCAATTTCATCGATAAAGATAATACAGCCGCCTTCCAGTTCCGCTAATTGTTGCGCTTTTTTAAACAGGGAACGTACTCTTCCTGCTCCCACGCCGACAAACATTTCTACGAACTCTGAACCCGACATCGAAATAAAAGGAAGTTTGGTTTCTGTAGCGATAGCTTTAGCCAGGTAGGTTTTGCCGCATCCCGGAGGCCCGAGCATAAGGATGCCTTTTAAGATTTTTCCGCCGATACGCTGGAGGCTGACACGGTCGGTAATTAATTTAACCACTTCCAGGGCTTCTTCTTTTGCCTCGTCCATACCGATAACATCGTTCCAGGTAACGCCGACATCCCCTCCGGCGATAGATTTCTTGCTGGTTTGGGAAAATGATGAGGCCCCGCGTTTAAAATAGAGCCAATACATCAGGTAGGTGTATACGAAGCCGAAAATAAGAGCCATAATAATCTGCAGGTATAATTGCAGGGGGATCATGGCTAATTGCGATTGTCTTAAATAAGATTCTGATTCATTCCAGGCGCGCAGCCCGGTAATAATAAGGAAGACTAAGGATACGGACAGGGCGGTTAAGAAAATAAAGAGCAGGGCTTTTAACCAGTGCAGCTTTATGTAATATCTGACTTTTTTCCAATTCATAATTTCTCCCGCCAGTTATTTAGGTATCTATTGCAACATATAAAAAATAACATATCCGTTATCTTAAGTCAAACCTTTTTTAATGAGTACTTGATTTATGGGCACAATAGTGCGAGTAAAACAATGTACGAATTAATCCCATCGAGTGTATCAAAATTTTTAATGAAATTTTGATACATTTTACGAGATAGGGCAGGTTAGTTTAGTATGATTCCCTTGACTTGATAATTTTTGCGTGTATAATTATGAAGTTGTTTTAAATTTCTTAACTTAACACCCTTGGTGGGCTAGCAACCGGCCTGAACGGAAGTGGCCGGTATGCCCTTTCTGGGTAAGGAGAAAAAAATGGCAAAAATCAAGAAAGTTTTAGCTCGGGAGATCCTGGATTCCCGCGGTAATCCTACGGTTGAAGTGGATTGTATTTTAACCAACGGAATTTTAGGCCGCGCGGCGGTTCCCTCGGGAGCTTCTACCGGAGATAATGAAGCCCTGGAGTTAAGGGATGGCGATAAAAGCAGGTATTTAGGTAAAGGCGTGTTAAAGGCAGTTGCCAATGTTAATACCATAATTAATTCCGCTATTTGCGGAAAGACAGCGGATTTCGCCAAGATTGATAAGCTTTTAATTAAGCTGGACGGGACAGAGTTTAAATCCAACCTTGGGGCTAATGCCATCCTGGGGGTTTCGATGGCAGTGGCTAAAGCAGCGGCATTGGCAAAAAAACAGCCGCTTTATAAATTCTTAGGCGGGCCCAAGGCAAATATCCTGCCGGTACCTTTAATGAACATCTTAAACGGCGGGATGCACGCAGATAACAACCTGGATATCCAGGAATTTATGATTATGCCTATTGGAGGCAAGAATTTTTCAGAATCCCTGCGCATGGCTACAGAAGTATTCCATAATCTTAAGGCGCTTTTAAAATCTAAAAAACTTTCTACTTCCGTGGGTGACGAAGGTGGTTTTGCCCCCAGCCTTAATTCTAACGAAGAGGCTTTAGGTTTAATTATTGAGGCGATTAAAAAGGCAGGTTATATCCCGGGCAAGGATGTCTCTTTGGCTTTGGATTGTGCCGCCAGTTCTTTTTGCAAGGATGGTAAATATACCTTTGAGGGTTCAGAGAAGTCTTATGCGGACCTCATTGCTATTTACGAAGGGTGGCTTAGCCGTTATCCCATTCTTTCTATCGAGGATGGTCTTTCCGAGCATGATTGGAGCGGTTGGGCCCAGATGACTCAAAAACTGGGAGGCAGGGTTCAGTTGGTAGGGGATGACACCTTTGTTACTAACCCCAAGATATTCAAAAAAGGGATTGCGGAAAAAATAGCTAATGCTATACTGATAAAAGTAAATCAGATTGGTTCTCTTTCAGAGACTCTTGAGGCTATTGCCATAGCCAAAAAGAATAAATATAACGCCGTAATCTCGCATCGTTCCGGAGAAACAGAGGATACGACTATCGCGCACCTGGCGGTAGCCAGCGGCGTGGGGCAGATCAAAACCGGCTCTTTATCCCGCACCGACAGGATCTGTAAATACAACGAGCTTTTGAGAATTGAAGAAGAGTTAGGTAAAAGAGCGGTTTATGCGGGGACATCCTGGAAAAACAGATGCTCTCTACGTTAAGGAAGGCCTTTTGGCTTTTTGGTTTCGCGGTTTTACTTTTAGCTTTGTTTCTGCCGGGTTATATTAAATTGCAGTCTTTGAGGGCCAAGAACCGTCAGTTAGAGCATAGTTTCCGCAAGATGGCCGTTGAGAATTATCTTTTACAGCAGGAACTTAGACGGGTCGAGAATGACCCGGTTTATCAAGAGAAAATGGCCCGGGATAAGATGGGCGTAGTCAGAAAAGGCGAAATCCCGGTTAAGATTTTCTCGGATAAGAAGCGATAAAAAATTTATGGTGCTTTTATCCTTGATTTCGCTGTCGTTCAATCAAGGATTTCGCTAGATAAAATATTTATGGTGCTCAATTTCGCGGGGTGGAGCAGCCTGGTAGCTCGCAAGGCTCATAACCTTGAGGTCATGCGTTCAAATCGCATCCCCGCAACCAATTAACCCGCTAATAAACTGGCGGGTTTTTTGTTGTTTTAGGGATATTCCGGGGTTATAATAATTATCAGAATCAGCTAGAGGAGAAAAAGGGGAAGTTAAGATGAAAAGTTTCAAGCGGATAATAGCGAAAGAAGGATTGATTATCCTGGGATTGGCCGTAATTTTGTATTTTTCCCTCCTTATTCTTCAGAATGTCCCGGTGGGATTACCTAAATACAGATTGGAATTTGCTAACGGAGAAATATACTCTATCAGTATAAATCCTGAGATTCGCAATGACTCCAATTATAATCGATTTCTTGCTCAAGCCCATAACCCTTCGCAAAAACTTGTCGATAAACGTATTAGGGAATTTATAAGGACGGCAAATATTCAATCTCCCTTAAAGAGCTCAAAATACATAAACTCCAATCAGGTATATATATCTAAAATATATAGTTATTTTATCGGCCGGTTATTCATTTTGAAATTAGCTATTGCCTATCTTATTTTATTACTTATTCGTTTTATAAGCTGGGCGGTTAGAAAATTAAAGGAATAAGCTAGCATCTTGTAAGTTAATTTGCCGATAAAAAGGTTGACTTCAATTTTAAAAGTTAGATAATGTATTTTATTGATGCATATTTTTTCGGAATGCTGAAATAGGGGGGCATAACTATGCAGACTGATCTTATATATAATGCCGCCTGGGGAAGCCATATGTGCATGTTTTATAAGGGCAGGGATGAACTGACCTCTGGCCTGACCCCATATTTTAAGGCCGGTTTAGAAAATAATGAGTTTTGCGTATGGGCCCTGCCGGATGCATTGGAAGTTGAAACAGCCAAACTTGTTTTGAATAAAGAGATAGGCAACCTGGAATATTATATTAACAGAGGACAAATTGAAATCAGGAATTACCGCGATTATTATATCCAGGACGGGGTTTTCAGCGCCTTAAATATGATTGATTGGTGGATTAAAAGGGAAAAAGAGGTTTTAGGCCAGGAATTTTCCGGTATCCGGGTTGCTGGAGACGGGACTGATCTTTTCAACGCCTATGTCTTTAAAATGAACTTATACGAGAAAGAAGTCAATAATATTATCGAGCGAATGAAGATCAAGGCGATTTGTACTTATTCTTTGGATAGCATTGATACGCCCAATATTTTAAATATTATTGCTTATCATCGTTTTACCATTGTTAACCGGGATTTGGGTTGGGAGGTCTTTAGGGCCTCGGAGATCAACAACCTGTTTGTTTGATATTTGGTATAACCTTATAGGTTAACGTATTCAACGAAGGAGGGGATTAGCGTAATGCAAGAGAGAAGAAGATATGCCAGGGTTCCTGAAAGCCTGCAAATAGCTTATGAGATTCTTCCGACGGACACAACAAAGCAATATCTCACAAAAGATATCAGCCAGGGAGGCATAAGGTTTTTCACGCACGAATTTATCCCCAAAGATACCCGCCTGAGGATCAGGATTTCTTTCCCCCGGACTTTATTTAGCTTTGAGACATTGGTCAGGTGTATGTGGATTAAGCAGATGCCTTATGGCGATGAATTTGAGGTAGGGGTGGAATTTGTAGACCTGCCTCCGGAGATCATAGATTACCTTATAAGCTATATCAAGGTCTCTTTAAAAATCAATACGCAGCAACCAGGAGTTTAAGGTTCTCCGCGTGCCCGGAAATATTTTTTGCCCAATTTCAATATTGGTTTACTTTTTAGCCGTGACCGCCGGCTTAGTAATGTTTTTTAAGCCGGGAGCGGTTATCGAGTTTCAAAGAAAGTTTTATGAAAAGATCAACTGGCGCATTGAGCCGATTTCGATGCCCCGGGAAGTACGCAATACTAAACTTATGGGTCTGTTCCTGATTCTTGCCGCCCCCCTGGCAATAATTTGTATTCTAAATCTGCGTTAAATTCTTATATTCTAACAGGAGATAATTACCTTGAAGTGGAAATATAAAAAGCTTGCTGTCCGTCTGCTCAGGTTAAATAACTCTCCCCATGAGATTGCCCTGGGGGTGGCCATAGGAGTTTTCATCGGGATCCTGCCGGTTTATGGCCTGCATACTATCCTGGTGGTTATAGCTGCTATTCTCGTACGCCCGGCCAATAAAATAGCGATTTTTCTGGGGACGAGTATCTCTTTGCCGCCGACAGTTCCTCCCATAACCTGGGCGGGTTATGAAATTGGCAGGTTCATTTTCAAGGGGAGATTTGAACCTTTAAGCTGGTCGGTATTTAAAAATATAACCTTCCAAAAAATCTGCTCCTTTTATCAACCGCTTTTCCTGGGCAGTGTAGTCCTGGGGATTATTTGCGCGGTAATTTTTTATTTCATTGTTTTCTTTGTGGCCAAGAGGTTAATGACGAGGAGAAAACATGCTGGAAACCTTTAACCTGGTTATCCGGAAATTCGAGAGCAGGGACAGGGATGAGGTCAGGTCGATCAGCCATGACACTGCTTTTATGGGCCAGTCAGCCGGGTTATTCTTTGAAGGAAGGGAAGTTATTGGCGATGCCCTTAATTTATACTTCACTGATTATGAACCGGAATCTTGTTTTGTCGCAGAGGTTAATTCGGTAATTGCCGGTTATCTGATTGGCGCAAAGAATAAAATTACCGCGGAAAAAGTTTTCCGGGATAAGCTAATCTTTCCCTTATTTTGGAAGGCGTTAAAAAACGGAACTTTTACCAATAAAAAGAATATCATCTTTATTTTTAATTGTTTGAAAGCGCTGATTAGTGGCGGTCTCCGGACGCCTGATTTTACAAAAGAATATCCGGCTACTTTACATATTAATATAAAAGAAGAGTTTCGCGGTAAGCACATCGGAAAGGCCTTGATCAGTGCCTACCTGGATTATCTTAAGGAAGAAAATGTTCCCGGTGTGCATTTAGCGACACTTTCCCGGGCTGGAGCGGACTTTTTTTCCAAACAGTCATTTCAGCTTTTGTATGAAGGCAGGAGGTCGTATTTCAGGTATATCTTACATAAAGATGCCCCGCTTTTTATCTTCGGTAAGAAGTTGGCGCAGGTATAGAGTTTTACTTGAATATGGCCTATGCTTATGTTAATTTAATCATCTATGGAAAAGCTTTGGTCCTTTACGGATAATTCAGGCAGTTTTTCTTCATCTTGCGCGGATAGAATCAGGAATTTATATTTTCCCCTGGGTAATAACAGCATCATGTCTTCGATTACTCCGGATTTGCACGGGGATATTAAAAACGGACAAAACTCTTTTCTCCTGGCTCCTGTTTCGCGTATTGATTTAACCAATCTGCGCTCTTCGCGTAATTTCTGGGTTTATATTAACCCGCGTAAAATATGGTCAGCCACCGGTGTTTCTAAGGATTCCCGCACTATCCGCCAGGATAAGTTCAGTTTAGAGGCCGGCCTGCTTTGGCAGAAAATAACCCGTCAAAATAAGGCAATCGGCATTAATGCCGAGATACTTTCTTTTGTCCCGGCCACGGATGAGCCTGTTGAAATAATGCAGGTCAGGCTTACTAACATTTCCGCTAAATCGTTAAGCTTTATCCCCACAGCTGCTATTCCTATGTATAACCGCGGGGCTAATAATATCCGTGATCATCGCCAGGTAACCAGTCTTTTGCAGAGGATTATCCCGCATAAATTCGGGGTAATTTCTAAGCCGACTTTATCATTTGATGAATCCGGACATCATTCGAATAAGGATAATTATTTTGTCCTGGGCTGGGATGAGAAATTTTCTCCTCCCGAGAGGATTTATCCGACTCAGGATGGGTTTTGTGGCGATTCAGGAGATTTGGAGGAACCGGAGGCAGTATTTAAAAGCATAACCGGCAAGCCAGGTAATATCCAGGGCAAAGAGGTTATGGGAGGGTTAAGTTTTAAGAGGATTTCTCTTCAGCCTAAGCAGTCAAAGACATATACGCTGATTATGGGGATAACCAGCCAACCCGGCCAAATTACAAAACTGGTTTCTAAATTTAACCACCCGGATAAAGTTGCGCATGCCCTGCAGGAAACTAAAGAACACTGGAGCAATTTAAGCCGCAAGATAGATATTGCAACAGCAGATAGCGATTTTGATAATTGGCTGCGCTGGGTAAATATCCAGCCGACATTAAGAAGGATCTTTGGTTGTTCTTTCCTGCCGGATTTTGATTATGGTAAAGGCGGCCGCGGTTGGCGTGATCTATGGCAGGATTGTTTAAGTCTTATCCTTAATGATCCGGAAAAAGTAAGGCCTTTACTGATTAATAATTTCTGCGGAGTTAAAATTGACGGCTCCAATGCTACTATTATCGGTAAGGCTCCGGGAGAATTTATTGCCGACCGCAATAATATCAGCCGGGTGTGGATGGACCACGGCAGCTGGCCGCTCTTAACCCTGGATTTGTATATTCATGAAACCGGGGATCTGAATATATTATTTGAGAAGGCAACTTATTTTTATAATCATGAAATAAAACGCACCCGAGATATTGACCGCAATTGGACGCCTGCTTACGGCAATAAATTAAAAACCAGTCAGGGAAAGGTTTATTCGGGTTCGCTTATTGAACATCTTCTGGTGCAAAACCTGGTGCAGTTCTTTAACGTCGGTAGCCACAATCATATCCGCCTTGAAGGAGCGGATTGGAATGATGGCCTGGATATGGCCAAAGAAAACGGGGAAAGCGTGGCTTTTAGCGCTATGTACGCAGAGAACCTGGAGATGCTTGCTGAAATCCTGCTTAAAACCGGCAAAAAGAATATAGAGTTAGCCGAAGAGCTTGAGGTTTTATTTACCAAGATTGATTATGCAAGTGTTTCTTCTAAGCATAAACTTTTAGATAAGTATTTTTCTAAAACCGCTGTTTCCGTATCCGGGAAAAAAGTTACCTTGGACCTTTCGCGGATTACCAGTGATCTTAAGGCTAAATCTGCCTGGATAAAACAGCATATCCGTTCGACAGAATACCTCCGGGAAGGTTTTTTTAACGGTTATTATGATAATCGTAAGAAGCGCCTGGAGGGCAGGAAAGGAAGCCATACGCAAATGACCTTGACTGCGCAGGTCTTTACTATAATGGCGGGTATTCCTGAGCCTTGGCAGGTGCGTAAAATATTAGAAAACGTAAATAAATATTTGCTGGATAAAAATACCGGCGGTGTGCACCTGAATACTGATTTCAAACAGGAACAGCTTGATCTGGGCCGGGCTTTTTCTTTTTCTTATGGGGATAAAGAGAATGGGGCGGTTTTCAGCCATATGGCCGTAATGTTCAGCTATGCTTTATATAAACAAGGTTTTGCCAGGGA
>JALNZI010000158.1 GCA_023229385.1 Candidatus Omnitrophota bacterium | reverse complement strand
GGTCGGTATTTGCGGAGAGCACGGCGGAGAACCTAAATCCGTGGAATTCTGCCATAATGTAGGCATGGATTATGTCAGCTGCTCGCCATTCAGGGTGCCGATTGCGAAATTAGCCGCAGCACAGGCTGCGTTAAAGAAATAACGGTAAATCCGGGATGGTTCTCTTTTTTAAGAGAACCATCCCCAATAAAAAATATGGAAGCGTTAAAAACATACCTTAAAGAAGTCCGGCAGATCCCGCTTTTAACCGCCAAGCAGGAAGTTGAATTAAATAAACGCATCCGCCGCGGAGATGAAGTAGCCCGTAAAGAAATGATCCGCGCAAACCTGCGCCTGGTGATCAACATCGCCAAAAGGTATATGCGCCTGGGAACCCCATTCCTGGATTTAATTGAAGAGGGGAACCTCGGCCTGATGAAGGCAGTGGAAAAATTTGACCATCGCAAAGGATTCCGCTTTTCAACTTACGCTGCCTGGTGGATCAAACAGGGGATAACCCGCTCGATCAGCGAACAGGGTAAAATGATCCGCGTGCCTGTTTATATGAATGATTTAATTGCCAAGTGGAAAAAATGCAAGGAACGGTTAAGCCAAAAATTAAAACGTATCCCTACCGACGCTGAAATCGCCAAAAAGTTAAAACTATCGTCTGAAAAAACCGGAAAAATAAACTTCTGGATGTCCAGCACGACCTCATCATTAGAAGCACCTATCGGCGAAGACAATGATAACCAGATGTCGGAATTAGTGGAAGATAAAAACGCTACTCCCCCGGATGCCGAAATCGAACATTTCCTTGACCGTGAAAGAGTAGATAATCTTTTAGAAGTTATGTCCGAAAGAGAGCGGGAAATCCTGGACTTGCGTTTTGGCTTAAGCCATGCAAAGCCGCAGACATTAGCGGAGGTTGCCAAAAAAATGGGTGTTTCGCGGGAAAGAATCCGCCAGATCGAAGAGACGGCCTTAAGAAAATTGAAGAAGTTTGTTATCGGGCAGGAGAAAGAACTATGAAAAATGATTCGCTTTTAGAAAAATCCATAAGACATATTCCTGATTTTCCCAAACCGGGAATTATTTTCTATGATGTAACCACCTTAATCCAGAATAAATCCGCGTTTAAAAAATCCGTCGATTTACTGGTCAAGAAATATAAGGGTAAGAAAATTGATAAGGTTGTCGGGGTAGAAGCGCGCGGTTTTATCTTTGGCGCGGCGGTTGCCCATAAAATCGGAGCGGGTTTTATCCCGGTGCGCAAAAAAGGGAAACTTCCTTACAAAACAATTTCCACAACCTATGAACTGGAATACGGCACAGATACCCTGGAAATACATCAGGATGCCATAACCAGGGGGGAAAAAGTTTTAATCATTGACGATCTTTTAGCTACCGGCGGCACAATTAAAGCGGTAGCCGACCTGGTAAAACAACTGCAAGGTAAAATCATGGGCATAGGGTTTGTTATTGAACTGGTTGACTTGCATGGCAGGGATAAATTAAAAGAGTACCCGCTGCATTCTTTAGTTAAACTGCACGGAGAATAAGCCCGCGGCAGGGTGTAAATTAAATATTGCGCCTGTAGCTCATAAGGATAGAGCAGCAGTTTCCTAAACTGCGTGCGGCAGGTTCGATTCCTGCCAGGCGCACTTAAATCTTATGTATAACCTACACGCACACACATTTTTAAGTGACGGAGACCTGCTTCCTTCGGAAGTAGCGGTGCGTTACCAGGACAAAGGTTATAAGGTAATCGCGATAACCGATCACGCCGACTACAGCAATATCAAACAGGCGGCCAAGGCAATCGTTGAATTCTGCAGGCGTTGGCCTAAAAATTCCCAAATCAAGGTATTGCCGGGAATTGAACTAACCCATCTTCCTCCGGAACAATTTAAACCACTGGCCAGTTTAGCCAGAAAAGAAGGGATTAAGATCGTTATTGCTCACGGAGAAACTCCAGTTGAACCGGTAGCAAAAAATACCAATCACCTGGCCTTAATGGCGGATATTGATATCCTGGCCCACCCGGGATTAATTTCCGATGAAGACGCACAACTTGCAAAAGAACGCGGAATTTTCTTAGAAGTTACCAGCAGGCGAGGACACAGCCAGACTAATGCCCACGTAGTAAAACAGGCAAAGAAATTCGGAGCTAAGCTGATCTTAAACAATGACAGCCATACCCCGGAAGATATTATTTCACCGGCAGAATTGATTAAAGTAGGGCTGGACTCAGGTTTAACTCAAGCTGAAATTGATAATATTTATAATGATCTTAAAACTTTTTTAGCCAAAAAGGAGGCAAGATGAAACTTGCAAAACTGTTCTTCTTATCTATTACATTCTGTATCCTAACCACTGCTCTTATCGGGTGCGCCAGTTTATCGGGCAACAACGACGCAAAATCCGGAAACCCGGGAGTGCTGGAACCGCAGTCAATTTTGAAATTCAGCGATATTCCGGTCCCGGTTGGTTTTAAAAACCTGCCCGCTCAGTCATATGCCTTTGAAAGCTCCGGCGTACGCGTAGGCGTATTAAAATACCAGGGTAAAAATACACCTGACCAGGTAGTTTACTTTTACAAAGAACAGATGGCTATGTACAACTGGAGCCTGGTAAATATAGTTGAATACGGGCAAAGGCTCTTGAATTTTGAGAGGGAAAACGAGAGTTGTATTATTAATTTAGAGCCAAAAGGAAGCACTATTATCATGACCATTTCCTTGGGGCCGAAATCCCAGGCAGTCTCTAAAAGGTCTAAAGCCCCGGTAAAATAAGCGGGGTAAAAAACTCTTGACAATTAAAGAGTTGTATGAGAATATTTATAAGTAACTTGGAGAAATTATCCTAGGCAATAACATTTATTCGCCTGGTTAAGCATATATCTATCACAGTTAACAAAAAAGGAGGAGTAAGAAAATGAGTAAACGCTTGATAGCAGTATTAGCGCTTGCTTTGGTAGCCGGGTTAGCATTTAGCCCTGCCTACGCCGAAGTGCAGAACGTGAAGGTAAGTGGCGATATTACCATGAGTGGTGTTGCAAGACGTCATTTTGGACTGTCAAATACTAACCTTGACGACAAAAGCGTCCTGAAACAGAATTTCATCATGACACAGACCAGAGTGCGTGTTGATGCTGATCTTACTGATAATGTAACAGCTACAGTAAGACTGCTCAATGAAAGGATCTGGAATGGACAGAATGATACAAATTCCAGCGGTTCCAACTCAACAGAAATTGATTTAGATTTAGCATATGTTACTTTAAAAGAATTCCTGTATTCTCCTTTAACC
>JALNZI010000157.1 GCA_023229385.1 Candidatus Omnitrophota bacterium | reverse complement strand
GTTGCTGGCAGGGGTCGGGGGTTCAATGGGGGGGCAGCAGGTTTTATCCTGGCTGGTCAATTATCCGCAGAATATTCTTAGCGCGGTGCCAATTGCCACAACCATTAAACATTCGCCGCAGCAGATTGCTTTTAACGAAGTGGGCAGGCAGGCGATTATGGCAGATAGCCATTGGAAATCGGGAAATTATTATGAAGGCCCGCTTCCTTCTAAAGGTTTGGCAGTAGCCAGGATGATTGGCCATATTACATATATGAGCGATAAGTCAATGGCGGAGAAATTCGGCCGGGCTAAGAAAGATGCGGGAGAGCCATTTAAATTTACCGCTGATTTTGAAGTAGAGGGATATTTGCGTTACCGCGGGGATAATTTCGTAAAACGCTTTGACGCTAACTCCTATCTTTATATAACCAAGGCTATGGATAATTTTGATGCCTCAAAAGGGGAGCGTTTTGAAGAGGTCTTGCAGGGCACCAAAGTAAAGGTCCTGGTTATTTCTTTTAAATCTGATTGGCTTTATCCGGCATATCAGTCAAAGGAAATAGTTAAAGCTTGCAAGCTCGCCGGAGTTGAGACAACTTACTGTGAAATCGATTCAACTTATGGGCATGACGCGTTTCTATTAGAGGTAGAAGAGGAAACGCATTTGCTCAAGCATTTCCTTAAGAAAATATTTTATGCTTATGAGGTGACTGGTGATTATGGCGCGTAAAGATATTCAATTGGATCATGAGGTGATTCTGGATTTAGTGAAGCCGCAATCTACTGTTTTGGATTTAGGATGCGGTAACGGTGACCTTTTGTATCTTTTGATTAAAGAGAAAAATGCTCATGTCCAGGGTATTGAAATTGACGAACAGGCGATTTATAAGTGCGTAGCTAAGGGGTTAAATGTTTTTCACGGCGATGTTGACAGCGGCCTGGCAGAGTTTAAGGATAAGTCATTTGATTATGTGGTGCTTAATCAAAGCCTGCAACAGATACTTCATGTGGATAAGGTGCTTATCGATGCCCTGCGGGTGGGAAAGAAGGTAATTGTCGGTTTTCCTAATTTTGCGCATTATAAGTCAAGGTTGCAGATGTTTTTTCAGGGAAGGACCCCGGTAACCGGGGCGCTTCCTTATCAATGGTTTGATACGCCAAACTTACATTTCTTGAGCATATCTGATTTTAAGAATTACTGCCATTTAAAAGGGATCAATATTGAGCGTAGCGTTTGTATCGGGCAGACAAGAAAGGCCTTATTTTTACCGAATTTGTTTGCGCAAACAGGGATATTTTTAATCTCAAAATAGAACCTAAATTTAAGGGAGAGGATATGCCTTATATTAATTTGAAGTTAGTGGGAAAGTTGAGTAAGGATCAAAAAGAAAAAATTGCTAAAGAATTTTCCGATACTTTGTTAAAGGTCGCCGGGAAACCTAAGGAGAGCCTCTATCTGGTTATTGATGAAGTAAGTGGCGAGAATTGGGCCAAGGGTGATAAATTTTTCGGTTAGTCTGTTATAAAAATATTTTTATTGACGATTATTTTAAATAGTGTTTTAATATAAACAAAATAGGGGAGGTCGGTTAACCGGCCTGAGAGTTCCGCGTAATAAGCGGATTACCCTTAATGAACCTGATCTGGATAATGCCAGCGGAGGGAAGGAGGTGGATGGTATTTATGACCCTTATGCATCTGGCATAAGGGTTTTTTATTTTCAATTTATCATTGACAATGTTTTAGATATAAAAAGGAGGAATTATGCATTTGGATGAGATTAAGATTTCCAGGGCGATCATTGAATCATACAACAAAAAGTTAGTAGATGCTCTTGATGTGGATGTGGCTATAGTTGGAGCAGGACCTGCTGGTATGGTCTGTGGGTATTATCTGGCTAAGGCCGGCAAGAAAGTAGTGCTTTTTGAAAGGAAACTTTCTGTAGGCGGTGGTATGTGGGGTGGCGGGATTATGTTTAATGAAATAGTGGTTCAGGAGAAGGCTAGGGGTATTCTTGATGAATTTGGTATTAAAAGCAGGCGTTATGAGGCAGGTTATTATTTAGCAGATTCTATTGAAGCAGTCTCAACTATTTGCTCCAAAGCGGTAAAAGCAGGATTAAAGATTTTTAACCTGATTAGCGTTGAAGATGTGATGGTGCGCAATAAAGAAGTAAAAGGCCTGGTATTGAATTGGAGCGCGGTTGAAATAGCGAAACTGCATGTTGATCCGATTACTATGCGCGCTAAAGTAGTTGTTGATGCGACAGGTCATCCCGCGGAAGTAGCGCGTATAATTGAAAGAAAATCTGGTATAAGGCTGAATACTAAGACCGGAAAGACAATGGGAGAAGAATCGATGTGGGCAGAGGCAGGAGAGGAAATCATTGTCAAGAATTCAAAGGCAGTTTGTCCGGGTTTATATGCCTGTGGTATGTGCGCAAATGCGGTTTTTGGCGGCCCGCGGATGGGTCCGATATTCGGAGGGATGCTTCTTGCGGGCGAAAAGGTTGCCAAAGACTTAATTAAGAAGCTATCCTGATAAATGCTGGTTTTTGTGCTACCTTGACAATCTGCCAGGAATATGTTACATTCTTTATGTAAATTGACATTTTGACAATTTGGTATTTTGCATCACCTAATGATAAGGGTAAACCAGTAGTAATGCTGGGGCGCAAAGCTTCCGATCCTCCTGAGATGAGGAAAGCGGGGTTGCCAAGTAGGGGAAAAACCCTAAATTAGCCTTTTTAGGGTTTTTTGTTTATAAACCAGTTTTCAAAAGCCTGCCTGCCGGCAGGCAGGGAGGCCAGAGATGAAAAGAATTTTACATAAAGCCTTGGCAAGAGCTAAGAAGCAGCATAAAAAGCATATGAATTTCCTTAAGGCGCTAAGGATCTTTGAAGGTATGCCTTTATTCGGAATCAGGCGGTAAGGATTAGTAAAATTTTACTTGATTTTTTATGTTTTTTACTTATAATAAAGGAGGTGGTAAAATATGCAAAGCAATGGGGGGCAAATTGTTACGCATAGAGTAATCACCATGTTGGGCCGGCAAGAAATGGATTATCTTGATAAATTAGGTAAGGATGCTTTATTTACTACTGGCCATAAACTTTCCTATAATGATATCCTGCGCGGCTTAATTGATTTTGCTATGGAGGCAGGAGTATCAGGGGAAAAAATAGATTCAGCTAAGTCTTTTAAAGAGAAGTTAACCCGTCAATTAAGCAGAATAGAGATTAAAAAAGGAGGAAACTGATGAAAAACATGATTTTGATTCTAAGTGTACTCGGATTAATCTTTGGAGGCTTGACGATTGGATATTCTTATGATGGTGATGATAGCTGTGACTATACCTTCAGCTCTCCTCCCATGGAGATTGAC
>JALNZI010000156.1 GCA_023229385.1 Candidatus Omnitrophota bacterium | reverse complement strand
GTAATCGCCTTCTCCTTATTTTCGTAAGCCGCAAGCAGCTGGGCGCATAATTTATCCTTAATCTCCTGATCCCCCAGGCCGCTGAATTCCTGCGCGTTAAGCTCCAGCCCAAACTTTAAAGACATCGAGCTAATTAATCCTATGGTATCAACTTCAGATGAATCTGGCTGGTTATAAACATGCAAATATTCTTCAATAAGCTTATTGATAATTTCCGCAATATTATCTTTTAGAGAAAAACCCTCCAGGATCTGCCGGCGCTGGCCGTAGATGATCTCTCTTTGTTTGTTCATTACATTATCATATTCTAAAAGTTGTTTTCTGATCTCAAAGTTATGTTGCTCAACCCGGCGCTGGGCAATCTCGATGGAACCGGTAACCCAGGGATGCTCGATAACCTGGCCTTCCTCTAAACCCAGTTTATCCATCAACCCGATAATCCTGTCTGAACCAAACAAACGCATAAGGTCATCTTTTAACGATACATAAAAACGCGAAGAGCCGGGATCCCCCTGGCGGCCGCTTCTTCCGCGCAGCTGATTATCAATACGCCGGGCCTCATGGCGCTCTGTACCTAAAACATGCAGGCCGCCTACTTCCACTACTTTTTGATGCTCGGCTGCAGACTCTCTTTTATACCGTTCAAGAATAACTTTATATTCACTCTGGTAATTCGGGTCTTCGGGGTTTAGTTTTTGTTTAGCTACATTTCTGGCGATATATTCAGGATTCCCTCCTAAAAGAATATCCGTGCCGCGGCCGGCCATGTTGGTGGCGATGGTCACTCCCTTATACCTGCCTGCCTGGGCAATAATCTCAGCTTCAAGTTCATGATATTTAGCATTTAATACCTGATGCGGCACTCCCCGGCGCTTAAGCATCTCAGAAAGCATTTCAGATTTGTCGATAGTAATTGTACCAACCAGAACAGGCTTGCCCGCTTCATATAACTCAACAATCTCCTCAACTACGGCGGCAAACTTTTCTTTTTCGGTCTTATAAATACGATCGGGATAATTCTTGCGCACCAAAGGCTGATTTGTCGGCAGCACAACCACATCCAGCTGATAGATATTCCTGAATTCATTGGCTTCGGTAAAGGCAGTACCGGTCATTCCGGCAAGTTTTTCATACATCCGGAAATAATTCTGAAAGGTCACTGTGGCTAAAGTCTGGTTTTCCCGTTCAATCTTTAACCCCTCTTTAGATTCAACAGCCTGATGCAGGCCGTCTGACCAGCGCCTGCCCGGCATCAGCCTGCCGGTAAACTCATCAACGATAATTACCTGCCCATCTTTAACCACATAATCCACGTCCCGCTGGAAAAACTCCTTGGCCCGTAAAGCCTGGATAGTATGATGCCGAAATTCAATAGTTTCTAAAGTATGCAGGGAATCGATACCCCAAAGTTTAGCCGCTTTAACCTCTCCATCTTCGGTAAGGGCAACGGTCTGGGCTTTTTCATCCGCCACATAATCAAAACCCTGGCCTAAATCCACTCCTTTATACTTTGCGTCAATTTCGTCTTTTTCCGTGACCCGGCGGCCGCTTAAATTCTCAACTATTTTCTTGGCGGTATAATATTTCTCGGTAGACTCCTCCGCCGGACCGGAAATAATTAAAGGCGTACGCGCCTCATCAATTAATATTGAATCAACTTCATCCACAATGGCATAATAAAAAGGCCGCTGCACCAAGTCTACGACAGAATATTTCATATTATCGCGCAGATAATCAAAACCAAATTCATTGTTTGTGCCGTAAGTTATATCGCAGGAATAAGCGATCTTCCTTTCTTCGTCAGACATATCATGCTGGATTGTGCCTACGGATAAACCTAAAAATTCAAATACCGGGCCCATCCATTCACGGTCGCGCCGGGCAAGATAATCGTTTACCGTCACAATATGCACGCCTTTACCTAATAATGCGTTCAAATAAGCCGGCAATGTGGCGACTAAAGTTTTTCCTTCTCCGGTAGACATCTCGGCGATCCTACCCTCATGCAGGATGATCCCGCCGGCAATCTGGACGTCAAAATGCCTTAAACCTATTGTGCGCTTGGAGGCCTCCCGGACTACCGCAAAAGCCTCGGGCAAAATGTCGGCAAAAATCCTGTTTCGGCTTATTTTAATTTTTTCTTTTAATTTTTCCTTCTCTTCAGGCATGGCCACTGAAAGCATGGCCTGCCGCTGTTCTTCTAATTCCTGCGCCAGCTGTTCAGATTTAGCGCTTAAATGTTTTTTGAACTCATCTGACTTAGCGCAAAGTGCAGCATCACTAAGCTGGCTTATCCTGGCCTCAAATGAATTAACCAGCTCAACCGCCTTAGCTAATTCAACCATCTTATTCATCGAAGGACTGGGCATCTCGGAATGCAGCGTAATCTTTACCCCGGGGAATTTCTTCCTGATGGCATCCTGTTTATTTTTAAGAATAACTTTTTTAATTAACCCAAGCATAAGAACACCTTTTATTTCATTGTCTTGCGGAACCCTGTTTATTTGCGCTCATTTTAAGAAAGGCCTCGATAAATTCATCAAGCCCTCCGTCTAAAACCTTATTGCTATCGCCAGTTTCAAAATCCGTACGGTGATCTTTAACTAAATTATACGGATGCAAAACATAAGAACGGATCTGGCTGCCCCACTCAATCTTCTTTTTGTCTGAATCCTGCTGCCTTAATTCTGCTTCTTTTCTTTCCTGTTCTGCTTCATAAATACGCGCCTTTAATATTTTTAAAGCGGTCTCTTTATTTTGATGCTGCGAACGTTCATTCTGACACTGGGCAACAATACCAGTAGGGATATGGGTAATCCTTACCGCTGAATCCGTGGTGTTCACGCTTTGGCCGCCAGCGCCCTTGGCGCGAAAAACATCTATACGCAGATCTTTGTCTTCAAGTTTTATATCCAATTCTTCTTCTATCTCGGGAATTACATCTACCGAAGCAAAAGATGTATGCCTGCGCTTATTGGCATCAAAAGGAGAAATACGCACTAACCGATGCACCCCGCGCTCTGCCTTTAGATAGCCATAAACATAATCACCTTCAATTAAAATGGTGACATTCTTGATCCCTGCTTCTTCGCCATCAAGCAAATCAATTGTTTTTACGCTATATCCGTGGCTTTCCGCAAAACGAGTATACATCCTGAAAAGCATGCCCGCCCAATCGCAAGATTCCGTTCCGCCTGCGCCTGCATTAATGCTAAGAATCGCGCTGTTTTTATCCAACGGGCCTCCTAAGAGAACCTGGAATTCCAATTTATCTACTATTGCTAAAAGGCTGTCCGTATTGCGCGCTAAATCCAAAAGCAGGTCATTATCATCCTCTTTAACTAAAGGGGTGAGCTCTTTAAGCTCCTGG
>JALNZI010000155.1 GCA_023229385.1 Candidatus Omnitrophota bacterium | reverse complement strand
TGCATATCTTTGCTTATCCTCATCAAAAACCTTAGCTTATCGAGCTTTAAATTAACCCTGCTTAAAACCTCCGTCCTCGCCCGGCTATAATTAGCCTCAATCAAAAGCTCCAGTATATCCAGGAGCATTATCTCAATCCTGTCGCCCAATAAGAATTTTTGGCTGCGGGGAAACCCCTCCAATTTTGGCAGAAACCAGAGAATCGCATCATAGGCTTTTTCGATTACCGGAGCTATTTTCTTTTCCATCGCACCCTCTTAAAACTTTAACAGAAAACAATAGTTATGTGATTTAACCTTGTTTCACATTGTATCATAAGAAATGAAGATTTCTACCCGAAGTTCACCTGGTATTTACAAGATGATTTAATACATTATGCTTTAGGAAGATAATTTCCGTAAGGACGGACAGAAATTCGGTTTATTCTCATCATCTAGCCCCTTTCAATTTCACCTCGTCAAACCTGTATGGGAAAGTATATTTAGGTAGCCTCGGTGTAAATTAAAAAACCGCCACAGAATTTAATCCCTAGCGGTTTTTTATTTTAAAGGCGCTGATTTCTCAAGCGCCTTTTCCTCGTAGCACAAACGTACCTCTTACGCCTTAGCTACCCTATGCAGAATTTCAGAAATAAGAGTCTGATATTTAACCCCGGCTTTGCTAGCTTTTTGCTTAATCGCTGTTAAATCGTCCCGATTAATGCGCATATTCAAAACCATTTCCTTCTTTTTACGCTCAAGCGAAGCTACGATAAAATCATACTCCGGGCCCCTTATTGGAACAAATTCATCGAGATGGTCTTCAATCCATTGCTCCTCTTTAGTCAATTTAATCTTCTTGTAAAAATCGTCTTCCTTTTTCATAGTTTTCCTTTCTCATAAAACTTTTTAATCTTACGGCTAGGATATATGGTCTTCAAAAAAATTCCTTTTCCTTCATAAACAAACGGAACAACCCAAAAGTATCCTTTATGTTCACATATTAATATCCGCTGATCATTTCGATTTGGATGATTAGTAAGAGTCAAGAATTTAGCATGAATAATTTCATCAAATGATACGCCTCTAGTTAACTTCAAGCGGATATTCTTTAACGCATTCCATCTTATTGCCCCATCCTGCATCTTACCAGTTTCTTTGTATATACAATTGTATATACATTCATATGCCTTGTCAAGTTTTTTCTTTTTCATAACCTACCTCCTACCCTAATAGACGTAGTAGGAGATAAAGTCTAACGAATAATTCTTACATCAGTAAAACTAAGAGACAGTCCCTGTAAACAAAAAAGGCGCTGATTTCTCAAGCGCCTTTTCCTCGTAACATAAACACTTTCCCAACGAAGTACAATTAAAGTATATACTCTGCAAATCTTAAAGTCAAGCAAAATTGCAGGGTGTGGTTAGCTTTTCCGGTCTAACCACACCCATTCGTTACCCCTTCGGTGGGAATCGAACCCACATCATCTTCTTCGTTGGAAAAGAGCATTATCCGTTTATGCTACGAAGGGGTACGAGTGAAGGTTACCTTCTGAGATAATAGACGTAAAAAGATAAAAAGTCTAACTAACATATCACAATTTGTGATAAGTTCTTGATGCTAATAAAGGAACACCGCCTTGCTCTGTAAATGCGTTAATGTTTTTAGAAAACTTAAGGATGTCACAAATTGGGGTTGCATTAATTAATTCTGTTGACGATGTTTGCCATTGCAATTTAATTCTTTCCGTAATCGAATTAATGCCGTGGCCCATTTTAAAAGTGCTCGCGGACTTGAAGCTGAACGGTTTCGCCTTAACAAATCACGGATTATACAACACATTGATTCAATCGTATTAGTTGTTGATGGCAAATTTAACTCTGGATTATTTAAATATGTCCTGTAATAGTTTACCGATGATATAAATTCTCGAATTACAGCCTGAATTCGATACGTCATACTAGGATTTTGGGCTAATTGGTTAAGTTCAGTAATGGAAGTATCTAAAAGATGTCCACTTGGCACTTCTAGGATTTGGTGCATTAAATGATAGGCTTTTTCACGCAGAACGCCTCCTTTTAGGGCGCGTCTTTGGCGCCGATGTTGGACTTGAAATTTTAGGATTAAATGAAAATGACAAAGCTGAAGGATCCAGCCTTCTTGCTTGGCGATCTTCTTCATGCCGTTTAGATTGTCGACTACTAAAGCACGGATTCGAGATTTTATTTCTTGAGAAAGACGAGTTGTTAAGACAAGCTTCCATTGTATTGCACTTTCTTTTCCAGGAAGGAGTACCGGGTCTAAGAAAATAGCTTTTTTACCGGTACAAGACTTGAGCGCGATCAAATAAAGCACCCAAGGAATCTTCTTGAAGCGGAAGTATAAACCATCAACCAAAAGAATAAGAGAGCCGGAAGGTAACCTTTGAGGAGTAGGGCCTGAAGCAAATCTGTGCAGGACTTGACGAAATCGATAACGAAATGTCGCAATGTTCATTCCATGCCGACGCTTTGCCAGATGGCCAAGGGTGTATTTTTCCAAGAATACTTGTTTTAAAATATCGGATTGCATCCGAATCCTTGGCCGCCCACGTTTCTTTTGACGGATTGACCATGTTCGTTTGCATGCTGAACATTGACGTCTTCGATGTCCAAAACGGTAAACCAAAGCATAACAACAGGGGGATTTCGCATGTTTTGTCTTCATGAATGCGAATTATCCCACAATAATTCAAATATGTAGACGGAAAAAGATGCATTTTTTGAATATTTTTCAACAGAATTTATTTATCCGAGTCCAAATTGTGACCACCTCACCTATACAATTACCCCTCGTTCAACCTGTATCAGAATCTATATTAAGGTAGCCTCGGGGTAAATAAAAAAGAGCCAACTATTTTATTAGCTGGCCCTAATTTAAACCTATTCAATTTACACTTCGTCAAACCTGTATTAGAATCTATATTAAGGTATCCTCAGTGTAAAATAAAAAAAGCCAACTAAGTTAATAGCTGGCTTTTTTTATTTTAAAGGAGCACTGACCTACTCTCGCATAGCCTTACGACTAAACTACCATCGGCCCTGAGGGGCTTAACGGCCGTATTCGGAATGGGAACGGGTGTTTCCCCCTCGGTAAAAGCACTCCAAGTTTTTTAAACAAGGCGTCAACAACTACATACAGATTTGTTACTATGAGCAAAAACTACTCGTCCAAATAACCCAAGCAAGAAAAAAATTAAGGACAAGCCGATTGGCCGATTAGTACGTATTAGCTTAAATCCTTACGGATCTTACACTTTACGCCTATCAAGGTCGTAGTCTACGACCAGCCTACAGGATCTTGCGACCCAGGGATATCAATTCTCGGGGGGGGCTTGGCACTTAGATGCTTTCAGCGCTTATCCTTTCC
>JALNZI010000027.1 GCA_023229385.1 Candidatus Omnitrophota bacterium | reverse complement strand
AGGAAAAGCTGGTTGAAGTTATAGTTGAGACTAAATTACCGACTAAGTTCGGTCAGTTCCGGCTGGTTGTTTACCGCGATAAAACCTGCGGGCAGACGCATCTTGCGCTTTGTATGGGTAGCTTCTCGGATGAAGCAATATTGGTGCGCGTGCATTCGGAGTGCCTGACCGGGGATGTCTTTGGGTCTTTGCGCTGTGATTGCGGCAGGCAATTGGAAAAGGCTATGCAGATAATTTCGCTTGAGAAAAAAGGCGTCATCCTTTATATGCACCAGGAGGGCCGGGGTATAGGATTGGTAGAAAAGTTACGCGCCTATAACCTTCAGGATAAAGGAATGGATACAGTTGAGGCGAATGAGGCCTTGGGGCATAAGGCTGACCTGCGCGATTATGGTATTGGCGCGCAGATTTTGGTGGATTTAGGGATTAAACAGATCCGGTTGTTAACCAATAACCCGCGTAAGATTGTGGGGCTTGAGGGTTACGGACTGAAAGTTTCCGAGCGCCTGCCTTTAGAGATTGAGCCGAATGCCCAGAATTATAAATACCTTAAGACAAAAAAAGAAAAGATGGGTCATCATATTGACATTTAAAAATAGAAGGGAGAAAAAAATGGTAAAAGTAATCGAGGGTAATTTGTTGGCAAAAGGAAAGTCTTTCGGTTTGGTGGCTTCACGGTTTAATGATTTTATGACCAAAGAGCTGGTAAGCGGATGTATTGATACATTGACAAGGCACGGCGTTGATGATAAGAATATTACTGTGGCCTGGGTTCCCGGAGCCTTTGAAGTACCGGTTATCGCCCAGAAGATGGCTAAAAGCAAATCATTTGACGCTTTGATTTGCCTGGGTACGGTTATCCGCGGGGCGACGCCGCATTTTGATTATATCGCTTCTGAAGTGGCAAAAGGCGTAGCTAAGGTCTCATTGGATAGCGGAATCCCGGTTATTTTTGGTGTAATTACCGCTGACAGTATTGAGCAGGCAGTGGAACGCGCAGGTTCTAAAGATGGCAATAAAGGCCGGGATGCGGCGCTTTCAGCTATTGAGATGGTGAATTTAACCGAGCAGTTAAAATAATACTAACTTAAGTTTTAGACCCATGAGAAAACGAACTAAGGCCCGTGAATATGTGTTGCAAATGCTCTATCAGGTGGATATTACCCATGGCGATTGGCAGGATACTTTAAAAAGTTTCTGGGAGTCTGGCGAGCAGGCGGATATTTCCGCCGAGCTTAAAGATTTCTCCGCCGAGCTTTTGGGCGGAGTAATTGAGCATATACAGGAGATAGATAAGAAGATCAGCAAGTATGCGGCAAACTGGCAGCTTGAGCGCATGGCATTTGTGGATCGGAATATTATGCGCCTGGGTTGTTTTGAACTTATTTTCCGCGAAGATATCCCGCCGAAAGTTACAATAAATGAAGCAGTGGAGCTGGCCAAGAAGTACTCCGGGTCTGAATCCGGAAAATTCGTCAATGCCATACTGGATCAGATAAAAATCGAGAAAGAAAAGTAGTCAATTCAACCATTCAAATCAAATTACAATTTTATTGATTAAACAGGAAAGCAGGTGCAGGTGAAGTACGCTGATTTGCATGTACATACTTCTGAAAGCGACGGAACATTAACGCCGAAACAATTAGTTAAAGAGGCGCTTTCCCGCGGCCTTTCAACTATTGCCATAGTTGACCATGATACGGTAGGGGGAATCTCTGAGGCTTGCGCCGCGGCGCAGGATACGGATTTAGAGGTTATTGCCGGTGTTGAGCTTACTGCCCAATACGAAAAACAGGAAGTGCACATCCTCGGGTATTTCCTGGATTGTCAGAATAAGGCACTAATTGAGAAATTAAGTCTGATGCAGCTTAATCGTATTGAGCGCGTACATAAAATTGTAAATAATTTAGAGCAGCAGGGGGTAAAACTTAATGCCCAGGATGTTTTTGATATTTCCGGTAAAGGTACCGTGGGCCGGATGCATATTGCCAAGGCATTAGTCAAAGGTGGCTGGGTTACTACAACCGCGGAGGCCTTCCGTAAATATATCGGGGATAAATCTCCGGCATATGTTTTGGGTTTTAACCTTTCTCCGGCTGAAGCGATAAAATTGATTAAGGACTCAGGCGGCGTAGCTGTCCTGGCGCATCCGTATATATTGCATAATGATGAGCTGATCAGCGACTTTGCCGCTGGCGGTCTGGATGGCCTGGAGGTTTATTACCCTGAACACTCCCAGTCGATGATTAATTTTTATCTGGATTTGGCTAAGAAGCTGAATCTTTTAGTTACAGGGGGCTCGGATTTTCATGGCAGCGTAAAACCTGATATAAAGTTAGGTATGATAAAAATTCCTATTGAACTGGTTGATAAGTTGCGCCAAGCTAGAAAATGATTAAGAAAACTGATGAATATTATATGAATTTGGCTTTGAAGCTGGCCCTTAAAGCAAAGGGCAAGACTTCTCCTAATCCTTTGGTAGGGGCATTAGTGGTAAAGGAAGGTAAGATTATCGGTAAAGGTTTTCATGCTCGGGCAGGGTTGGCGCACGCGGAGATTGTTGCTTTGGATGAAGCAGGAAAAAACGCAAAGAGCGCCACTCTCTATGTTACCCTTGAGCCATGCGCGCATACCGGACGCACCCCGCCATGTGTTAACCGGATAATCCAGAGCGGTATAAAAGAAGTGGTTGTTGGCATGATTGACCCCAATCCGTTAAATAACGGCAAGGGGATTTTACTGCTCAAACAGAGTAATATTAAGGTAAGGCTGGGGGTCTTAAGTGAGCAGCTAAGAAAGATTAATGAGAATTTTATCAAATATATTTCTACGGGGATTCCTTTTGTAACGGTTAAGGTTGCTGAGTCTTTGGATGGCCGGATTGCTACTTTTACGGGTGAGTCCAAATGGATTACTTCGGATAAATCACGGGTATTCGCGCATAAGATCCGCGGTGATTATGATGCAATTATGGTAGGGGTGAATACTATCTTGCGGGATAATCCCCGCCTGAACGCAGCGTCTCCCCAGAAGCAGCTGGCTAAGATAGTTATCGATAGTAATTTAAGTACTCCTGAAAATGCCAATATTTTCTCGGGGGCAAGCAAGGTAATTATTATTACTTTGCCCAGCCGTCCGGGTCAGGAGACGGAAAACCGCAAGAGCCTATCCGCTAAAGCGATGATCCTTGAGGTTAAGGAAAAAGACGGACAGATAAACTTACGCGACGCGTTTAAGAAATTAGCCAGGCTAAAAATCAGCAATATTATCGTTGAGGGCGGAGGTACGCTTATTGGTTCGCTTTTTGATGAGAGGCTGGTAGACAGGATATTATTTTTTATCAGCCCTAAGATTATCGGGGGCAAGGATGCGGTTTCCTCGGTAATGGGCAGGGGGGTAAAGCATCCGGACCAGGCGATAAAGTTGGGCAGGATGAAGATCCGGAGGTTCGCAGAAGACTTGTTTATTGAGGCGGATGTAAGATAAATGTTTACGGGTATAGTTGAAGAATTAGGCAGAGTAAAAAGAGCGACGCATTCAGGCAGGCTGATGATTTTGGATATCCTGGCGCAAAGAACTTTGCCAGATACTAAGATTGGGGATAGTATCGCACTTAACGGCGTCTGCCTTACAGTAACCTCCATAAGTAATAATTCACTTAGTTTTGAAGTTATGTCCGAGACATTCAACAAAACCAACCTGGGGTTTTTGAATACGGGAGAACAGGTAAACCTTGAGCGCAGCCTTAAATTAGGGGATAGGTTGTCCGGCCATTTTGTAAGCGGGCATATTGATTGTTTGGGCCGGATACGCAACAAAGTGATGCGTAATGGCAACCTGGTTTTTGAGATTACTATCCCGGAGAATTTTATCTCTTATTGTCTGCCTAAGGGGTCAATAGCTTTGGATGGGATAAGTTTGACTTTAGCAGAAAGGCGCGCTAATATTATCAGCGTTTGCGTTATTCCGCATACCCTCAAGAATACAACTTTAAGTTTTAAGGGCCCGTCTGATAAGCTGAATGTGGAATTTGATATCCTCGCTAAAAAAGCTGCCATCTAATCTTCTGTTATTGCGGATCTATAAATTTCTGGTATACTATTTTAATTAGGTATCGCGGGGCGTGGCTCAGTTTGGTAGAGCGCAGCGTTCGGGACGCTGAGGTCACAGGTTCAAGTCCTGTCGCCCCGACTTAAATGAGGCCCAAACTTACGGAACGTTAGTGAACGTAAGTTTGCTGGCCGAATTTAATCCTTGCGAGTAAGTACGAGCAAGGAATAAATTATAAATTGTTAGCGAAATACTTGCTTTGCAAGCAAGTAAATCCCTGCGAGTAAGCATACGCAAGGATTATGGTTATGAAAAAACAGCTACATGTTTACTATTCAGGCAGGGTGCAGGGCATAGGTTTTCGTTATACCGTCCAGGAGATTGCCGGTTCTCTTAAGCTGCGCGGCTGGGTTAAGAATTTAAGTGACGGGCGCGTAGAAGTGTTGGCAGAAGCAGAAGAAGATATCCTGGATAGTTTTCTTGAACAAGTCAACCAGCGGTTTTCCCGTTATATTCAAGAAGCAAATACAGAATGGCAGCCAGTGGGCAACCAGCCCGGAGAACTCCACGATTTTCAAGTTTCATTCTAACCTTTTTAAGCGGCCAAAATGTCTATCCAAATTAAAAATAAGATTAATCAGATAAGAAAGAAAATAAGAGAGCATGATTATTCTTATTATGTCTTGAGCCAGCCCCGGGTTTCCGATAAAGAATATGATGATTTAATGCTAGAGTTAAAGCTGCTCGAAGATAAATATCCGCAGTTGCGTACTGATGATTCTCCTACCCAGCGCCTGAGTTTGGGGATAAGCCCGGGTTTTGAGACTGTAAGGCATAGAGCGGGTATGTTTTCACTGGATAATACTTATTCTATCGATGAATTGCTCAGCTGGGATGAACGGGTGCGTAAAGGATTAGGGGTTGATTGCAATTATGAATATGTAGTTGAACTGAAAATTGACGGGGTAAGCGCTAATTTAACTTACCTGAAAGGTAAATTAGTTTTAGGTTCAACCCGCGGGGATGGCCGGATGGGTGAAGATGTAACTCCGAATATAAAGACAATTCGGGCTATTCCTTTAGCTTTGCCGAATGTGTCTATTCCGGGCCTTATTGAGATTCGCGGTGAAGTATATATGGATAAAGCGGATTTCTCCTTGCTTAATCAAGAGCGCTTGGATTCAGGCGAGAGCTTGTTTGCTAATCCGCGTAATGCTACCAGCGGTTCCTTAAAATTACTGGATAGCGGTATTGTCGCTAAAAGGCATCTTAATTTCTTTGCCCATTCTTTGGGTGCATCCCAAAACCTGCCGGTTAAGACTCAATGGGAATTTTTAGGCCTGCTTAAAGATTGGGGGGTGCGTGTAGATACGCATTCTACGCTTTGCCGTAACATAGATGAGGTAATTGATTATTGTCGTAAATGGCAAGAGAAACGTGATGAGTTGAGTTATGAAATTGACGGTGTAGTAGTTAAGCTGAACAATCTGCTTCAACAGAAGAAGTTGGGTTTTACTGCTAAAAGCCCGCGTTGGGCCGTGGCTTATAAATTTGCCGCCCGGCAGGCAACTACGGAAGTGCTGGCGATTAAAGTTCATGTCGGCCGCACAGGCGTAATTACTCCAACGGCAGAGCTCAAACCTGTAGAGTGTTCCGGCGTAATTATCAGCAACGCTACTTTGCATAATTTTGATGAGATAGAGAGGTTGGGAATACGGGTGGGTGATAGGGTGCTTATTGAACGTGCGGGAGATGTAATCCCGAAAGTGGTAAAAGTGGTGGAGCAAAAAGGAAAGAAGCCTTATAATATCCCTGTAAAATGTCCTGCCTGCGGAGAGAAGATTGTAAAGGAAAAGGAAGAGGATGTAGCCTATCGTTGCATTAACTCTGATTGTCCTGCGCAGCTGGAGCGGGCGCTTCTGCATTTTTCCAGCCGCGATGCTTTAGATATTGAGGGTATGGGGGAGGCGGTAATTAATCAATTGGTAAGTTTAAAACTGTTGAAAAGTTTAGCTGATGTTTATAAACTTAAACCTGATGATTTATTAAAGCTGGAATTATTTAAAGAAAAGAAGGCCAATAATTTATTGAGTTCTATCGAGAAAAGTAAGCAGCAGCCTTTAGAGCGTTTAGTTTTTGCCCTGGGTATCCGCCATGTGGGTCAGAAGGCGGCTTATACATTGGCCGGAGAATTTTCCGATATGCAGAAGCTGATGCGGGCAAAACTTGAAGATTTGGATAGGATTCCGGAAATCGGAGAGGTTATGGCAAGATCCATTGTAGATTACTTTAACCTTAACCAGACCAAGAGGCTGATTCAGGATTTATTGGATGCCGGCGTCAATATGCGTAAACAGGCCGTTAACTTCAGAATTAATAAACTCTCCGGTAAAACCGTGGTTTTTACCGGAGAGTTAGTTGGGTTTTCGCGTGCCGAAGCAGAGGAGTTGGTGCGTCAATCAAAAGGCGCAGCATCTTCCAGCGTAAGCAGCAAGACCGATATCCTGGTAGCCGGCGGGAATACAGGCACAAAATTTAATAAAGCCAGGCAATTGGGGGTTAAGATTATCAGCGAAGATGAATTTAAGGAGATGCTCAAATGAGATTAAAGAAGATTTCTTTGTTTTTATTGTGTTGTATCGTATTGTTGGAATCAGCCGGATGCGAGGCCTTTACGCGTAAATTTACCCGTAAATCAAAAAAATCCGAACAGGCGGTCCAGATGGTTCTTGTTCCTGAAGAGTATAAGTCGAATATGACCAAGGAGGAATTGTACCGGCAGTATTTTCTTTTCTGGAAGTCCTGGCACGATGAATTAGAAAACGCCCTAACTCAGAAATCAAGCCTTAAAAAGAAGACAGATTGTGCCCAGGAGGCTTTGAAAAATCTGATCAATATGAAGGGTATGCTGGTAGATGATATGCAGAAAAATATCGATGTGTATGTGAATAAAACAATCGAGCTTTTGGCTGCCATTAAGAGTGATATTTACGGCACAAATGATTCCCGTAACCTTCAGGTTGCCGAACGTATCAAAATGGATATCCATAAAGAGTTTATTTACCCAAAGATAAAGAATTATTTAAAATGATCTTAGAGACAATAATCGTGGGGCCGATGCAGGTTAATTGCTACATCCTTGCCTGCGCAGAGTCTAAGGGGGCGATAATTATCGATCCCGGGGACGAGGTGAATAAGATCCGGGCTGTTCTGGATAAATACCACTTAAGCCCGGCAATGGTGATTAATACTCATGGCCATTATGACCATATTGGCAGCGATGATCAGTTTAGCAGCAGTGTTTATGTGCATAAACAGGATGTAGAGATGCTTAAGGATGCTAAGAAAAATCTTTCCGCTTTGTTTTCACTTCCCTATAAAGTTACATCTCAGATTAATCTTTTAGAGGATAAAGAAATCATTAAAATGGATTGTCTTGAATTAGAGGTTTTGCATCTGCCCGGCCATACCCAGGGCGGTATCGGTCTTTTAATGAAAAAGCCGGAAAAGGGGATTGTTTTTACGGGGGATACGCTATTTTGCCAGGGGGTAGGCCGTTATGATTTACCGGGGGGCAGTGAGCAAGCACTTAAGAAATCAATAACCGAGAAATTATTCACGCTGCCTGTTGAAACAAAGGTCTATCCCGGCCATGGGCCGGCAACCACTATAGGAAGAGAAAAGAACAATAACTGTTTTAATCGGATAGATTGAAAGAACTCATTGATTCATTTTTAGATTATCTTTCGGTTGAACGCGGACTGGCAAAGAATACTATTCTTGCTTACCGGGAAGACCTGAATATATATCTTGATTTTATGATCAAGCGCGGGATTAATGCTCTTTCCAAAATTTCTAAAAATGATATTATCGAGTTTATGCTCTTTGAGAAAGATAAGGGGATTTCGCCTACCAGTATCTCGCGGCGCCTGGCAGCTATACGCATGTTTCATCGTTTCCTGGCCCGGGAAAGGGTTTTAAGAGACGACCCCACAACTTTAATCGATTCTCCGAGGCTATGGAAAAAAGTCCCGGACACGCTTTCTTTGAATGAGGTGGAATTGTTAATCAGCCAGCCTGATGTACGGCTTAAGCAGGGCGCCAGGGATAAGGCAATCCTGGAGACTCTTTATGCTACGGGTATGCGTGTATCCGAATCCACTAATTTGAAGGCCAATAATGTGAATTTAGATATCGGTTTTTTGCGCTGCATCGGAAAAGGCAATAAGGAACGGGTTATCCCATTAGGAAAGAAGGCAATCCAGAGCATCAACAAATACCTGGAGTTTAGCCGCCCTTATTTTCTAAAAAACAAAACATCGGAGTTTCTTTTTGTGAACCGTTCGGGAAATAAATTATCCCGGCAATCAATCTGGAAGTTGATCAAACAGTATGCCCAAGCAGCGAAAATTAAAAAGCCGATAAAGGTGCATACCCTAAGGCATTCATTTGCCACGCATTTACTGGAGAGAGGTGCGGACCTGCGTTCGGTGCAGGAGATGCTTGGCCATTCCAATATTTCCACTACGCAAATTTATACGCATATAGATAAAGAGAGGCTTAAGACAATTCACAAGATGTTTCACCCCCGGCCATAAAGGCAGCAGGTAGAATATAATATATAGAATGCAGAAAAGATGAAAAAATACTTAAAGAATTTACCTCAGGAAATAAAAAATTTAATTGTTTTGGCAGAAGAGGTTTCCCGGGAAACTAAAATGCCGGCATATCTGGTAGGAGGTTTTCCCCGCGACCTTATCCTGGGAGTCAAAGATTGGGATTTAGATATAACCGTTGAAGGCAATGGTATCAAGTTTGCCGAAAACCTGGCTAAGAAATTAAATGTCTCTTTGGTAAAACATGAAAGGTTCGGTACTGCTACTTTAATTCTCAACCACCGTTTAAAGGTAGATGTTGCTACTACCCGCAAAGAAGTTTATCCTTCTTGCGCCTGTCTCCCGGTCGTCAGCCCCGGGACGCTTAAAGAGGATCTTTTACGCCGGGATTTTACGATCAATGCCCTGGCGGTAAGCCTTTCCACAGACGCAAGCCGGAAGCTGATTGATATTTTTTGCGGTAAAGAGGATCTGACAGCAGGTAAAATCCGCATCCTGCATGATTTAAGTTTTGAAGATGATCCTACCCGTATCTTAAGGGCAATTCGTTTTAAGCAGCGCTATAACTTTAAGATTGAGCCTAAAACGCTGAGCCTTTTAAGGGCGGCGGTTAATTCAGGTTTATTAAACAAGGTGCATCCGCATAGAATGCGCGATGAGCTGGTGTTAATGCTCAAGGAAAAAGACCCGTCAGCGCAGCTTAAGCAACTCTACGATTTAGGAGGGTTGTCTTTTATCAGTAATAATCTAAAGCCCGGTAGGCAGGTATATGGTTTGTTCAAATCGATAAACCAGGAAATTTCCTGGTTTATGCGGAGTTTTCCTTTTCATGGAAGTTTTGAGGCATGGCTTGTTTATTTCGCCGCGCTTTTAAGACAGCTCAGCCTGGTCCAGAGCAAAAAGATTATCCGCAGGCTGGGTTTGTCTAAACAGGAAGAAAAAAAGATACTTAGCTGCCGGCAGATCAACCGGCGGTTTATTGGGCGTCTAAAAAACAAACAGATTAAGCCCGCGCAGGTTTTTAATTTGCTTAAACCCTTTAGCTATGAGGCAATTATCCTGCTGCGTTCTGTTTCCGGGGACAGTGTTTTCAAAAAACATATCACGGATTTTTTAAAGATTTATAATTGTGTCCGGCTTTCTATCTCGGGGGATGATTTGTACCGCTTGGGGGTTTTGCCGGGGCCCAAATACCAGAAGATATTAAATAAGGTGCTTGCTGCCAGGCTTAACGGCAGCGTAAAGAACCGCCAGGATGAGCTTGCCTTGATCGGTAAGATAATAAAATAATAATACAACAGGGGAGCAGGTAAATGTCTAGACAAGAACGTGTTGAAGAAGCGATAAAGAAAGAAGTCAGCCTGATTATCCATGATGAACTTAAAGATCCGCGCGTAGGTTTTGTTACCGTAACCCGGGTGGAATTAAGCAAGGACTTAAGGAACGCTAAAATATTTTATAGCGTATTGGGGAAAGAAGAGGACTATCGAAAGACAAAGGTAGCTTTGGATTCTGCTTTAGGTTTTATCCGCGGCCTGGTTGCTCAAAGGATTAACCTGCGTTTTGCCACAGAACTTATGTTTCATGAGGACCGTTCCACCGAGTATAGCGTAAGGATCGAAGAGGTATTGAATAAGATAAAAGAACTGGATCAATCCCGGGATTCTTCTAATCAAGAGCCAGCCGCTAAGAAGCCGTCCGGGACAAATACGTCAAGGGAGGAACGGAAAAGTGGGCCTAAAAAGAATCTGCGCAAGCATAAGAAAATATAATAATTTCTTAATTACCGCACATACCAATTTAGAAGGGGATGCTTTAGGTTCCGAACTCTCATTTTATTCCCTGATTAGAAAACTGGGTAAGCAGGGTGTAATTTTGAATGAAGACGGTATACCCTATGGCCATGATTTTCTCCCGGGTATAAAAAAAATACGCAAGCTGGACGATAAATCTTCCTCGATCAAATTTGATTGTCTGGTTGTTTTGGATTGCGCTGATTTAAAACGTACAGGCGGTGTCTATCGGATAAATAAAAATAACAAGCCGGTTTTAAATATCGACCATCATATCAGTAATCGGGGGTTTGGGGATGCGCATTGGGTTGACCCGCAGGCCTCTTCATGTTCGGAGATGATCTACCGGATTTACAAGCAGATGCGCATTCCGATCAGCAGGCCTGAGGCTATCTGTTTGTATACCGGGATGATGACGGATACCGGTTCTTTCCGCTATTCCAATACCAGCAGTTTTACCCACCAGGCTGTTGCTGAGCTTTTAAAATTTAATATCAATGTCCCGCTTATTTACCGCTATGTTTATGAAAACCTCGCCATGGATGAAACTAAATTATTAATCAAATTGTTGCCGCAGATAAGTTTCTCCGTAGGGGGCAGGATTGCTTATTTTAAGCTTAAACGTAACCTGTTGAAGAACGGCGCTATCTCTATGGATTTAGGGGACCAGCTGTTGAGTTTCGGCCGCTCAATTAAGGGTGTGGAAGTTGTGCTTTTATTTAAAGAAAGCCCGGGAGTTAAAAATCAGGTGCGCATTAATTTAAGGAGCCATGGAAAAGTCGATGTGAATAAGATCGCCGCTATTTTTGGCGGAGGCGGGCATAAAACTGCAGCGGGCTGTACTGCGCATGGAGAGACTAACCAGGTTGTTAAGCAAGTCCTGGCCAGCATTCAACGAGTCTTAAAGTAAACAGAGATGATTATAATTACAAAAACAAATAAGATCCCCAGGTTTAAAAACCCCGTTGTAGCTTTGGGGGTTTTTGATGGTTTGCATCGCGGTCACCGCAGTATTTTAGAATCCGCAGTCAGCAAGGCCAGGCAGATAAAGGGTACAAGTATTGTTTTGACCTTTTTTCCTCATCCGCAGAAAGAAAAAAGTCTGTATTCCCTGAAGCACCGTTTAAGGTTGATTTCTGAGTTAGGCATCGACGTTTGTATAGTGATTAATTTTAACGCTCAATTCGCCAGGATGGCTGCCGGTAATTTTATCGCTAAAATACTGATTAAAAAAATTGGCTGCCGGTTTGTTTATATCGGCGAGAATTTTCATTTCGGAAAAGGCGCTGCGGGTGATTATAAATTGCTTGCTCGCTGGGCCAAAGAAAATAATTTCAGGCTTAAAATTTTTAAAGTAATTAAATCCCTTGGTCGGCCGATCAGTAGCACTGCCATAAGAAATTTGATTAAAGAAGCGAGAATTAAAGAAGCTCAAAGGCTGCTTGGTCGCAGGGTAAGTGTTTTAGGCTCGGTAATCAGGGGCAGCAGGATTGCCCGAGGATTAGGGTTTCCCACAGCCAATATCAACCCGCATCATGAAGTTATTCCTCCTCCGGGAATTTACGCGGTTCGGATTTCATTGGCGTCCAAAGAATATGACGGGGTCTGTTATATCGGCAGGAGGCCGACTGTTGGATTTAAGAAAAACCCCATTCAGGTTGAAGTGCATATATTTGATTTTCATAAGGAGATCTATGGCCGGTTTATGGAAATCCAATTCGTAAAATTGATCCGTCCGGATAAAAAATTCGCTTCCTTGAAAGACTTATCGATCCAAATCAAAAAAGATGTAGTTTCCTGCCGTAACCTTCTTAAACATTCCTCTTAAATACCACAAGGGCTGGGATTAGACTGTCAAATATCCACAATTTATTGTATTTGCTGTAGGTTAGGTAAATTTTTTCTTGACAAAAGGGGGTATTTTGACTATACTTTGGATACTGAGTGGATAGAAGTGGAGTAAAGTGGAAGAGAGGAAAAAATGTTTTACGGTGAGTTTGAGCATTCCATAGACCGTAAAGGCCGCCTGATTTTGCCTGCTAAATTTCGTGAGACCGCTAAGAATCAGTTTGTGGAAAAATTCTTTGTTACCCGGGGTTTAGATAAGTGCCTTTTTATGTTCTCCGAGGAGGAATGGCGCTCACAGGAAAATAAATTTAAGACGATGTCCTTTACTAAACAGCAGTCGCGTACTTTTAACCGGCTGCTTTTTAGCGGCGCAGTTGAGGTCAGCCCCGATAAGCAGGGGAGGATCCTGCTTCCGCAATACTTAAAAGATTTTGGCGATATCAAAAAGGATGTGGTTATCGTCGGTGTCTCCAACCGTATAGAGATTTGGGCAAAAGATACCTGGCGTGATTTTTATTCAAATACCCGTCAATCTTTCGAAGAGATTGCGGAGAAACTGATGGATGTCTAAGTGGTAGAAGAGAAGTTGCATATACCCGTAATGTTGCGTGAAGTTATAGATTATTTGGATCCAAAGCCCGGGCAGATAATTGTGGATGCAACAGTCGGAACCGGCGGGCACAGCCTTGAAATATTAAAGAGGATTATCCCCGGAGGCAAGTTAATCGGCTTTGACCGCGACGAGAATTCATTGGCTGTCTGCCGCCAAAGGTTTAGCGAATTTAACGGTAATTTTGAATTGGTGCACGCAAATTTTGTGGATTTGGACCAGGTTTTGGAAAAGCAGGGCATAACGGGCATAGACGGAATAGTTTTTGACCTGGGGATTTCTACTTATCAGCTTAAGGATATGGAAAGAGGGTTTAGTTTTCAACAGGAAGGACCGTTGGATATGCGCATGGATCAAAGCAGCTACATATCGGCATATGATTTGGTGAATAACCTTAATGAGAGCGAGATCTCCGATATCCTTTGGAATTTCGGCCAGGAACGCTGGCATAACCGTATTGCGCGTTTATTAGTCCAGGAACGAAAAGTCCAGCCGATTTCTACGACTGTCCAGCTTGCGGATTTAGTGATGCGGGCTATCCCCTATAGATACCGGAAGGGTTATTACCGCATCCATCCGGCTACGCGTACTTTTCAGGCGGTGCGTATCGCGGTAAACCGGGAATTAGAAATCCTGGAAAGTTCCATTAGAAAAGCAGTTGCAATTTTAAAAAAGAAGGCTAAGATATGTGTTATTTCATTCCATTCTCTGGAAGATAGAGTAATCAAGCATACGTTCCGGGCCCTTAAGGCCGACGGATTGATCGATATTATTACGGCTAAACCCATGACTCCTGTTGCCAGCGAAGTGGTTATTAACCCCTCCAGCCGCAGCAGTAAGTTCCGGGTTGCTGAAAGGATTTAACATCTATGAAAATGACCAAGTTTCTTTCTGTAACCGTTTTTATTACTTCCTGTTGCGTGCTTTATGTTTACCAGCAGAGTGAAATTTTCCGGCTGGCCTACCTGGGTTCAAAAAGACAAATTGTTTATAACGAGTTGTTTGATAAGAATACCGCGTTAAATTATAATATCAAGAAAGGTTCTTCTTTGGTCAAGATCGGCAGTAGGCTCGGCAGCAGTAATGAATTTCAGATGCCGGATAATTATCGTTTTGTTAAGGTTGTGGCTTATAGCGACGGACTTAAGCCGGTAAGCCAAAACCAGGCGAGGGTTGGCCTGTTGGCGGGCATCTTTGGATTAAAGCGTGAAGCTCAAGCAAAAACAATTAACCCCTAATATTTATTACCCCTTAAAGAATAGTGTATATCAGTAACTATCGCCGGAGAAGCAAGGCGGTATTCCTAGTTTTCTTTATTTCTCTCCTCCTCTGTGTCGGCCGGTTACTCTTTATCCAGATTTTCCGTTCAAGCTACCTGACT
>JALNZI010000154.1 GCA_023229385.1 Candidatus Omnitrophota bacterium | reverse complement strand
CGATATAAGCCGGATAAGTATTGCTATTTGGAAAGAGGCGCTTGAGGTGATTAACCGCTCTGGCATAGGCCTGGTTTCTTTGCCGGGTTTTCCCGTGGAGAATGTTACTAAATTAACCTCTCTGCCGATTGCCCAGGCTGCGGAAATCTTTTCGCAGACTATGAAAAATTTAAGCAAAGAACCGCTTTACGGTTCTATTTTACAAAGTATTATGCGCGGCCGTAGTTCAGAAATTGATTATATCAACGGAGAATTCGTGCGGCTTGCGGAGAAAAATAATTTTTCCGCAGATTTAAATAAGGTTTTGGTCGAGATGGTACACCAGGTCGAGGAAAATAAAAGGTTTTATAGTAAAGCCGAGCTATTTGAAAGAATTCAAAAGGTTGTTAAGCTAAGATGAGCGAAAATAGAGCAGTCAATACCCCGTTCCCCAGGCTTAAACTTACAGTCACCCAGGTTTTTGGGGAATGTTATCATGGATACAAAGTTGGCGATGAAATTTACTTAGAAGATTTTACTCATGCCCCTGAGTATTTTTGTTTAGGCCTGGCGCATGCGCTTTTTCCGATAGCCTATGCTTTAAGTTTCGGGGCGAAATTCGGGTTTCGCGACAACCAGCGTTCACTTTTAGTGACCTGCCCTGACGGAGGTAAACTGGAGTTTAAGGTGGAGATCCTGGATAAACAAGGTAACCTTGAGCTGATCCCGCGCGATCCGGATCACAAGGGTCCGAATCCTAAAAAGATGATTATCGAAGTGGTTAAGGCAAAAGGGAAATGCAGTTTTGGGTATAAGGTTGGCGATAAATGGGAGACTCAAGGGTTAAAATGCATACCCGGTTTTTGCGGAGCAGCATTCCATACGGCGTTCCCGGCGTTATTCGCTTTAAACTTTGGGGCAAAGTTCTTCTTTATGCAGGATCATAATTCAATTGATACGGTTACCTGCCCTGATGGCGGTAATATTGTTTTTAAGGTTAAGAGAGTGGAGGAGAATAAATAATTCATGTCTAAGCGCAGAGTTGTTATTACAGGTATTGGAGTAGTTTCTCCCAACGGCATAGGCAAGAAGAATGCCTGGGAGGGTTTTTCAGGCGGCAAATCCGGCGTACGCTTAGTTGAAGGTTTTGATGTTTCGGTTTTTAACACTAAAATTGCCTCTCAGGTTATGGATTTTGATCCTTTTAAACTGGGCTTAAGCCATAAAGAAGCTATGCGGATGGACCGTTATGTTCAGTTTGGGGTAGCCGCAGGCAAAATGGCGGTTGAAGACAGTAAATTGGATTTCTCAAAAGAGGATCCTGAACGCCTGGGGGTTTGTCTGGCAAATGCTATTTGCGGCACTAAATATATGGAAGAGGAGTTTGCTTTAGTCACCGAAGACGGCAGGAAACCAATTGACCCGTCTCTTGTGCGGCCTGATCTTTATGATGCGGCGATGTTTAACACTCCTTCAATAGAAATCAGCGCGCGTTTCGGTTTAAAAGGAATTTGCAATACTATTTCTACGGGTTGTACTGCAGGTACGGATTCCCTGGGGTTTGGCCTGGAGACTATTCAGGACGGCGAGCAGGATGTGATGATCTGCGGGGCAGCCGAGGCGCCGCTTACTCCGATTACCTTTGGCGCTTTTGATGTGGTGAATGTTTTATCCGTGCATAATGATGAGCCGCAAAAAGCATCGCGGCCATTTGATAATAAGCGGGATGGGTTTGTTTTGGGCGAAGGAGCCGGGCTCTTGGTACTTGAGGAGTTAAACCATGCCTTAAAACGTAACGCGCCGATTTATTGCGAGGTCTTAGGTTTTGGCACCAGTTGTAATGCCTTCCATATGACTGACCTTCCGTCTGACGGACGGGCCATGGAGACCTGTATTTCCCTGGCTTTAAAAGACGCCAATGTTAAACCAACGGATATTGATTATATTAATGCCCATGGTTCAAGCACGCGGATGAATGATATTTTTGAGAGCAATGCTTATAAGGCGATTTTTGGAGAATATGCTTATAAGCTGCCGATCAGTTCATTTAAATCCATGATCGGCCATCCTTTGGCTGCGGCAAATGCCATTGAAATGACCATCGCCAGTATGATTTTTGAGAAAAACATCCTTCCTCCCACAATAAACCAGGAGGAAAGGGATCCGCAGTGTGATCTGTATTATATTCCAAACCAGGCGATCACTAAGAAAGTAAATATTATTATTAAAACCAGCAGCGGGTTTTCCGGGATACACTCTTCGCTTATTTTAAAAAGGTTCGGTGGATAATGGAAAAAATAGCAGTTACAGGAATAGGAGTAGTCAGTCCTTCGGGAATCGGCAAACGTCAATTTTGGGCAAATATTAAAAGCGGGCGTTCCTTTATTAAGGAAATTACGCGCTTTGATGCTTCAAAATACCCGTCGCATATAGCCGGCCAGATTGATGATTTGGAAAAATACAGCCATATATCGGAAAGGTTACTAAAAAAGATTGATCCCTTTTCGCATATGGCCTTGGTTGCCTCAGAACTGGCCTTGCAGGATGCGGGTATAGATATTAAAAATGAAGATCCGAATCTGGTGGGCATCTTTTTGGGCAATGCCATCGGCGGCTGGCTTTACGCCGAGACAGAATTAAGGGATTTATATTTAGAGGGCAGGGAGGGAGTTTCTCCTTATATGGCTTCTGCCTGGTTTCCCGCTGCTCCGCAAGGTCAGGTATCTATTTACTATGGGATAAAAGGATTCAGCAAAACTGTAGTTAGTGATCGGGCAAGCTCCCTTATGGCATTAGGCTATGCCAGGAAGGTTTTATATAAAAACAAACTGAATATGATTTTAGCCGGAGGAATGGAGGCGCCGGTTACTCCTTACGCTTTACTGTGTTGCAATACATATGGCGCCTTGTCTACACGTAATGAAAATCCCCAGGCTGCATACCGGCCATTTGATCAAGGCCGCAGCGGTTTTGTTATTGGCGAAGGCTCGGGTATTGTGGTGCTGGAGAATATCCAGAGGGCCAAGGATAGGGGGGCAAATATTTTAGGATTTATCAGCGGATACGGTACTTCTTGCGACGGAGTGGATAGGATTAACCCTGCTTCAGACGGTAAAGAATTAGCCCGGGCTATAAATATGGCGCTTAATGACGCTAAGACCAGGCCTGAAGATATCGGCTACATCAGTTTGGATGGTTTAGCGGTTGATCTCTGGGATAACTCTGAAATCAAGGCATTGGAAATAGTTTTTGGAGATGCCTTAAAGAACATTCCGGTGAGCTGCCCGAAGTCCATGTTTGGAAATCTTCTTGGGGCAAGCGGCGCGCTGGATATGATTATCGCGCTTTTATCTATGGAGCATAGTTTGGTTGCGCCAACGCTGAATTTAGATACGCCGGTTTTAAAAGGTATAAATTATGTGGCTAAGCAGGCCAGGGAATATAAGCTAAACAAGGCTTTGATTATTTCGCGCGGCCGGGGCGGGATCAATTCCGTCTTGGTAGTT
>JALNZI010000153.1 GCA_023229385.1 Candidatus Omnitrophota bacterium | reverse complement strand
AAGTAAGATTCCTTCCTATATTTTGAGCGTAGATACCGAAGGTATGTCAGTATTGACTGCCTGGGCCGCGGAAAAATTTAACGCCGAATCCATTACTAAATCATTGGATAAATGCGGGATTAAAGATATCGTGGCTCATAAAAATTTAATTATTCCGGGATATGTAGCTATTTTAAGCGGCGATCTTGAAGAACAATCCGGATTTAAGGTGATTGTCGGCCCCAAGGAAGCTGCCGGGATCCCTACATTTTTAAAAAACTTAAACTAGTTCTAACCTATGCAAAAATTTAAAGTTACTTTTTTACCCGATAATAAAACAGTCCTGGCTGAAAAAGATAAAACTATTCTTTCCGCGGCTATATCTGCAGGAGTCTATATTAATTCTGTTTGCGGCGGTGACGGGGTTTGCGGAAGATGCAAAGTAATTCTTAAAAAGGGGCAGGTTAGCCAGCAGCTTAACGGAATAATTACCGAAGAGGAAAGAAAAAATAATATCTACCTTGCCTGTCTTACAAATATCCACAGCGACCTAGAGGTTGAGATTCCGGAAAGCTCGCGTCTTATTTTTGATAATCCGAACTCTGTGGGAATCGGGGAACGCTTAAGAGATCTTTATTCAAAAGCGGAAGATATCCAGCCGGTTGAACCTAAATTAAAAGAAGGCCTTTTCAAGCATTCCCCGTTTGCCACAAAAATCTACCTGGAACTGCCTGCTCCAACGCTAAGCGACAGCATCAGTGATCTGGAAAGGATCTACCGGGCTTTGCGGACTTATGAGGATTTTCCTGTAATCCAAACAGGCCTATTCAATATACGCCAATTAGGGGAGTTATTGCGTGATTCTGAATGGAAGGTTACGCTCACCCTGGGTAAGCGTAACGATACTGTTGAAATTGTTTTGGTTGAGCCAGGTAATACTACCGATAAAAATTTTGGTTTTTGTTTTGATATCGGCACAACTACAATCTCCGGTCAATTGGTAGATTTAAATTCAAAACAAGTATTAGGTACAAAGGCAACTTATAACCAGCAGGCTACTTTTGGCAATGATGTAATTACCCGGATAGTTTATGCCGGCCAAAGTGACGGATTGGAAAAGCTGCATGAAGCTGTTTGTAATACAATGAACCAGATAATCCGTGAACTGGTCCAGGAAAATAAGATAGATTTAAACGATGTTAATTGTATTGTTTGTTCAGGCAACACTACCATGATTCATTTGCTTTTAAGCGTAGACCCTGGGCATATCCGCAAAGAACCATATGTGCCTACAGCAAACTTTTTGCCTGTGTTGCGGGCTGCGGAAGCCGGGATAAATATCAACCCCCGGGGCCTGCTTTCCTGCGTACCGGGAGTTTCCAGTTATGTCGGAGGAGATACTACTGCCGGAGTCCTCTCGAGCGGCATATATCAAAATGATAAGCTTTGTATACTCATTGATATCGGCACAAATGGGGAGATTGTCCTGGGAAATAAGGATTTTTTGGTAGCTTGCGCTGCTTCTGCCGGTCCGGCTTTTGAAGGAAGCGGGATTACCAGTGGTATGCGCGCAAGTAATGGAGCGATTCAAAAAGTAAGTATAAATAAAGCTGACTTTGAGGTTGGATATTCTACTATCGGGGATAAAAAACCGAAAGGAATCTGCGGCTCAGGTTATATTGATCTGCTTAGCTCTATGCTGGAAGCCGGAATTATTGATAAGGGCGGAAAGATTAAAACTGAAGGAAAGCGTATCCGCCAGACAGCTACCGGTAAAGAGTTTATAGTTTGTTTTAAGCATGAATCCGACAGCTTATCAGATATAGTAATTACCGAGGCGGATATTGAAAACCTGAAGCGATCAAAAGCGGCAATATTTTCGGCTACAGCGATTTTGGTTAAACATCTGGGTTTATCTTTTTCGGAAATTCATAAAATATTTATCGCCGGAGGGTTTGGTACATATTTGGATATTGAAAGGGCAATCGGGATCGGGTTGTTGCCGGATCTTTCGCGTTCAAAATTTGCTTTTATCGGTAACAGCGCTTTGGCAGGAGCAAACCAGATTCTTTTATCGAACCAGGCTATGGCTATGGCCAATACCCTGGCTTCTAAAATTACCTATTTTGAATTATCTGTTGACCCAGGATACATGGATGAATACGGCCAGGCGTTGTTTTTTCCGCATACTGATTTAACAAAGTTTCCCAGCGTGAGGTTTTAATGGGCTGGATTATCGCGATGGCCGGAAAAGGCGGGACAGGCAAGACCACCGTAGCCTCTTTAATTATCCGCGGGATTAAAGAAGCTAAGGCAGGTTCGATTTTAGCTATTGATGCCGACCCAAACAGTAACTTAGGGGAGGTTCTTGGTTTAAAACCCGGCCGTAATATCGGGACTATTTTGGATGAGATATCCTTAAATCCCGGAATAGTTCCGTCGGGAATGACTAAAGAGCGATTTATAGAATACCAGGTGCAATCGGCAATCCAGGAAGAAGACGGATTTGATATTTTAAGCATGGGTAAGCCTGAAGGCCCGGGATGCTATTGTTACGTGAATAATGTTTTGAGGTCGGTGATGGCCGGGTTAATCAAGGATTATGATTATATAATTATTGATAACGAGGCAGGCCTGGAGCATTTGTCCAGGCGCACCAGCCGTTATGCCGATATACTTATAGTTGTATCAGATGCTTCAAAAATAGGCTTGAGATCAGCTCAAAGAATTAATCAACTGGCATTACAATTAAAGTTTGAGGTAAAAAAACGCTTTATCCTGATAAATCGTTTTAAAGGTAATATAAAAAAGACGGCAATAGGAGAAACCGGCCTGGATTATCTTGGCTGCCTGCCGCCGGATCCTTTGATTGAAAAATTAAGCTTAAACGGTGAGTCGATCTTTAGTTTAAAAAATAAGGCAGCAATACTAACAGCGTTGAATACCTTGGGGGAAAAAATATGGAAACACAGCTAGTGCTTGAAAAATGGACAGGTGTAATTTCTACCCTTACTATCGGGGCGGACGCAAAAGAAGGAGGAACCCGCGCTAATACCGTAAAAATAGGGGGCCAGAACAGTTTACCCTTGTTATTTAGAGAAGGAAACATACCTAATCCGACTGCGATTGCCTTTGAAATATGGGATGTTCCGCCGCTTGATTGGCCTGAAGAATTGGTTGCTGCTTATGGAAAGGCTTTAGACAATCCGTTTGACTGGGCTGATAAATGCATAAATGAATTTAAGGCAAAGTTACTTTGCGTAAAAATGCAGGGGGCGCATCCTGATTTTGGCAATAAAGGACCCAAGGAAGCTGCGGAATTTATTTCCATTCTTCTAAGCAGGGTAAAGGTGCCGTTAATAATTATCGGCTGCGGTGACGATGCCAAAGATAACCAGATTTTACCTGCCTGTTCTGAGGCAGCCAGGAATGAGCGCTGCCTGATCGGCTGCGCTGTCCAGGAAAATTACAAAACCCTGGTTGCCAGCGTCATGGCGGATGGGCATAATA
>JALNZI010000152.1 GCA_023229385.1 Candidatus Omnitrophota bacterium | reverse complement strand
AAGGTTTTTCGCGTTGAAACTGGCCATGGCTAAACTAATTGCCAGGACTCCACGCACTGGCTTGATTTGTCCATCCAGAGATAGTTCTCCCAGGAAAACGTAATTTTTAAGAAGTTCTGCGTTAATTTGCCCGCTGGAAGCCAGTATTCCCAGGGCAATAGCAAGGTCAAAACAGGCACCCTCTTTCTTGATATCAGAGGGAGCCAGATTTACGGTTATCCGTTGAGCCGGCCATTTAAACCCGGAATTCCTGATTGCCGAACGCACTCGTTCTTTGCTTTCTTTGATAGCGATGTCAGTCAGGCCTACCAGGGTTACCGAAGGAAGGCCTTGGGCTACATCAACCTCTATTTCAACCGGGTAAGCTTCCAGGCCAAGCAGGCCGAAGCTGTTGGTTTTTGAGATCATTATTCCTCCATTTTTGGCTTCGGCTATCAGATACCGAACCACGGCCCTGTGGCTTTGGCTATCGGAAGCCAAACCATGGTTCTCTAACCTAAAGCAATAGACGGTTAAGGCAGGTTAATCTAACTTATTTTCAGGAGAAGATGTCTTGCCCTTGTTCGCTGACGCTCACAAGGACTGCGCTAGATAAGGCTATAAAGTGCTTGCTTTTTAGTCTCCAGATTATATAATATAAGCTTATGAATAAAGGGGTGTTTAAGAACATAGCGATTATTTTATTGCTCAGTGTCGCTATTTTTAGCATGTTCAGGTACCTCAATGAATTAAAGGCAAGATGCAAGCTTCAAGATAGCTTGTTTAAGGCTCAAGATGAGATTGCTGTCCTGACTCAAGAGAAGCAAAACTTATTGCAGGAGTTAGGGAAGGAAAAAGGGCTAAACGAGCAGTTAGCCTCGAGGAATTCCAGCCTCAAGAAATATTTAAAGGCAAGTAAGAATAGGATCAGTCGTCTTTTCCGGGATAACTCCAAGGTTTGTGCTAGCCTTGAAGATACGCGCACTAAATTCTCCATATTAAAAGCTGAGAATCGGGTTTTGATAGAGCAGCGCAAACGCGCTTATGTTGAAAATGAACAGTTTAAGATTAAATTAAGCTCGGTTATTGAACTGAAAAGAGCGATAAGGGAGTTAAGGTCCCGGAAGCGCAAAGTTTCTGCTCCAGTAGCAGGAGGTAACCGGGGTTTTATTATCAGGGATGGCCAACCGACTACGCAAGAGAAAGTCAAGATTGAGGTAGTTCCGGCTCAAACTAAAGAATAATGAGAGATTTTTTTCTAGAAATATACAGCAACAAGATTTTGATGAGTACTATCTCTGCTTGGTTGATTGCTCAAGCAATTAAGGTGGGGATCGGCGTATTTCGTAAAAAGAAATTTGATTTTCGCCTGTTTATCGGCAGCGGCGGTATGCCATCCGCGCATGCCGCAGGCGCTTCCTGCCTGGCAACGAGCATAGGCATGGATTGCGGTTTTGACAGCGTTTATTTCGCGCTGTCTTTTGCTTTTGCTATTGTGGTTATGTTTGATGCCCAGGGTGTGCGCCGTTCTACCGGCAAACAGGCAGGTATTTTAAATAAGATTATGGATGATATTTATTGGCAGGGGAAGATTCAGGAGATGCGCCTGCGTGAGCTCATCGGGCATACGCCTGTAGAAGTGATTATGGGCTTGTTATTGGGCATTGCGATTGCCCTGGTATCTCGTATAGGATAAAGATAAACCGGAGGTTTAAGTGAATAAGAAACTTTTAATTATAATCCTGGCGGTAACAATAGCCGTTATTTGTGTTTTCTTAGGAATAAAGAAGTCTATCAGTTTGATCAGGCCATCCCACAATTCCTCCGTCTATAATTTACTGAACCAGGCGCGGAATCTCGAGGCAAAGGGCGAACTGCTTGAAGCCAAGTCAATATATCAGAAGTTAGTAAATGATTTTATTGAGTCTCCGGATGTGGGGATCTGGCAAAAGAAAGCGGAGAATATTAATATCAAATTATTATTCTCGCCGACGATTACCCCAAAGTCTATAGTTTATCAGATCAAGCCAGGGGATACACTGAACAAGATAGCCCGTGCGCATAAAACCACGGCTGAGTTGATTATGAAAAGCAATAATATCAGCGATTCGTTGATAATCCCCGGCCGCAAGATAAAAATCTGGAATGCGCCTTTTAGCATCCTGGTTGATAAATCCCAAAATATCATGTTGCTTAAAAGCGATGAAGAGGTAATAAAAACTTATATTGTTTCCACGGGAAAAGATAATTGTACTCCTGTAGGCGTATTCAAGGTTGTTAATAAGCTTGCCAATCCTACATGGTTTAAGGCAGGGGCAGTGGTTCCGGCGGGCAGCCCGGAGAATGTTTTAGGTACCCGCTGGATGGGGTTTGATTTAGCCGGGTATGGCATTCACGGTACCACGGAACCCAAAGAGCTGGGGAAACAAGTGACCCAGGGTTGTGTGCGCCTGGGTAATTCTGATGTGGAAGAACTTTATGATATTATCCCCACAGGAACTGAAGTTACAATAGTCGAATAATCTTATGGCCGGACTAGATTTTGAAAAACCTATTCTAGAATTAGAAAAGAAGATTCAGGAGCTAAAAACCTTTATCTCCGAGAAGAAGATTGATTTGTCTTCTGAGGTCAAGAAGCTTGAGGAAAGGCTGGAGCATTTAAGGAAAGAAACTTACAGCAATCTTAGCGCCTGGCAGAAGGTGCAGCTTGCCCGGCACCCTTTAAGGCCCTATACCCTTGATTATATCAGCTTGATTATGTCGGATTTTGTTGAGCTTCATGGTGACCGTCTTTTTAGTGATGATAAGGCAATGATCTGCGGTGTGGCTAAGATTGACAAAAAAAAGATCGTAGTTATCGGCCATCAAAAAGGCCGCGATACAAAAGAAAACCTGAAACGTAATTTTGGCTGCGCGCACCCTGAAGGATACCGCAAGGCCTTGCGGGTTATGCAGTTGGCCGAAGAATTTCAGTTACCGGTTGTCGTTTTTATTGATACTCCGGGCGCTTATCCGGGTATCGGGGCGGAAGAGCGTGGACAGTCTCATGCCATTGCCACGAATTTGCGCGAGATGACCGGGATTAATGTGCCAATTATTGCGATTGTTATCGGCGAGGGTGGTTCCGGCGGCGCTCTCGGAGTTGGAATAGCTGACCGGGTAGCAGTTTTAGAAAATTCATACTATTCGGTGATTTCTCCGGAAGGATGTGCTGCGATACTCTGGAAGGATGGCGCAAAGGCGCCTAAGGCAGCCGAAGTTTTAAAATTAACCGGCGCGGATTTATTAAAGATGGGCATAATTGAAGAAGTGATTCCTGAGCCGTTGGGCGGAGCGCACCGTGACCCGGCAAAAATAGCCCAGAATATAAAAGAAACAATCATCAGAAACCTTAAAGAATTGGAAGATTTGGATAGGGATGAGCTGCTTAAATTAAGGTATAAGAAATTCAGGAGCATAGGTGTTACCGGATGATTGAACAGGAATTCTTGTTATTAGGTTTATTGCGCCAAAGCCCCAAAC
>JALNZI010000151.1 GCA_023229385.1 Candidatus Omnitrophota bacterium | reverse complement strand
GCCTTTAAACACATCTGATAAAGCCAATAAATCTACTATTGAATTAATACAAAATACCGCCTGGGAATTTAAAACAAACTGGGTTATCTTCGCCAAAAGTTCGCTGCCGGCCTCTTCGGTAATCTCTCCGGTACAAACCAATATCTTCCAAAGCTTATCCTTTTCAGCATAACTATTTTCATAAAGCTCAATAAAATCCCCTACTTCTTCTTTTCTCTTGCCTAATATCCAAACCAGTTTTTCTATACAATCGATTTCCTTCTTCCAGCGCAGACGGCCATAAGAAGAAAGGTTTGGATCAAAAAGTTCAGGTTTTACCCTGAAAAAATCTATCTGCCTATCCTTGCATTTCCTTACAAATAAATCCTCGTCTACCGTGCCTGCTTCATACTGCCACCAGGCCTTCCAGTTGGTAGTATCATGTGTAGAAAGCATGGCTACACTAAGCTGGCGGTATTCTCCGGGCAAAAGAAAATTATGTTTAACATTCCAATCCTTGACCCAGCGCTGCACATCGTTTCCGGGAATACCGAACTCAAGCAGGGTTTCAATGCAGCATCTAGGAATCACCCCTAAATCCTCGGCACAAAGCAACATTTTTGTATTTCTTATCAGAAGATCTAAGATATTCCGGCCGTGCTTCGGCCAAAGGTTTTCATCCGCAGGATCAAATAAGCCGTTTAAACCCTGATTTTCCTGAGGGTCATTATAAGGGATACTCCAGATACGGAAGAGCCCGACTACATGATCAATACGTAAAATGTTATAAAAGTTCTCGGCATATTTTAATTTTTCTTTTACATAAAGGTACCCGTCTTTGGCGATATTTTCCCAATTATACGTCGGCATACCCCAGCGCTGTCCCTTGGCACAATACATATCCGGAGGGGCTCCGGCGGCAAAATCCAGTTTAAAAAATCCCGGATGCGCCCAGACATCCGCGCTGTCCCGGGAAACTAAAACCGGCAAATCCCCTTTTAAAAATACGCCATTTTTAGACGCGTATTCCCGGCAGGCTTTAAATTGCTTAAAGACAATCCATTGCAGCCACATTTGAAAAGTTACCTTCTCAATATTCTCCTGCCAGAATTCCTGCAATGCTGCCCGATCGCGCTGTTTGAATTTATCCTCCCACTCATACCAGGCAGCTCCGTGATAAAATTCCTTTAGTACCTTAAAAAGCGCAAAATCCAACAACCAATAGGCGTTTTCTTTCTGGAAATCCTCAAAAGCAAGCTCCTCACTTAAATCCTGGAGCAAATAGACATCCCAAAGCAGGCGAAGCTTCTCCTCTTTTACAGCATAATCAACATAAAGATTGTCTTTGGAAGAATTGAATCTTTTTTCTTTGAGAGTAGGAAAATCCCCTAAAGAAATATAGGCTGGTTCGAGGGCAAAAGAACTTAAAGCATCATATGGGCAAAACAATGAGCCGACTTCATTCATCGGCAAAAGCTGGACTATAGAGCTAGCGGTAGATTTTGCCCAATCAACAATAAGCCTTAAATCGCCTAAATCGCCAATGCCAAAGCTTTTTTCGGAATAAACACTAAACAGAGGGATTAAAACTCCGGCGCGCTTTTTAAACCCGGTATTTTTCCAATTATCCCTGGAGATGGCAACAGAGAGTTGTTTTTCAAGGCTTGGTTCCGGCATCATCTATCTTATTGGCAGGATTAGTTGAATTACTTTATGCGACCAAAATAAAGATATAATGGCTGCCAACGACAAAAACGGACCATAGGGAATAGTGTGATCATTCTTCCTAATCATCGTTATAATGCTAACCACGATACCTAAGAAAGGAGCGAGAAAAAATGTAAGCAAGGCTTTTTCCCAGCCCATAAAAGCGCCGATCATTGCCAGAAGTTTAACGTCCCCGCCCCCCATAGATTCAGTCTCCCCGTTAATCGCCGGCCTTTTCAGCCACTTAAAGTAAACCAGATCAAAAATTACCCCGGTCAGATAAATAATCCCCCCTCCTATAATTATACCCTGGAGCGACCGGAACATGGGGCCAAAATGATACCCAAAGGGGTTAAAGGTAAACCCGGATACCGAAACCATGATAAAACCTATAATCATACCCCCGACTGAAACTTCATCAGGGATAATCCGATGAGGTATATCCACAAAGCTGGCGATAATTAAACCCCAACTCATTACCATAAACAAGAAAAAGTTATAACTTAAGCCAAAACGGTCAAAAAGCGCAAGCGTCAGCAGCGCGGTCAGTAATTCGACCAGCGGATAACGCAACGAAATCTTTTCTTTGCAAAAACGGCACTTGCCGCCAAGCAGGATAAAACTTATAAACGGAATATTATCATAACCAGGGATCCTTTTCTGGCATTTCGGGCAATGCGAGCGCGGCCAAACAATTGATTCACTTTTAGGCATACGGTGAATGCATACGTTTAGGAAACTTCCTACGATAGAACCAAAGATAAAAACAAATATTTTTGCAATCATAGCTTTTTCACTCCTTTGTTTAACGCTGCACGCATAATTTCAACCGGGGCTCGCTTGCCGGTAAAATGCTCAAAACAAATTACCCCCTGGTATAAAAGCATCCCTAATCCATTGGAGAACCGCACTCCCGCTTTCTTTGCCGCTGCTAAAAGCTTTGTCTCGGCTGGGTTATAAATTAAATCGTAGACAAAAAGCCCCTGATGAAGCATATTCCCGTCGATTAAACAAGGATCATCTGTGTGCATACCCACAGGCGAGGCGTTCACCAGCAAATCCTTATCCCGCAGATTTAATTCTTCAATCCTGGCTACAGCCGAAAGTTTAGTCTGCTCAAACACATCTTTAAACTGACCTACCAAGCCTAAGCTTTTATAGGCGTCTATATCATAAATACAGATTTCTTCTACCTTGCTTTTTCCCAGGGCAAAACATACAGCTTTAGCCGCGCCTCCCGCACCGATGAGCGCAACTTTCTTAGGAGTAACTTTTAATTCTTTTAAATGCCTGCGGAACCCGGCAAAATCAGTATTAAACCCTTTTAATTTCCCACCCCTGGCAATAACCACTGTATTAACTGCGCCGATTTCACGCAGGCCGGGAGCTTTAATATTCAAGTAAGAGAGCGCTTTTTCTTTATAGGGAAAAGTAACATTAAAACCGGAGATATTATTTCTTCTTAAATTAGCGAAAAAATCTTCCAGTTCTTCAGAACGTAACTCGAATAATTGATATTTGGCTTTTATTTTGAGTTTAGTAAACGCTGCATTATGCATGCAGGGAGACAGGCTGTGCTTGACAGGAAAACCTATTAACCCGTAGAGTTTAGGTTTTTTGGTCATTTGGTTTCCAACTTATTAACGGCATCAATATATGCCTTAACTGCCGCTTCCACAATATCCGTGCTTGAGCCGCGGCCGCTTACGCTTAAACCCGCTACTTTTAATTTCAGGCTCGCCTGGCCCAGGGCATCTTTGCCGGCGGTAACTGCTTCCAAACGAAAATCTTCTAACTTAACTTTGTATCCGGTAATTTTGTCAATTGC
>JALNZI010000150.1 GCA_023229385.1 Candidatus Omnitrophota bacterium | reverse complement strand
TATCCTTGTCCCTGATTACAAAACTTTCTTTATCGCATTGTTTAACTGCTCTAAATCAGAGGGCTTTGTTATATAGATATCCGCGCCGATGACCCTGGCTACAATACGGTCGACATCAGCATCTTTGCCAGTCAACATTATAACCGGAGTCTTGTTGAAAACAGGATCGCTGCGGATACACCTGCACACTTCATCTCCGTTTAATTTAGGAAGCATAATATCTAAAATTACCACATCCGGATTTTCGCTCTTTAGCTTCCTTAACGCCTCTTCCCCCTCAAGGGCAGTAACTACTGCGTAGCCCTTAGCCTCAAGGTTAAGTTTAATAATCTTTAGGAAATTGACCTCATCATCAACAATAAGTATTTTCTTTTTCTGGCTCGAATTCCTGTTAGCCATCTTGCGCCTATTTTTTCCCGGATATAAACTCTCTGACTCTCCTGACAAATTCTTCTTTAGGGGTGGACTTTGATATATAATTCAACCCTCCGATATTTCCTCCGCTGGCTGCCACCTCTTCCTCCTTTACCAGCGAGGTCAGAAAAACCACTTTCATACCGCTGGTCCTGGGATCCTGTGACAAGCGCTCATGTGCCTGCGTTCCATCAACACCGGGCATCATCACATCCAAAAGGACAAGGTCGGGCTTGCGAGCAACAGCCAAATCAAACCCTTTGTCCGCGTCTGCTGCAGTCAAAACCTCAAAACCCACTTTTGATAAGAACTCCGAGTAAAGTTTAAGCAGCATTAAATCATCGTCAACAATTAAAATCTTTGCCATGTTTTCTCCTTTCGTTAGACTCTGTTAAGCGGTAATGTAAAATAAAAACGCGACCCCTTGTCTTTTCCTTCACTCTCAAACCACATCCTGCCGCCATGCAATTCAATAAATTTCTTGCTTAAAGGTAAACCCAGCCCGGTACCGGCATATTGGCGCGAATAATCGCTGGTTATCTGTTCAAACTCGGAAAATATCTTACTGGCATCTTTGGCTTCTATGCCTATACCAGTATCCCAGACACAAACCAAGATTTCATTCTCCTCTGTTTTTTCTGCCTGGATGCCAATCTTGCCGCCATCAAGAGTGAATTTCATAGAATTTGAAACCAGATTAAAAATAACCTGTTTTATTTTTCTCTCATCCGCCCTGATCAAACCCACATTTTCATTGATATCGGTTAAAAGCGTAACCGCCTTTCTCGCAGCTCTATCCGAGACAAACATCAGGCTCTTTTTAAAAAGTTCCCTCAAATCAAACTCCGATAATTCCAACTCCATTTTCCCCGCTTCGACCTTCGATAAATCAAGTATATCGTTAATCAATGAAAGCAAGTGCTTGCCGCTCTCCCATACATAGCCTAAGTATTCCTTCTGTTTCTCATTTATAGCCCCCACACTTTCATCTTTCATCAATTCGGAAAACCCGATGATCGCGTTCAGCGGCGTCCTTAACTCATGCGACATATTGGCAAGAAATGAACTCTTGGCTTTATTGGCGCTTTCCGCCGCCTCTTTTGCCTTTAATATTTCTTCTTCAGCCTGCTTAAGCTTGGTTATATTATTGCCTATACAGATTATCTCTTTAACCCGCCCGTCTTTATCAAGAACAGCCTTATTGGTCCAGGCTATCCAAACTCTTTCACCGCTACGGAGCATATTCTCATTTTTATTCTCGACATATTCCGCCGGGTGCATAGCCATATCATCAATCATCGCCTTGAGGTCGCGGCCGGAAGAATCGGCAGGAGCCACTATAGTGCCAATCACATTTTTCCCCAGTATCTCCTCCTGGCGATAACCGAAGAAACTCTGCGCGTATCTATTAAAAAAGGTAACATCCCCCTTTGTATCCATACGCAGGATAATACTGTTGGAATTTTCCACGATCTCGTAATATTGCATTTCCACAGACTTCGTCATATGAATAAATAACCCCTTATCTTTCTTATTAATCCTTTTAGATCAATGGGTTTGGGCATAAAATCATTAAAACCGGCCGCCCTAATCCTTTCCTCATCTTCTTTCATCACCGATCCGGAAAGAGCAATCACCTCAACCTGATCGAGGCGCTTATCTTCTCTTATCTTCTCATAAACCTCAAATCCGTTCATTTTTGGCATATTTATATCAAGTAAAATAAGGTCGGGAATGGTATTTTTAAGGGTTTCCAGGGCGCTGGCGCCATCCTGACAGCTCAAGGTATTAAAACCGTTTAGTTCAAGCAAGTCAACGGTTAACCTCATATTGAGAGGATCATCTTCTATAATCAATATTGTTTTGTTATTTTTATCTTCGGCCATATTCAAAAATCCTTAACGGCTATAATCCGCAATCCCCCCAGATTACCATTATTAAAAAGCTGCAATATCTTTTTATAAAAATCTTCGATTTCCTCCGTAACCTTAATACCGCACATCCCTGTATAACGCTTGCGGTTTCCAATAAATTTCTCCACGCGCTCTCTCACAAAATCATTCCAACAACCCGTCTTATCAATCAAATCCACCTTCGTAAAATTATTCTCGATAAGTTGATTTTTGTATTCCTCCAAGGCAGGAAGGTAGGGACACTGGACATCCTCAGATAATATCCTTGCTTCCTCCTGATTGAATTCGCCTCGTTTATAAAAATCCTCAATAAACATTTTGCCGCCCGGCTTTAAAATCTTGCAACATTTTCTCAGAAGGCTCGAGCGGTTCGGAATATGCAGGAATGCAAGCCAGCTTACTACGGCATCAAAATTACTGCCCTTTTCTGGAAAATCCAGGATATCGGCGCATAGATGATGCACAGAACCGGACAAATCACAGCGCTCTGTCAGAGAACATGCTATATGATGCATCTCTGGTTGAAATTCAACAGCAGTCACCTGACAACCTGTTTTCTCCGCCAGGTATCTAGCCGGGCCGCCCAGACCAGAACCTATATCTATAAGCCTGCTTTGAGAATCAATCTTCAGACAGCCGATAACATCATCAACCGCATTAACACCTAAATAATGGTATTGATCAAAAGATGCAATATCTTTCTCTTTCAGCGGAGAATTCTCTTTATATCCCGCGGCGGCAATTTCCTTATAAATACGCTCAGGATGACGGTATAACTTCATTCGCTTAATATTATTTCCGCTGCTCATCCTGATTATCCTTCGTTTTGTAAATATTTATAGTGCTTGCTTATTTCCTACAGGCGGCAGTTCTTGCCTATCTTCCCGGAGTAAAGCCAGGTTAGTTTGCATCCGGCGTGCCCAAAAACTAAAAGCATCCTGTACGTCGCCCCAACGGGTGGGTTTACCAAGCAGCGATTTTGTACCGGCGCGGCGGTCAACCACGGCGGCGAGACGCTCCCCACTAAGACTATCCAGCAATTCTCCTTCCACGCTTACAACTCCGACAGCGCTATGCGTTCCAATCACGAGCCGTTTAGCATAACTGATCCCCAACCCCGCAGGCGTAGCGGTAGAAAGCAGGTCCATAACCGGCCTGTCTGCCCGGGCTTCAGTTATGGCACAACGAATCCGCATCACATCAGGTCCA
>JALNZI010000149.1 GCA_023229385.1 Candidatus Omnitrophota bacterium | reverse complement strand
TACTTAAAAGATTTTTAATATTCATTACCGCGAAATCAGAATCAGGGTATGAGAAAACAGTATGTATCAAATAGGCCAGGCCCCAAGCAAATACTCCCAGCCAAGCAAAAAAGACATCTTTTTTTATTATGAACAGGGATATGCCCGCGATAAAAATAATAAACGGCAGCGCCTTAACCAGCAAATCCAGCAAGAAATCATCCCAATACGATTCCGGCCTGCGCTGATTAAACTCTATATAAGGATTTTTTCCTAACACCTCCGACTGATTACTCAGGAATTTCAATCTTTTGGCGATTAAAGGATGCGTTAACTGTAACTCATAATAAGAAGCCCAGGGATTCCAAAGATCCCATTTCGCCGCATCTCTTAGCTTATCCTTATCAATTTCTCCGCCCATACTGCGCGGACCTGAATAACCACTAACCGCTAAAATACTGGCAGTTTTAGAATCAAATATCCCCATCGGCCCAATTGAATTTAATGTAGCTTGCCTTTCTTTATAATTCGCTTCCCCTTTTCCTCTATCGTCTCCGGCTAAACCATAGCCAATTTTGACTAAAGCAGAAGCTAAGGCATTCGGGTTACCGGTAACCTGACCGGAATATCTATCCGCGAAATATTCCCTTAATCGGGAAAACCAGAGCACAATAAATTCACTTATAACATATAACACATAAGCTGCAAGCGCCAGGATCAAACGGGCAGGCGCTGATTTACCGTTACCCCTGCATCTGTTTCTGGTTAAGGACTTATAAACATAATAAAGGACTAGCGGCACAAGCTGGGCCAAGGTCATAATTAACATATCCCAATGCATAACATGGCCAATTTCATGGGCAACAACTGCTTCTCTTTCTTCTTCATTTAAAAGATCAAGCAAGCCCTGGGTAATTACAACCCTGGCGTTATTCGGATGGTGCCCATAGGTAAAGGCATTCGGCGCGCCGTCCAGAATAATCCCCATTCGCGGGAAACTAATCCCCTCATCCTGACATATCTTACTGATAAAGCTCTTTAAGTGTCCTGGTAAATCTTCAGGATTCACCCATTTCATTTTATATAAAAACCTTAAGGAAAGATCCATTAAGAAAGGGCCGAAGATGAATTGCAAAGCCGCAAATACTATTCCGAAAGTAAAAGCAACTGAGGCGGAAATCTTTCCCAATTCCACGAATATAATCAGGAACAAACTAAGCAAGGCATACAATCCGAACAACACCATACCGGAACGCAGGGCAAGATTAGGCAAAGCCAGAAGCGATTTAGATAAACCTGTTTTTTTATCCCCGAATATACCTTTATCTATCTGGATCTTGGTTTTTATCGCCGGCAGTTTATTAATCTCGTCCTTATCCAGCCAGATGCCCTCTGACTCAGGGCAATAATCAATATTGATCTCCCCTCCTAATATGGGAAGTTCTAACATTGAACTGGAGCAGACAGGTGACAAGCGGTTTGAGTCTTTTTTTGATTGGATCGCTTCTTCGATTTTCGCTTTTAGATAGGTGGGAACGCGGGTAAAAAGATAGATTTCATTCTTATCCAGCCAGATGCCCTCGCATTGAGGACAAAAATCAATTTCTACTCCCTGCCGGGTCATCACCGGAGTAAGATCCTTATCTTTACAATTTGGGCATTTCATGACGCAGACTCCGAAATATTTGTTACGTAAGAATTCTATTTGCAGTGCGTTACATACACTGTCTACTTAAGTTAAAGGATGTATTCGGAATTCTTAACCAAAGGATTATTTTTTATGGCTTCGGCTATAGTTTGGGAAATCCCGGGTTTACCCAGTTTATAATACATATAGTTTTTATAGCCCTCCACTCCAGGCTGGTCAAAGGCGTTTACATTTTGCAGCTCACCTTCAAAGGCGGTAGCCATTTCAAAGAAAAATAAAAGCGCTCCCCAGTTATACGCGGATACCTCGGACATAATAATCGTGCAGTTCGGCCGGTTTTCGCTAGCCAATGCCCACTCTGTCGCCTCCTGGGCCAAATGCATAAGCGAACTAAAACTTTTTCCGGAAAGCAGATCCCCCGCTCCCGGAATTTTTAAATCTGTTTTAAAATTCTCTACACGGATAAATGTAACTACCTTATTATTTTCACCCTCAACATTATTCTGCTGAATGGAATGCAAATCATTAGTGCCTGCCGCGGAAATCGGCGTCCGGCCCTTAGCAAAGAGATTCTCTTTATCATTCAACCAGTCTTCAGCTCCGTCAGGAGAAACCACAATCTTACGATGGCATTTCTTGCCGATGCTCTCTGCCAAAAGCTGGACATACCAGTCAGCGGTAGATTTTAAACTCTGTGAAAACGGCATTAAGACTGCCAGAGACTTGGCTTTCTGGTTATACAAAATAACCTGCAGCAACGCATACATATAGGCAGGATTTTTCAGGATATCCTCCTGGCCGCACTTGGCAGACATCTCTCTGGCCCCTTTAAACAGCTCGGTAATATTTACGCCTACGATTGCCAGATGCAAAAGCCCCATATTAAACTCTGAAAACCTGCCGCCGACGCCTTTTAAAAGAGGGAACGAACGAAAACTTGAAGCATCCCTCTCTTGCTCAGCAACCACCCTTTTATGCAAAGAACCTGATTCAGGGTCGGTTATGGCTAAAATCTGCCTGCCGTATTTTGCTCCCACACCGGACTTAAGCCAGGCCTCGACAATCATCAATGCCGCCTTGGTTTCAGTAGTCTCCCCGGATTTAGAGATAACCACAACAAATGTTTTCTTGGGATTGATATTTTTGAGCAAGGTTTTAAGAGTATCCGGGTCCAGGTTATTGCCTTCAAAATAAACCCGCGGGGATTTCTTTCTTAAATTTTTAAATTCATTATAATAAGGCAGGCATAAGGCGTCCTGTGCTGCCTTTAAACCAAGGTATGAACCGCCGATACCCAAAAAGACAACATTCTCGAATTTTCTGGATATCTCTTTGCCGATTTTCTGGATTTGATCAATAACCGTTTTATCCTGTTCGGGTAATTTCGCCCATTCCAGGTTTAATTTTACCCGGGCATCAGGATCCGCGATAATCTTTTTCAGGTGGCGGGCTGCTTTTTGCGCTTCGGGAAGCATTTTATCAATATCCTGCTGGCTTACGCCGTGGGCACCTACGCTGGAACTAAACATATTATTAAAATCAAACTTTAAACTCATCTAACACTCCTTAATTAATTGTTTTCGGCTAATTTCAAAATCAGCTTTTTAGTATCATCCCAACCCAGGCAAGGATCAGTGATTGACTGGCCGAATACCTTGCCGCTGACTGTTTGGCTGCCCTCAACCAGATAGCTTTCCACCATCAATCCTTTGACTATCTTTTTCAAATCCTTAGACTGGCTTAAACTGTTCATTACCTCTTCGGCTATCCTGGGCTGCTGGGTAAAATCCTTATCGGAGTTGGCATGATTTGTATCAACAATCAGCGCAGGATTCACCAGGTTGCGTTTCAGGTACAGCTGGGCAAAATGGATTAAATCTTCGTAATGGTAATTGGGGATGCTTTGCCCCTGGCGGTTA
>JALNZI010000148.1 GCA_023229385.1 Candidatus Omnitrophota bacterium | reverse complement strand
TTCCGCTTCGTTGTTTTATCATCGGCCGGGTTACAGCCTTGATGCAGTTAAATGTGCCTTTAAGGTTGACATTAATCACCGCATCCCAATCCGCTTGGGACATTCTAAGCAAAAGATTGTCTTTAGTAATCCCCGCGTTGTTAACTAATATATCAACCTTTCCCATTTTGTCAAGAATTTTATTTATTCCTTCTTCCACCTTCTCAAAGTTGGTTACATCCATCTCCAAAGCCAGCGCCTTACGGCCTAAACCCTCGATTTCAAGGGCTGTTTTCTGGGCTATCTCTAAGTTCACATCCGCTACAACAATATCCGCGCCTTCTCTGGCAAAGGTCATGGCAATTGCCTGGCCTATTCCCCTTGCTCCACCGGTTATCAAAGCTACCTTATCTTTTAACCTCATTTTATCCTCCTTACCCACGGGGGTACACCGGCCACTTCCTTTAAGGCCGGGTGTTAACCACCTGCTCCATATCTGTGCTCTTCTCTATATTCACAACCTGCGCGCTACTGTCAATACGCCGCATCAGGCCCTTTAAAACCTTTCCCGGACCAAATTCATAGAAATTAGCCACTCCCTTAGATAGGATAAAACGCATTGAATCTTCCCACCTTACCGAACCTTTGATCTGGCTAACCAGGTTCTCTCTTATCTGCTCAGCTTTATATTGCGGCTGCGCCGTATAATTACTGATCACGGGGAATTTAGGCTCAGAAATCGGTAGATTATCAAGAACAAGCTTCAGTTCTAAAGCAGCCTCCGACATTAAAGAAGAGTGAAAACCGCCGCTCACCTCAAGAGGAATAACTCTTTTAGCCCCTGCCTGATTGCAAAGTTCCATCGCCTGATTTACCGCTTCTGCTTTTCCGGTAATCACAATCTGACCAGGACAGTTCAGATTAGCGATCTCAGCACCGGATTGCCGGCAAATTTCCTTTAATTTTTCCACGGACAATTCTAAAACCGCGGCCATTTTTCCGGGATGCTTCTTGGAAGCCTCGTCCATTAATTGTCCCCTTTTACTTATCAGGCGGATACCGTCATCAAAGGTTATGGCACCGGAAGCAATTAAAGCAGAATATTCACCCAGGCTTAAACCGGCGGAAAAAGAAGGAACGAAATTTGTTTTGGATTTAAAAACCTCAAAAGCCGCGATACTTGCGGTTACTATCGCCGGCTGAGAAATATTGGTTGATTTAAGCGCCTCTTCAGGGCCGTTAAAACAGATTTTCTTTAATTCAATATGCAGTAATTCTTCTGCCCGATCAAATATCCTGGCTGCCTCAGGAAAAGATTCATACAAATCTTTACCCATACCAACATATTGGCTACCCTGACCGGCAAAAAGATAGCCTACCACTCGATAACACAGGCGCCCCAGACTAAACCTGCTCCGAATGCATCCAGAAGGACAATATCACCTTGCTTAACCCTGCCCTCACGCACCGCCTCGCAAAGCGCGGTAACCGTGGAAGCACTGGACATATTTCCGCATCTTTCTATATTTAGATAAACACGGCCTTCAGGAATGCCTAATTTTTTTGCTACAGCCATAATAATCCGCGCGTTTGCCTGATGCGGGATAATTATATCCACATCAGCGAAAGTCATACCTGCCTGTTCCAGGACAATCTCGGCAGCCCTGGTCATAGTATTGACCGCGATCTTAAATAATTCATTGCCCTGCATTTTTATAAAATGCTGGCGGTTCCTTATTGTCTCGGTACTTGCCGGATTCGCCGAGCCTCCGGCAGGTATATTTAATAAACCTAGCTTTGAACCATCACAGCCAAGATAGGTAGAAATAATCCCTCTGTTTTTTACCTCTGATAAAATTACGGCTCCGGCGCCATCCCCAAACAAAACACAGGTATTGCGATCCTGCCAATCAGTAACCGAAGTTAAAACTTCAACACCAATAACCAGCGCGTTTTTATAAGTAGCCGAGGCAACAAACTGTTGGGCTACTGAAATTCCGTAAACAAAACCCGCGCAGGCGGCGGAGATATCAAAACAAGCGGCGCCTTTGGCGCCGAGTTTATTCTGCAATATCGAAGCTACTGAAGGACAAGGCATATCCCCGGTAATTGTCGCCACAACTATTAAATCTAAATCTTCAGCCTTAAGCTTAGCATTTTTTAACGCCTCTTCAGCTGCCTTAAAAGCTAAATCCGACGCAGCCTCACCCTTTGCCGCCTGATGCCTTTCCTTTATACCGGTGCGGGTAGTAATCCACTCATCAGAGGTATCCACCATTTTTTCCAGGTCGGCGTTAGTTAATATTTTCTCAGGCAGGTATTCGCCCACCCCGATAATGCCTACTTTTTTCAATACAACTCCTTATTTCAACGCCTCAAGGATCTTGGCGTTAACCTGGCGCTCAATTTCCTCTTTGGCAACTCTAATCGCATTCTTAATCGCCCTCTTGTTTGAACGGCCGTGTCCGATAATTACCACACCGTTCACTCCCAACAAAAGCGCTCCACCATACTCAGCGTAATCAATTTCTTTCTTAAAATGCTTGAGGCTGGGCATCATAAAAATCAAACCGATCTTACCCCAGATAGTGCTTAAAAGATGTCGCTTCAGGAATTTCTGCATTGCCTCCGCGGCGCTTTCTAAAACCTTTAAAGCGACATTGCCCACAAAACCATCGCAAATAATAATATCACATTTACCGGTAAGAAGATCCTTACCTTCCACATTGCCGATGAAATTAATTTTGCTCTTTTCCAAAAGCTCATAAGCCTCGCGGATAAACCCGGTACCTTTTTTCTCTTCTTCACCGATATTTAACAAGCCGACAATAGGATTAGGCTTATTCAAGATATTCTTGCAATAAGCATCAGCCATAATCCCATATTGTTGCAATTGTGTAGGTTTAGGATCGATGTTGGCGCCGACATCGATAATCAGAGAATTACCTTTTAAGGTAGGAGTAATAATGCCTATGCCCGGCCGTTCAATACCGGGAAGAAGGCCTAATCCCAAGGTCCCGGCGCAAACCACTGCCCCGGTGTTTCCGGCGCTGAAAAACGCATCCGCCTTACCTTCTTTTATCAGATTAATTCCAACTACAATAGAAGAATCTCTTTTTCTTCTAATACTGGTAGCAGGAGATTCACACATCTCAATGACTTCAGAAGCATGCTGGATACTAATCCTGTTTCCGGTATATTTAGATTTTTTCAAGAGGGCTTCTATTTTTGGCTGGTCTCCTACAAGAATAACATCCACATCGTATTCTTTCACCGCCAAAAGACTGCCTTCGATAACTACATCGGGAGCATGGTCGCCGCCCATTGCATCAACGACTATTTTCATACTTTTCTCCTAAAACTACGAGGTTTTTCTTTCCTGACTTACGAGTCAGGAGGCCCTTGCGCTTCGCGCAAGGATTTCACTAAATCAAACCTTTAAGGTGCTCATTTCTTCTTTTTCTTTTCCTTGACCTTGATTTCCACGACCTGACGGCCATCATAATATCCGCAGACCAGGCAAACACGATGGGAAAGCTTTAGTTGTTTGCATTGAGGGCAAGGAACTAAA
>JALNZI010000147.1 GCA_023229385.1 Candidatus Omnitrophota bacterium | reverse complement strand
TTTCTGGCCGCAGCTTCCTAAGCGCGATATGCGCGAGGGAATGATCGCGCAATTCAGCGAGAACCTGCCCGGGCTTAGAATAAATGAACAGGGTTTGCGTTTTGAGCCTGCTGACAAAGAAAAAGAGCTGGAGACCTTTTACGAAAAGTTCCTTGAGCAGGATTTATCCTATTTTAAATTGAGCCCTGATTTTGCCAAAGGCTTATATACTTTTTACCAGCGGCTTAAAGCGCTGAAAGCAACGGATTTATCTAAGATAGAATTTATCAAGTGCCAGGTTACCGGGCCGTTTACTTTTTGTTCCGGGATAAATGAGCCGGGTGGAAAATCCATCCTCCATGATGAGGTTTTGATGCAGGCAATGGTCAAGGGGCTAAGTATGAAGGCTCTCTGGCAATTGGATTACTTTAAGGAGTTTGGCAAGAAAATAATCATGTTCTTTGATGAACCGTATTTAACCTCCGTGGGTTCCGCATATACGCCGGTTAACCGGAATCAGGTAATTAATGTTTTCTCCGAGTTGACTGAAGGCTTAAAAAATAGCGGTTGCCTGGTGGGCATCCATTGCTGCGGCAATACTGATTGGTCTATGCTGATGGATGGCGAAGGCATTGATATTATTAACTTTGATGCCTTTGAATTCCAGGAAAGATTTGTGCTTTACGCTGACGATTTAAACAAATTTCTTAAAAGGGGAGGGATTATTTGTTGGGGGATTGTCCCTACCCAGGGTTATGTTTCCAGCCAAACTCCTGAAGAACTGACCCGGAAGATAAAATCTGGGTTGGATATCCTGGTTAAAAAGGGTATCGACCGCGAACTTCTTTCGGAAAAGCTGATGATCAGCCCGGCATGCGGTTTAGGTACCCTGGATGCGCAAGAAGCAGAAGGTATTTTAAGCCTGCTTAACCAGACCTCCGCGTTTATCCGCAAAACCCTCTAAAAGAAATTATTTGACAAATTCAGTTTAAGCTATATAATCAATAAAGTCGTTTTCGGTAAAAGACTTTTACTGGTTATTTTTTAGGAGTATCATGAAAGAGATTAGAATCCATGCCCGCGCAGGTCAGGGCGCAATCACAACCGCAGCGTTATTAGGGTTTAGTTATTTTAACGAAGGCAAGTACCCTTATGCCTTTCCCAACTTCGGGGCAGCCAGGATGGGCGCTCCGATGAACGCCTTTGTGCGCGTAGACAGCGATCCGGTCCGGCTACGCAGCCAGATTTATGAGCCTGATTACGTAATTATTGTTGATCCTACTCTTTTACGCGGGTATAACTGTTTCTCTGGGTTAAAAGAGGATGGAGTTGCGATTATTAATGGTAAAGAAGATTTGGAACTGCCTAAACTAAAAGCTAAACAGAGTGTTTTTGTGGTTCCTGCCAATGAAATTGCCCTAAGAAACATCGGCCGGCCGCTGGGAAATACCACTTTAATCGGCGCTTTTGCCGCGGCTACCGGAGAACTGAAGCTGGATAACCTCATTGAGGTAATTAAAAAGCGTTTTAGCGGCAAGGCACAAGAAGGTAATATCAAGGCAGTTAAAGAAGGTTTTGAGTTTATTAAGAAAGGGATGAAATAATAAATGTTTGGCCCGTTAACCGTAAAACCAAAAAATAGCAAAGGCGACAAGACCGGCAGTTGGAGGACTCTTCTCAGGCCGCATTACCTGCATAAAAATTGTATTGCCTGCAGGATGTGCCTGATGATTTGCCCCGAAGGCTGCGTAAGCGGTAAAGAGAAGAACGCCTTTTCATTAGATTATACTTTTTGCAAGGGCTGTGGTTTGTGCGCGGATATCTGCCCGAAAAAAGATATTGAAATGGTTAGTGAAGAATCAAAGAGAGAGGAATCATGAAAGAATTCTTAGAGGGGTCGCATGCGATAGCGGAGGTGATTAAATCCTGCCAGCCAGGTGTAATTTCCGCCTATCCTATAACACCCCAGACACATATAGTTGAAGATTTGGCCCAAATGGTATCCAGTGGCGAGCTTAAGTCGCAGTTTGTCAACGTGGAAAGCGAACATTCCGCGGCGAGTGTAGTTTTAGGTAGTTCGGCAACCGGGGTGCGTGTCTATACTGCTACCAGTTCCCAGGGGCTCTTTCTTATGCAGGAGGTAGTTTTTAATATCGCGGGTATGCGCCTGCCTGTTGTGATGACCTGTGCCAACCGGGCGATCAGCGCTCCTATAAATATTTGGAATGACCAGCAGGATTCTATATCTTTGCGCGATGCCGGATGGATCCAAATTTATGCTGAAGATAACCAGGAGGCAGTGGATTTTCATCTCATTGCTTACCGCTTGGCCGAAGATAAACGCGTAATGCTTCCGGTAATGGTTTGCATGGATGGGTTTATTTTAACCCACGGCATGGAAACAGTGGATATGCCGGAACAGGATAAAGTCAACAAATTCCTGCCCGCTTACAAGCCTTTATATAAATTAGACACTACTGACCCAATAAGTATGGGGCTTTTGGCTGACCCGGATTATTATATGGAGACGCGTTTTGCCCTCCAGGAAACAATGCGGGAATCTATAGGTTATTTGTCCGAGATAAGCAAAGAGTTTAATAATGTTTTCGGCCGGGATTATAAGGATTTATTGGTTGAGGAGTATCAGCTTAAAGATGCAGAAAAGGTAATCGTGGCAATGGGTTCAGTTTGCGGCACGATCAAGGAAGTGGTGGATGAACAGCGGGCAAAAGGCAAGAAGGTAGGCCTCTTGCGGATCATCTCGTACCGGCCATTTCCGTACGCACGTATTTATGAAGCCTTAAAAGATGTGTCGAAGGTAGCGGTTTTGGATAAATCAGTTTCTTTAGGAGCTTATGCGCCGATTGCGGTTGAAGTAAAATCAACATTCTTCGGCAAAAAGAAGGGCCCGAAAGTAATCAGTAGTTTTGTCGCAGGCTTAGGCGGAAGGGATATTACCCCGGAAACTATACATGAGGTATTTAGAAGATTAAGTGCCAAGGAAGTTAATTTTGACTTTATAGATTTAAAACCAGAGCTGCTTAAGGAAGAATATGGAGAATAGCCCTTTATTTAAATGTGGACATACCGCTTGCGCAGGCTGCGGGCAGGCAGTTGCCGCCCGCTTAGTCATTGAGTCGGCGGGAGCAAATACAATTATCGCCAATAGCACCGGTTGTCTGGAAGTTTTTACCACCAAGTATCCGGAAACTGCCTGGGGTGTTCCCTGGATTCATTCTTTGTTTGAGAACTCCGCTGCCGTTGCTTCAGGTATTGAGGCAGCATTAATATATTTAGGCAAGAAGGATACGACTAATGTTATTGCCCAAGGCGGGGATGGCTCAACCGGAGATATTGGTTTGCAGGCGATAAGCGGCATGCTTGAGCGCGGCCATGATATTTTGTATGTTTGCTATGATAATGAAGCATATATGAATACCGGAGTGCAGAGAAGCGGGCTTACTCCGTTTGATACAAATACTACTACCAGCCCCGCTGGCAGCCTTTCTTCAGGTAATCTGCGGCCGAAAAAACCTGTGCCGGAGATTTGCGCGGCGCACGGGATTCCTTATGTGGCAACAGCTTC
>JALNZI010000146.1 GCA_023229385.1 Candidatus Omnitrophota bacterium | reverse complement strand
GGAAGAGAAATGCTCGATCATATCCGGATAGAACTTTTCCATAAAATCAACCCACGAAGGACAGCAGGAAGTAATTAAGGGAAGCGGCCTATTTCCATGCAAAAGCCTCTCCTCAAATTCGCTTGCCTCCTCCATAATTGTAACATCCGCAGCAAAAGAAGTATCGAAAACCGCATGAAACCCTAAACGCCTTAATAAAGCGTAAAGTTTCTTGGTAAAGTTCTTACCGGTATAGCCAAAGGCCTCTCCTATAGAAACCCTGACTGCAGGAGCAATCTGGACCACGCAATATTTATCCGGATCCTGCAGCCCTTTCCAGGCCTGGGCTGTATGATCCTGCTCAACAAACGCACCGGTGGGGCAATGCGCTGAGCACTGGCCACACTTAACACATGGAGAATCAGCTAATTGGATATCTCCTGCAGGAGATATCCGGGTTTTCATCCCTCTCTCAAGGAACGACAAGGCCCAGACATCCTGCAATTCCTGACAAACATGCACGCATCGGCCGCAAAGAATACACTTTTTAGGGTCGAGATCAACGGCGCGAGTTGAAGTATCTATCGGTAAATCTCTTAAGAACTGTGGGAATGATTCTTCTTTGATCCCAAAGTCCGCGGTCAGTTTTTGCAATTCACACTGGTTATTCCTAGCGCACTTAAGGCAATCATTGGGATGGTTAGATAAAATAAGTTCGATTACCGTCCTGCGGATCTCAACTATTTCCGGGTCATGAGTAATAATATCCATCCCCTCATCCAGCGGGGTACAGCAGGAACGCAGCATCTTATGCGAACCCTTATTCTTGACAATACAAATACCACAGGATGCCGAAGGAGGCAGGTCCGGATGTTTACAAAGAGTAGGGATCTTGATCTGCACTCTTTTAGCTGCCTCTAAAATAGTAGTACCTTCTTCTACCCTTAAAAGAATACCATTAATTTTCGCCTTAATTATCTTTGCCATATTTATACATTCGCGGTCTAGAGACCGCACCTTTTTAGAATATACCTCGATAATGACCGCTCAGTATTCCCCCTATAGACAAATAAAACATTTCAAGGGGTCATTTTTTATTGATTGCCTTAAATTTACAGACATCAAAACAGCGTCCGCATTTTGTACATTTTTCCTGAACTATAGAATACCCCTCTTCTTTACCGCCGCTAATCGCCTTTACCGGGCAATTATTAAAACATATCCCGCAACGTTTACACTTATCCTCAATTATGCTATAAGTTATCAGACTGCTGCATTTTCCCGCAGGGCACCTTTTGCTTAAGATATGTTCGTTATATTCATCTTCAAAATATTTTAAAGTAGAAAGCACCGGATTTGAAGCGGTCTGGCCTAATCCGCATAAAGATGCCTTCTGCATAGCCTGGGCAATCCTGCGCAGCTGCCCCAGATCCTCCGGTATTCCCCTGCCTTCAGAAATCTTCTTCAGATAACCAAGCATCTGGAAACCGCCAATACGGCAGGGAGCGCATTTTCCGCAGGATTCCTCCACGCAGAAACCCAGATAAAACTTAGGGATATCCACCATACAATCATCATCATCCATAACAATCATCCCGCCCGAGCCCATAATCGAACCCAGCTTTTGCAGATTTTCATAATCCACCGGCGTATCCAAAAGTTTTTCGGGAATAACCCCTCCGGAAGGCCCGCCTGTCTGTACCGCTTTTATCGGTTTACCAGAAAGAGTGCCTCCGCAGATATCCATTACAATCTCTCTTAAAGTCGCGCCCATGGCAATCTCGACTAAACCTGAATTCTTGACTTTTCCGGTTACCGCAAAAACCTTTGTTCCTTTTGAAGTCTGGGTGCCAATCTGGGCAAACCATTTTCCACCCTTGGCAATAACTACCGGAATATTAGCCAAGGTCTCAACATTATTAATCACGGTAGGCTTACCCCACAAACCTTTTACCGAAGGATACGGCGGCCGAGGATGCGGAGTTCCTCTCTTACCTTCTATGGATGAAATCAAAGCGGTTTCCTCGCCGCAGACAAACGCGCCGGCACCCAACCTTATATCTATATCCAGATTAAAAGAACTACCGAGGATATTATTTCCTAACAGGCCGTAATCATAAGCCTGTTTAATTGCCTTCTGAATCCTTTCTACGGCCAACGGATACTCCGCGCGGATATAAAAATAACCTTTGGAAGCTCCAATGGCAAAAGCAGCGATAATTAAACCTTCGATAACCGAATGCGGATCACCCTCTAAGACGCTCCTGTCCATATATGCCCCGGGATCCCCTTCATCGGCATTACAGATAACAAATTTTTCCGCAGAATTCATCTCACGGGCAAAATTCCATTTCATCCAGGTAGGATACCCTGCGCCTCCCCTTCCCCGGATACCGCTAATTTTTATCTCATCAATCAATTTCTGCTGGCCCAGTTCCTCGAGGACTTTCTTTAAAGCCAGATAACCGCCGCTAGCGATATAATCCTCAATGCTCTCCGGGTCAATCTTTCCGCAATTGCGCAAAACAATCCTATACTGTTTGGCCTTGGGCTTAAAAACCAAATCTTCAATAACCTTGCCATCCGGTAAAGCAGCATCAACGATTCTCTTAATATCCTCATCCCGAATATTAATATAGGTAACTTTGTCCGGCAAAACCTTAACCACTAACCCCTGGTCATACACACCTATATCAGCAACCCTGACCACCTGGATCTGCTCATGCAGGTTTGCTTCACGAAGATAATCCAATAAGCGGGTATAAAATTCGCGGGTTTTATCTTCCCTTTTTAAATCCGTATCTTTTACTAAAATAACTTTGGTATACATAAATTAATTATCCCTGTTTTCTAAATTAATACCTCAAAAATATAATCATTGACCAACATTTTAGAGATCACATGTTTTTCCAGTATCTTAATAGCCACTTCCTTGTTCACCGCGCCATAGATTACCGAAGGCAGGCCCTCTACGCTTACCTCAACCAAGGGCTCGGCATAACACATACCCGTACAACCGCATTTTTTAATCTCTATCTGGAGATTACGCTTTTTTACTTCCTCGACAAAAAAATTAAAAACATCCTCTGCGCCGGCGGCAATCCCGCAACTGCTCAAGCCAACCTTAATCCAATCTTTAGGCTTATCAACAGTAACCTTGCTCATTTTATCTAAATCCGCTGGCGATAGTTTATTCATAATAGATTATTCCTCTTTAATATATTTCGACAAGATATCCGCTACCTCACTCTTCTTTACCTTGCCATATACCTTATTATCAATCATCACTACCGGGGCTAAACCACAGCAACCCAGGCACCTGACTACATCCAGGTAGAAAAGACCATCTTTAGTAGTCTGGCCTTCCTTAATCCCTAATATATTCTTTATCTCTTCCAAAATTACCGCCGCCCCCCGTAGATAACAAGCTGTCCCCATACACAAAGCAATGCGGTGCTTACCAGGAGGAGCCAATTTAAAAAAATTATAAAAAGTAATTACCTCGTAAATCCTGGCCAGCGGCACATCCAGCATCCTGGATAATTCCAAAGATAATTCCCGCGGCACATAACCATGATGATTCTGAATCTCATGCAAGATCATGA
>JALNZI010000026.1:6811-14952 GCA_023229385.1 Candidatus Omnitrophota bacterium | reverse complement strand
TATGGCGGTTGATAAGCCCGGCGTATTAGCTAAAATAGCCGGAATCCTGGCAAAGTTTGGTATCAGCATTGCTTCCGTCACCCAAAAGGAAAGATTAAAATCCCAGGTTGTCCCGGTGGTTATGGTAACTCACGAAGTAAAAGAAAAGAACTTGCGGGGGGCTTTAAAGATGATTGATAAGTTAACCGATATCAAAGAAAAATCAGTAGCTATAAGAATAGAGGGGGTTTAGTGAACGAAAATAAATACAGAGGGATAATCCAAAAATATAAAAAGTTCCTGCCTGTCAGCAGTAAAACTCCGGTAATAACCTTAAACGAAGGGAATACTCCTTTAATTTATGCCGGTTATTTGAGTAGGCTGGCTGGCAAAAATATGGAAGTTTACCTGAAGTACGAAGGGCTTAATCCTACTGGTTCATTCAAAGACAGGGGGATGACTTTAGCTATATCCAAAGCTTGCGAAGAAAATGCAAAAGCGGTTATGTGTGCCTCTACCGGAAACACATCCGCATCTGCTGCTGCTTATGCGGCACGCGCCGGAATAAAATGTATTGTACTCATTCCTAGTGGAGCAATTGCATTAGGAAAACTCAGCCAGGCACTAATTCATGGCGCAAAAGTATTGGCAATCAAAGGTAACTTTGATGTAGCCCTAGATTTAGTCAAAGAAGTCACTCGGGATTATCCTATAAAACTGGTAAATTCCCTGAACCCTTACCGGATTGAAGGCCAGAAAACAGCAAGTTTTGAAATCTGCGACTATTTTGGAGATGCCCCGGATTTTCAGTGCATGCCGGTAGGAAACGCGGGGAATATTACTGCTTATTGGAAAGGGTACAAAGAATATAAAAACCTGGGCCTGAGCAGGAAACTTCCGGTTATGTTAGGTTTTCAAGCGCAGGGGGCCGCTCCGATTGTAAGAAATAAACCGATTAAAGACCCCGAGACTATTGCCACTGCTATACGCATTGGAAATCCGGCAAGCTGGAAAACAGCGGTAGAAGCCAGAGATGAATCAAAAGGTTTGATTGATATGGTTTCAGATACAGAGATCCTGCAGGCATACAAAATATTGGCAGCTAAAGAAGGTGTTTTCGCAGAACCTGCATCTGCGGCTTCTGTAGCCGGACTATTAAAACTAATCAAAAAAGGTTATTTTAAAAATAAAAAAGGCAAAATCACCTGTATATTAACCGGGCATGGCTTAAAAGATCCGGAAAGGGCGATTAAAACAGTTAAAACGCCTAAAGTTATGGCTGCAAATTTAAAATCAATAATTAAAGAAATTGGTTACTAATAAAAACATCCTGATTACTGCCGGATCTACCTGGGTTACTATTGATAAAGTCAGGATAATCAGCAATACTGCTTCCGGCAAAACCGGTTTGTTATTGGCAAAACAGCTCAAAAAAACCGGGGCCAAAGTTACGCTATTGCTTGGCCCGGGGGATTTCTCAAATTCAAGGATTCCCGGAGTAAGAGTAATCAATTTTAAGTATTTTTCAGAGCTTAAAAAACTTTTAAGCAGTGAATTAAGAAAACAGAAGTACTCAGTGCTTATCCATGCCGCAGCAGTAGCAGACTATAAGCCTGAAAAAGTACTTAACCGTAAAACCAGTTCAAGGCTTAGCGGCTGGAAAATCAGCCTCGTGCCTACGGAAAAACTGATAAATAGCTCAAAGAAAATTGCCCCCGGATTAATCGTGGTGGGATTTAAATTTGAACCTGATGCCGGAAAAAACAGGTTATTTGAAAAAGGCAGACAGCTGCTTAAAGAAGCGGATTTGGATATAGTAGTTGCCAATGCCTGTAAAAATAAGGCTTATCAGGCTTATATATTGGACAAAACAAACGGATACGGGCCTTTTTTAAATAAAGTTAAAATGACGGCCTATTTATCAAAAATACTTAAAGACAGATTAAGATAAGGCAGGATCCTGGTATGACGAAATTCATTGTTTTGGTAGGAGATGGTATGGCGGATTACCCCGTTGAAGAACTGGGTATGCGTACCCCCCTGGAAGCAGCGCGTACGCCGAATATGGATTTTATTGCCAAAAACGGCTTGCTTGGCCAGGCCAAAACCATTCCCGATAAAATGACCCCGGCATCCGACGTGGCCAATCTTTCTATTTTAGGTTATGATCCAAAAAAATATTATTCCGGCAGAGCCCCTTTGGAAGCCGCAAATCTGGGAGTTGAATTAGAAGAAGATGATGTTGCCTTTCGCTGTAACTTAATTACCGCGGGGAACAATTCCCTGCTTGATTATAGCGCAGGGCACATCAAGACTAAAGAAGCTGAGAAATTGATTAAATTCCTCGATCAGAAACTCGGTACAAATAAAATGCGTTTTTTCCCGGGAGTAAGTTACAGGCACCTGCTTTTAGTCAAGCGCGGGGCGGAATTAAAACTTGAAAACCTGAAATGCCGGGCACCGCACGATATTACCGGTCAGGAGATAAATAAAAACCTGCCTAAGGGAGAAAATTCCGATCTAATTATTAAGCTTATGCAGGATTCACGGGAAATCCTTGCTGGACATGAAATCAACCAGGTGCGTTTGGATTTAAAAGAAAACCCGGCAAATATGATCTGGCTTTGGGGGCAGGGCAAGAAACCGAACATACCCAGATTTATTGAAAAATTCGGCATTTCCGGAAGTGTAATCTCTGCGGTTGACCTGATTAAAGGATTAGGCCGCATATTAGGTTTAAATGTCATCGACGTGCCCGGTGCTACAGGATATTACGATACTAATTATGCAGGTAAGGCTAAAGCCGGAATTAAATCTTTAGATAAAAATGATTTTGTTTTTGTCCATGTGGAGGCCCCTGATGAAGCCGGGCATAACGGAGACTTACGGGAAAAACTTACGGCAATCGAGCGTTTTGATCAGTTAATCGTAGGCCCTTTCTTGAAATATTGCGAAGAGAGGAAAGATTTTCGTATTCTGGTATTACCGGATCATGCAACTCCGGTTTCCCTAAAAACCCATACTTCTGATTCAATCCCATTTGCAATTTACGGCAAAGATATAGGAAAAAAGGATTTTCTTGCTTATAATGAGAAGGAAGCACAGAAATCCGATTTATATTTCGAAAATGGATACCAGCTTATGGAATGTCTTATACTAAACACCCCGCGCTTATAAGATATTGCGCGGATGTGCCCTTCTGGGCAAGGAGAATAAGTAATGAGTAAAGGTTTAGTTGTCCAAAAATACGGAGGTTCATCCGTAGCCAACGTAGAACGTATTCAAAAGGTGGCAGAAAGAGTAGTCAGCTACCAGAAAAAAGGTTATCAGCTGGTAGTTGTGGTTTCCGCATTAGGAGACACGACTGATGAATTAGTCGAGTTAGCGGATAAAATTAATTCCGACCCCTCAGAAAGAGAAATGGATATGCTGCTTTCAACCGGAGAGCAGATCTCCGTAGCCCTCCTGGCAATGGCTATCCATAAATTAGGGGCACAGGCGATTTCATTTACCGGCGCCCAGGTCGGGATTATTACCGATACCAGCCATACCCGCGCCAGGATTATTAAAATTAACGCGGATAAAATTAAAGAAGAGCTAAAAAAAGGGAAAATAGTTATAGTCGCCGGTTTTCAAGGCGTAACCTTAAATCAAGATATTACTACTTTGGGCAGGGGCGGCTCGGATTTAACCGCAGTTGCCCTGGCAAAAGAACTTACTGCCGGCTCCTGCGAGATCTACACCGATGTGGAAGGTATTTATACTACTGATCCGCGCATTGAGCCAAAAGCCAGAAAAATCAAAGAGATTACTTATGATGAGATGCTCGAAATGGCCTCTCTCGGCGCCCAGGTGATGCAGGCCCGCTCAATTGAAGTTGCCAAAAAATTTAATGTACCTTTACATGTACGCTCATCATTCTCAACTAAGACCGGAACAATGATTATTAAGGAGGTAAAGATGATGGAAGAAGTAGTCGTCAGCGGCATAACTTTAAATAAGAACCAGGCTAAAATTACCCTCTGCGGAGTTCCCGATAAACCAGGAGTAGCAGTCAGGTTATTCCAAGACCTGGCTGTTGCCGGAGTCAGCGTGGATATGATCGTACAGAATGTAAGTCATACCCGCCTGACTGATATATCTTTTACTATTGCCAAGGCCGATAGCGCCAAGGCCGGTAAAATTACCAAAGCAGTAGCCAAAAAAATAGGCTCAAGCGACGTCCTACTTGATGAGGATATTGCCCGGGTTTCTATCGTAGGGGTAGGAATGAAATCCCATCATGGAGTTGCGGCAAAGATGTTCGGGATCATGGCGGATAATAATATTAATATTGAAATGATCTCGACTTCCGATATCAGCATATCCTGTATCATAAAGAAGAAATTCGCTGAAACCGCGGTTAAGAAATTACACGAAGAATTTGGGTTAAATAAACGAGGCTAAGCATGAAAAATGTAAAATTATATGATACCACGTTACGCGACGGCTCGCAGGCAGAAGGAGTTTCTTATTCGGTAATGGATAAAATCCGCATAGCGGAGGAGCTGGATAAAGTTGGTATTCATTTCATTGAAGGCGGCTGGCCGGGTTCAAACCCGAAAGACCGGGAGTTTTTCTTAAAAATCAGCCACAGCAAGCTTAAAAATTCCCAGATTGCCGCCTTTAGCATGACCCGCCGGCCGAATATTTCAGCCTCGGAAGATTCGAATTTAAAAGCGCTTTTAAAATCCAACGCCCAGGTAATTACTATCGTGGGGAAAACCTGGGACTTTCATGTAACTGAGGTTTTAAAATCATCACTGGATGAAAACCTTTCGATGATCGAAGATACAATCAGCTTTCTGGTGAAAAAAGGTTTTCTTGTTTTCTACGACGCCGAGCATTTTTTTGATGCCTATCAAGCAAACAAGGACTATGCCTTAAAAACCCTGGATGCCGCCTGTTCCGGCGGGGCAAAAGCAATTTGCCTATGTGATACAAACGGCGGGTTTTTAACCAGCCAGATATACAGCATAACAACAGAGATAAAAAATAAAATCGCTGACGCAGGGATAGACCTGGGCATCCATTGCCATAATGACGCAGGCGTTGCAATTGCCAATTCCCTGGCCGCCGTAGAAGCAGGGGCAAATATTGTCCAGGGGACAATTAACGGTTATGGTGAGCGCTGCGGAAACGCAGACTTGATCCCGGTTATCGCCAACCTGAAAATTAAATTAAAGGTTGACTGTATTTCGGATGAAAATTTAAAACAGCTTGCACACCTTTCGCATTTTGTCAGTGAGATCAGCAATATGCGCGTCAAGAGCGAACAGCCTTTTGTGGGAGACTCGGCATTCGCCCATAAAGGAGGAATGCATATTAACGCCATAATGAAAAATCCTCTGACCTATGAACATATAGACCCGCTATTAGTAGGCAATCACCGCCGGATTTTAGTTTCTGAGTTGGGAGGTAAAACCGGAATCCTGTTACGGGCTAAAGATTTAAGCTATGATTTAAGCAAAGAAGATCCGCAGACTAAAAAGATCCTGGAATTAGTGCAATCCTTGGAGCACAAAGGGTACCAGTTCGAGGCTGCCGAGGCATCCTTTCAGATATTAATGAAAAAGGCGTTAAAAAAATATAAAAAGTTCTTTGAACTGGAGGGATTTAAAGTAGTTATCGAGAAACGCTCAAGCGATAAGATTACCTCTGAAGCTGTAATCAAGTTAAAGGTAAAAGGGGTTAAAGAACATACTGCCGCTGAGGGAGATGGCCCGGTAAACGCATTAGATAATGCCTTGCGCAAGGCCTTAAGGGATTTTTATCCAACTTTGGCTAAAATGCATCTTTCTGATTTCAAAGTACGTGTTTTGGAAGAGAAAGCGGGTACTGCCGCAAAGGTACGCGTATTAATCCAGTCTCAGGATGAAAAAGATATCTGGAATACCATCGGAGTACATGAGAACATAATCGAAGCTAGTTGGCAGGCCCTGGTTGACAGCGTAGAATATAAACTCCTTAAGGATCAACAACACGGGTAAACAGTAATGGCTGAAGAACTATCCAAACAATACAATCCCAAAGAAACAGAAGAGAAGTGGTATAAAACCTGGGAAGATAACAATCTTTTTGGCGCCAAAATATCCTCTGAAAAGAAACCCTATTGCATAGTTATCCCTCCGCCGAATGTCACCGGAATACTGCATATGGGGCACGCCCTAAACAATACCATTCAGGATATCCTGATCCGTTATCACCGGATGAGGGGATTTAACAGCTTATGGATGCCGGGAACCGACCATGCGGGGATTGCCACCCAAAACGTGGTCGAGAGATCCCTGGCAAAAGAAGGATTAAAACGCCAGGATTTAGGTGTCGATAAATTTATTGCTAAAATCTGGGAATGGAAAGAACGCAATGGCTCAACTATTATTACCCAGCTAAAGAAATTAGGCGCTTCCTGCGATTGGTCACGCACCCGCTTTACAATGGATGCGGCCTATTCAGAAAGCGTAGCTGAGGCCTTTATCTGGCTTTACAAGAAAAAACTTATCTATCAGGGTTACTACATTATTAACTGGTGCCCTCGCTGTCAAACAGCATTAAGCGACGAAGAGGCCAGCCACGTAGAATTAGAGGGTAACCTTTACTACCTGAAATACCCGTTGAAAAATAACCCGAATGAATTTATCAGCGTTGCTACCACCCGGCCGGAAACCATGCTTGGAGATACTGCCGTAGCAGTAAACCCTAAAGATCCCCGTTATAAAGAATACATAGGAAAAACTTTAATTCTTCCTCTTCTAAACCGCGAGATCAAGGTTATCGCCGATAGCATGGTGGATATGGAATTTGGAACCGGCGCGGTAAAAGTCACCCCGGCGCATGATCCTAATGATTACCGTATGGGTAAAAAACACAATCTGGAATTCATTAACGTAATGGCCCCGGATGGAAAAATGAATTCATTGGCCGGCAAGTTCTCCGGGCTCGACCGTTTTAAAGCAAGAGAGGCGGTACTGGAAGAATTAAAAACAATAGGCTTATTGGAGAAAATTCAGGAACATAAGCTTTCCGTCGGACATTGTTACCGCTGCCGCACAATTGTCGAGCCATACCTGTCAAAGCAATGGTTTGTGAAGATGCGCCCCTTAGCCAGGCCGGCAATTAAAGTAGTAAAAAAAGGAAAAATTAAATTTTACCCCCAACGCTGGACAAAAGTTTATCTTAACTGGATGGAAAATATCCAGGATTGGTGCATATCCCGGCAAATCTGGTGGGGCCACCGCATACCGGTTTATTATTGTAAGAATTGCCAATCGAAGAATCCGGCCAAGGGCATTATCGTATCCAAAACAAAACCGGAAGAATGCCCAAAGTGCGCCTCAACCGATATATTCCAGGAAAAAGATGTTTTGGATACCTGGTTTTCAGCTGGCTGTGGCCATTTGCCACATTTTACTGGCCAAAAGAAAACGCCGACCTGAAATATTTTTATCCTACCACAACGCTAGTCACTGCCCCGGAAATTATTTTTTTCTGGGTAGCGCGCATGATTATGTCCGGCCTGGAATTCAGGAAAAATATCCCCTTTAAAGATGTTTATATCCATGGGACTGTACGCGATGTAGAAGGCAAGAAAATGTCTAAATCCTTAGGCAATGTTATTGACCCTCTGGAAGTTATTGCCGAATACGGTACAGATGCCCTGCGTTTCAGCCTGATTTCCATAACTGCCCAGGGCCAGGATGTTTATCTATCCAAAGAAAGATTTGAACAAGGCAGAAACTTTGCCAATAAAATCTGGAATGCCTCACGGTTTATTTTAATGAACCTTAAACCTGAAAATGCAAACGCAGATTTATGCGTTTTCTTTAAAAATGAAAAACTGGATATTGCCAACCGCTGGATAATCAGCCGTTTTTATTCTACTCTTAAAAAAACAGATGAGGATCTAGCCGCTTACAGGTTCAATGAAGCGGCTAACGGCTTGTATTCATTTTTCTGGCATGAGTTTTGCGACTGGTACCTGGAATTAATCAAGCCACAAATAGGCGAAAAACAAACTCAACTGATTATGTATAAAATCCTGGAGAAATATCTCCGGATGATTCATCCTTTTATGCCTTTTATATCCGAAGAAATATGGCAGCGTCTTCCGGGGGCAAAAGATT
>JALNZI010000026.1:0-6801 GCA_023229385.1 Candidatus Omnitrophota bacterium | reverse complement strand
ATTCAATTATGCAGCAGAAGTGGCCGCACCTACAATCGGATTTAATCAGCAGCGATGATGAAAAACAAATGCAGGTGGCCTTTGACATCATCAATACTATAAGAAATATGCGCGCAGAGATGGAGGTAGGTTTAAACAGCCGCATCGAGATCAAATTAAGTTTCTCGGATAAATCCATGGAAAAAACAATCGCGCCGTTAATCAACTATTTCAAGAACCTGGCCAAGGTAGAAACTTTAAAGATAACCGAAAAATACCTGCCTCAGGAAAACGAATTTGCCTGCGCGCTCAAAGATATAAATATTGTGATGCCGCTTAAGGGCATAGTAAATGTAGTGGAACAAATCAAAAAAAACCAGTTGAAAATCGATAAACTAGAGTCTGAAATTAAAAATAAAGAGGCCATGCTGGCTAATAAGAATTTTCTCGGCCGTGCCCCCAAAGAAATTATCGATACGGAAAAAACAAAACTAAAAGATATGCTCGAGCAGATAATCAAGCTGGAGGTGATAAAAAATGGCTTACGCTAAATACTTCCTGTCGGAGAAAAAACCTGAAATTAACGCCGGAAAACTTGAAACAATAGTCAGACACGCCCTAATTGAGGATATCGGCCGGGGAGATATTACCACCCAGCTGACTATTTCTAAAGATAAAATCATTAAAGCCAAGATCATCGCCAAGGAGGATTTCCTGGTTTGCGGAATGATTGTAGCAGAAAAGGTATTCAAGTCCGTAGATCCTTCAATCAATTTTATCCAAAAGATAAAAGAAGGCAGAACAACCAAGGCCAAAAAAACAATCGCGATTATTTCCGGCAAGGCCAGCAGCATACTTACCGCAGAACGCGTGGCTTTGAATTTATTATCGCTGCTTTCCGGCATTGCCACTAAAACCCGCGAATTTGTCAAAGAAATCGAACCTTACAAAACAAAGATTACCGATACCCGTAAAACCATGCCCGGTTTAAGAGAATTGCAAAAATACGCCGTCAGAATAGGAGGCGGACATAACCACAGGATCCGCCTGGATGAAATGATCCTGATCAAAGATAACCATATTAAGGTTACTGACGGCTACATCAAACTGCCCAGCGTACCAAAGGGTTATAAAATTGAGATCGAAGTACAGAATCTGGAAGAATTTAAACATGCATTATATTTTAAACCCGATGTGATCATGCTCGATAATATGAAGATTGAAGATATCCGAAAAGCGGTAAAGATCAGGAATAATACGGAATTCAAAAGCCACCACCTGCCCAGCAAACTTGAGGCCAGCGGGGGTATCTACCTTGATAATATAAAAGATTATGCCTCAACAGGCGTAGATATAATCTCAGTCGGAGAGCTGACTGATTCCGTGAAATCCGTGGATATCAGCCTGGATGTTATTTGATGATTTATGAGATTTAAACTTGTTGCTAATTTCAAGCCCTGCGGCGACCAACCCAAAGCGATTCAAGATCTCAGTAAGTCCGTACTCGCCAAAAACCGTTATACCACGCTCTTAGGGGTCACCGGAAGCGGAAAAACCTTTACCCTGGCCAATCTCATCGCCAAGCTAAACAAACCAACCTTAATCATCTCGCACAATAAAACATTAGCCGCCCAGCTATACTCTGAATTTAAAGAATTCTTTCCGCATAATGCGGTTGAGTATTTTGTAAGTTACTATGACTACTACCAGCCGGAAGCATATATCCCATCCACGGACACCTATATTGAAAAAGATTCCTCGATAAATGAACGCCTGGACCGTTTAAGGCTCTCTGCGACGACCTCATTAATGAGCCGCCAGGACGTAATTGTTGTCGCTTCGGTTTCCTGTATTTACAACCTGGGTTCTCCTGAAGAGTACCAGGGGCACCTGTTGATTCTGAATAAAGGCGAACAACTGGAGCGCGAAGAATTAATATCCAGGTTAATCCAAATCCAATACGAACGGAATGATTATGAATTTAAACGCGCTAAGTTCAGGGTTCGCGGAGAAATCGTTGAGATATTTCCCTCATACAGTGAAAAAGCGCTGCGTATAGAATTAAATGGAGATTTTATAAATAAGATTTCCGTATTTGAACCGGTATCCGCGGAAGTTTTAAGTAATATCGACAGGGTCGCTATCTATCCGGCAAAACATTTTATTGTCTCCGGAGATAAAGTTAACGGGGCAATCGCCTCAATCAGGGAAGAATTAGCCATACAGCTTAAAAGTTTAAAACAAAGAAATAAACTATTAGAAGCCCAGCGCCTGGAATCACGCACAAATTATGATTTAGAGATGCTTAAGGAAATAGGGTACTGCCACGGAATAGAAAACTATTCCCGACATTTAAGCGGCAGGCCAGCGGGCAGCCGGCCGTATTCAATGATTGATTATTTTAAAGGGGAATTTTTAACCATCATCGATGAATCTCACGCGACCATACCCCAAATAAGGGGTATGTATGCCGGAGACAAGGCAAGAAAAGAAACCCTGGTTGAATACGGTTTTCGGCTCCCGTCCTGCCTGGACAACCGGCCGTTAAAATTCACTGAGTTTAACCAACTTACCGACAGCACAATTTTTGTCTCAGCCACGCCTGATGAATACGAGTTAAAATTAAGTAACCATAAAGTTGCTGAACAGATTATCCGGCCTACCGGCCTGCTCGACCCGGAAATAATAGTTAAGCCCACAACCGGGCAGATCGAAGATTTAATTAGCCAGATTAAGCTCCGCGCAAAAAACAAAGAAAGAGTGCTGGTAACCACGTTAACCAAAAGGATGTCCGAGGACCTGGCTAATTACCTGGCGGAAAACGGGATAAAAGTAAAATACCTGCACTCTGAAATAAAAACCATCGAACGCTCCAGGATATTAAAGGAATTAAGGGAAAAGAAATTTGATTGTTTAGTCGGGATCAACCTATTACGCGAAGGCCTGGATTTACCGGAAGTCTCGTTAGTGGCAATCCTGGACGCGGATAAAGAAGGCTTCTTACGTTCAGCTACAAGCCTTATCCAGGTCGGCGGACGCGCGGCACGTAACATCAACGGCACGGTAATTATGTACGCCGACACCATTACCGGTTCAATGAAAAAAGCAATCAGCGAAAGCCGACGCAGAAGAAAACTCCAAATGGAATACAATCAAAAGAACGCAATTACCCCGCGCTCAATTCAAAAATCCATTAAAGAAGGGATTGAAATACTGGAGGAGGCTGACGAATTTGTCCGCGAGCTGACCGGAGAACCCCAAGAGCAATACCAATTGCATAAATATATTTCTGAGTTAGAATATGAGATGGAGCTGGCTGCGCGCAACCTCTTATTTGAAAAGGCAGCCGGCTTAAGAGACAAGATCAAGGAGCTAAAACATGCTACTGGCAGTTGATATTGGCAACACTAATATATCCTGCGGTATATTTAAAGGGCCAAAATTAATCAGGCAGTTTGATATTTCTACAAAAGAATGTTTTAAAACCCGCCTGATTAAAAAGCTTAAATACACTCCTAAAATATCAGTCAGCGTCATCTGTAGTGTTGTGCCAAAACAAATTAAGCTTATCTCAGGCAGCCTGGCATCTTTAACCGGCAGGGCGCCCTATATAATAGGTAAAGACTTCTCTGTTCCCATAAAAAACCTTTATCGCAAACCAAAACAAGTAGGCCAGGACCGCCTGGTAAATGCCTATGCGGCAAGTATCTTTTACCGGGCCCCATTAATTGTCATTGATTCAGGGACAGCGGTTACCTTTGATCTAATTTCAAGAAAAAAAGAATATCTGGGAGGTTTAATTACTCCGGGAATGGGAATTTCGCTTAAAGTCTTGAAAGAAAAAACTGCCTTGCTGCCGGAAGTAAAGTTATCCAGACCAAGAACACTTATCGGACAGGACACTAAAAGCAGCATTTTAAGCGGCATTGTTTTTGGCGCAGCAGACTTATGCAGCGGGATAGTAAAAAGGATCCGGCAGCAGCTTGGAAAAGATACCACAGTTATCGGTACCGGCGGAAATATTTGCCTGATCCAAGAATACTCAAATTTAAATATGAAAATCGATAAAGATTTGACTTTAAAAGGGATTAATCTTGTCTATGAATACGCAAGCAAAAAACGCGTTTAATCTTATAACTACAGCCATAGCTGTTTGCCTTATTGCCGCTCCCGCAAGAACCTCTTATGCCCAGGACGACCAAGCGCCACCCAAAGAAGGCAACGGTACAAAAACAGTTATTGAACAAGCGCTCAAAAATTATGAAAAACAAAAACAAAATGAACAGGATGAAATAGCCGCCCAGCTTAACTTTCGCCTTGGACAGGCAACTGAAAGCTGGATAACTTCGATTGAAAAAGAAAGGGATAGGCAGTTAGGCACTTTTATCGAACAAGACTGGGATAGGCAACCGCGGATCGCCATAATCCTGCCGCCAATCCGCTATGAGTATTATTTACGGGGATACAAATACACCGTGACCGACAGCGATGTAATTAAAACCGATTCCGTAACCTCTCCTTATAAAGCTATCGTAATCGTAAAAGAAGAGCTTTACGCCGAAAAATACCATCATCCAAATACCAGCGATACAAAACTGTTTTTCTACACAATCACTAATACTTACACCCTTGATTTTTCCTACAGGAACGAAGAATTCAACCTGATCAGCAGCGATAATAAAATGGATGGCATCGTTAACGAAATCTCCGCTCAGGAGCGTAAACAATGGATTAAATAGATAAAAAACTCTTGACAAGATTTTTTTTTTGCTTATAATTAGCACTCTAGAGAAACGAGTGCTAAGCTATTAACAATTTTTTAAGGAGGTGACAAGATGGAGATTAAACCATTAGGAGACCGCATAGTCGTCAAGCCCTTAGAAGCAGAGAATAAAACTAAAGGCGGAATTGTCTTGCCGGATACAGCTAAAGAAAAACCACAAGAAGCTAAAGTTGTCGCGGTAGGAAAAGGCAAAGTGTTGGAGAATGGAACAGTACAAGCTCCGGAAGTAAAAGTCGGAGACAAGGTATTATACGGAAAATATTCCGGAAACGAAATTACCACTAAAGAAGGCGAAGAGTTGCTCATCTTACGCGAAGAGGATATTTTAGCTATTATTAAATAAGAGGAGGATCCATGGCAAAGCAATTGTTATATAGTGATGATGCCCGCCGCAAGATATTAAGCGGCGTAGAGCAGCTGGCCGCTGCGGTAAAAGTAACCCTGGGGCCTAAAGGCCGCAACGTGGTTATTGATAAAAAATTTGGCTCCCCGACCATAACTAAAGACGGAGTAACAGTAGCCAAAGAAGTTGATTTAGAAGATCCTTTTGAGAATATGGGCGCGCAGATGGTCAAAGAAGTCGCGGAAAAGACTTCTGAGATCGCCGGCGACGGGACAACCACCGCCACAGTCTTAGCTGAAGCGATTTACCGTGAAGGCTTAAAGAATGTCACTGCCGGTTCCAACCCCATGGAATTGAAACGCGGGATTGAAAAAGCAGTGGTAAAAGTAGTTGAGGAATTAGGAAAACTTTCTACTCCGATTAAAGATAAAAAAGAAATTGCCCAGGTAGCCAGTATCGCGGCTAACTCCGATACGAACATTGGTGAGTTGATTGCCGAGGCAATGGATAAAGTAGGCAAAGACGGGGTAATCACGGTTGAGGAAGCAAAATCTACAGCTACTACTCTTGATGTTGTCGAAGGCATGCAGTTTGACCAGGGATATTTATCACCCTACTTCGTAACTGATACCGAAAGAATGGAAGTACTTTTAGAAGATCCCTATATTCTTATCTATGAGAAAAAAATATCTTCGATCAAGGATATTCTTCCTCTATTAGAGAAGATTGCCCGCGTAGGCAAGCCCTTATTGATCATTGCCGAAGAGGTTGATGGAGAGGCTTTGGCAACTCTGGTAGTCAACAAGATTCGCGGCACCTTTGTTGCCTGCGCTGTAAAAGCCCCGGGCTATGGCGACAGACGTAAGGCCATGCTTGAGGATATCGCTATTCTTACCGGCGGTAAGGCTTTAACCGAAGATTTAGGCATAAAGCTTGAGAATGTCGACATTGAAGACTTAGGCCGAGCAAAGAAAGTAAAAATTGACAAAGAAAATTCTACGATTGTCGAAGGCGCGGGAAAGAATACGGCAATTAACGCAAGAATTTCCCAGCTTAAGAAACAGATCGAAGATACTGATTCAGATTATGATAAAGAAAAACTTCAGGAACGCCTGGCTAAATTAGCCGGCGGCGTTGCCGTAATTAACGTAGGCGCAGCTACAGAATCAGAGATGAAAGAGAAAAAAGCCCGCGTAGAAGATGCGCTACATGCAACCCGCGCAGCCACCCAGGAAGGTATTGTTCCAGGCGGCGGAGTAGCATTAATTCGTACTATCGCTGCTTTAGATAAACTAAAGCTTGAAGGTGACGAAAAAATCGGTGCTAATATAGTAAAACGCGCCATTGAGGAACCATTAAGACAGATAGTTCAGAACGCAGGACTTGAAGGTTCAGTGGTTGTACAAAGAATCAAACAGGAAAAAACTAACATCGGTTATGATGTAAGCCAGGATTCTTACGTTGATATGTTAGAGGCAGGCGTAATTGATCCTACAAAAGTAACCCGTTCGGCGCTTCAGAATGCTTCCAGCATTGCCGCACTCTTACTTACAACCGAAACCTTGATCACTGATAAGCCTGAAAAAGACGAAAAGATGCCTCCAATGCCCGGTGGAATGGGCGGAATGGGCGGCATGGGTGGAGGAATGTATTAAAAAAACAGTTAAATAGTCAAAAGTTAACAAATGTAAGGTAA
>JALNZI010000145.1 GCA_023229385.1 Candidatus Omnitrophota bacterium | reverse complement strand
CCTCTGATCGATGAGTGTACAATAATAATTCTGGTAGGAAAACAAGGAAAAAACACTTTCTGATAAAACAGGCAAAAAATATTATTAGCGAATCCAATAATCAAGCATTGGTACGTGAAGAATTATCAGGCTTGATTCGCTTAGGAGTGGAGTAAATACGTAGAACTATGAAGAACTGGGGAGTAATAAAAGGAAATAAAAAAGGGGCATCTCGCTTAAGTGAAATGCCCTTTTTATATTCTTGAAATTATTTGAAACCGGTAAGACCACCTTGCATAAATGTAATCAAGATCGGACCGCCAATAACAATACCGATTACAGGCATAATGAAGAATATAAGCGGAAGAAGTATTTTAATTGGTGCCTGCAAAGCAACCCTTTCGCCACGGTGAAACCTTTGAGAACGGGTATCTTCAGAAAGTATGGTAAAGGCTTCGGCTACCGGAGTACCCATGCGCTCTGCCTGGATAATTGTCTGCACAAAAGAACTTAACTCTGGTATATCCAGCCTATGGGCCATATCCTTAAGCGATTGAATACGCGGTTTACCCCATTTAATCTCCTCGAGGACAAAAGCCAGCTCTTCGGTCATAGGAGTGCTGGGAGTCTTGTCAATTATCCATTTTACCGCGTTCACAAAGTCAAGCCCGGCTTCAATGCACAAGCCCAAAAGATCCACTGTTTCCGGAAGCCCGCGGGCAATCAAATATTTACGCTTGGAGATCTTGCGTTTCAAATAAAAATCCGGTACCACGTAGCCGATCCCAACAGCAATTATCATAAAAAGAGGCTCAAATTTACCAAAGATGATGATAGTCAACAACGCAAAAGTAATGCACAAGAGTATCTTCAGGTTAAAAAATGCCACCGGACTGATATTCAGGTGAGCAGAATCTATGTTTTTCTTTATCCTGGCTGACAAACCGGTACTATCCAAAAACGACTGCGTAGGTAGAATTCTGGAGAAATCAAACCCCGATTTCTTGAATTTAACGGTTGAAACATCACTGGGCAAAGGTAAAAGTGTATTTCTCTGGGAGAGAATAATACCCCAGGTAATCAGGCCGATTGCGCCAATAATAAGAAAAAATATTATTATACCCATATTATACTTTGATTGTGCTAAACATTTTGATAAGGACCATACCGACGATTTGCAAGATTACTGCGGCAATTAAAAGCATCCTGCCCATATCGCTTTTTAGCATAATATCGAAATGATTTTTATTGACTGATAATACCCAAATCACAAATACAATAGGCAGAAAAGACATAATCATCCCCTGTAATCTTCCCTGCAAAGTAAGCGTCTTGATGTTTTCTTTCAACTTACGGTTATCCCTGATTGTAACGCTCAAGCGGCTGAAAACTTTAGTCAGTTCACCTCCTGTCTCACGAGAAACCAAAAGCGCGTTAATTACCAGGCTTAACTCCTCAATATTCATCCTTTTATTCAAATTCACCAAACTCTCTTCTAAAGGGATCCCCATCTTATTTTCCCTGACTACCAGACCTATTTCCTGGTTCATCGGCGCCGGCATCTCCTCAACCAGAACCTCAAATCCCTGTAAAAGGCTCAAACCGCCTTTTAGGCAGCTTGAAAGCATGTTAATCGCATCCAGGAGCTGGCTGTTGAATTTTTGGATCCTGTTTTTATAACGCATTTTCAGAATAAAATTTGGTATAGCCAAGCCAATTAAACCGCCGATAATAGCAACGACCAAAGATTGTAGAATAATATATCCCACTAAGCCTAAAACAAACGGAAGGACAAAATAAAGCATGGCGATGTTTTTCGGGCTTTTATTATAAAACATCTTATCCATTTCCTTGGCAATAACAGCTTCTTTCTTCTGCTGCCAGGATTGTATAGTTTGCACGAAAAAAGGGAAAAGGCTCAGGGCAATTAGAATAACCGAACATAAAATCAGGACACTAAGCAGAATAAACATAATACTCCATTATCTTTAATCGTTAGGATTAAATGCCGCTGCGCTTTGCTCACCGCCGCCGATAACATCACCTGCCTGACGGAACCTGCCTTGCAAGTTACGTTGGTAATATTTACCTATAACAATAAATGCAGCAATAATCACTAAGATTACCGCTACATATTCCACGGTTGACTGCGCCTTATTAATTAATCCCTTTTTGCTCATTATAAACAATTAAGATGGTTGTCTTAACCGGAGAGTTTGCAGCTGCTCCTTCAACTAATTTTTCGCCTTCAAGCATATACTCAAGACCGGAAACGCTGGTTATCATTATAACACAAGATTCACCGACTTTCCTATGAAATCTCAAAGAAGCACTGGTAGACGTAGCTGGTTTATCTGACTTATAACCCGGGTATTTAACTTCTTCCACCTTGATAGGCACTTCGCTATAAAGATTCCAATCATACCTTAACATGGCAGATTTATAAAAGAAAATAACTTCCCCAATATCATCCTCTGTTTCATAAGAACCTGAAACACCCATGGAAGTATCCCAGAGGAAATTCTGTATGCAGCCTGGATAGATAGGCATAAATTCTAACTTATCTGGTTTTGCCTTACGCGCTGCCAGCACTTCTTCCGCATCCGGTATTTTACTAGTAATAACAACAAATTGGGCTGCTCCTGCCTGGTTTCTTAGCGGACTGGTAGTAATCGCTGCAGTATATCCCTCCCTCATAAAGAGGCCACTTTTATTTTGTGCCCAACCCGCACGCAACATTTCTTTTTTATAGAAAGCAATTATTCTATTCTGAGATAGAAAAGACTGATATATCTCAACAGTGGATTTAACCGGACCGGCATTAATGATTTTTTCAGAAATCTTTACTGCATCTGCGGGCAAAGGAATGCTTATTTCTGCTGCCAAAAGCAAGGGACATCCCGCATAAACTACAAAAAACAATCCTATAATTAACAGCCTCAATTTATAAACTATCATCATTCCTCCTTACTTGACTAATTGGTATCAACAATCTCCGGCGCATAATCCGCATTAACCGCGCCTTCTACTATTGCTTCGAGTTCCTCCGGAGTCTTAGGTTCTTCAACCTCTACGGGCGCCTCATGGGCTTCCCACGGAAGCATTGTATTAAAAGTCTGTATTACATCTAAAACATTCTGTAAATCTGCTAAAATTTGTTCAGATAAGCTTTCCTCTTCGGTTTCCTGGGGGATTAATTCCATGCTTCCTCCGGCAAATTTGGAAGTACTAGAACTTGCGGTAGTAACATTTTTAACCTGGCCGCTACCCACATCTATGCCCGGATGTACTTGCGTGGTTTGGCAAGTCGTCTGCCAACTGTTATTTTCCATATTAATAGCCTCGATAGAAACAATCATTAATCCCTCATCATCTTGATAATTTGCGCTGGTCTGCAAATAAGGAGTTCCGTCGGCATCGCTATACTCCCAAGCTTGATCGGCTAATGCGTTCTTTAGCATAAGCTGCACTACACTGATTACTCCCGTAGTAGAAGCAACCCAACTGGCTATTATAACTACGATCCCAACATATTGAGTAATCTCAGCTACTTTAGCGGCAGCGTTAATTACCGCTGAGGCAGCCGCACCAAAACCAGTCAAACAAAGAAGGGCAC
>JALNZI010000144.1 GCA_023229385.1 Candidatus Omnitrophota bacterium | reverse complement strand
CCTTTGATAAAAATAGCCCATGCGCGGGTTTGTTTCTTAATTTTTCTGCAGCGTAAAGCGCAAAGGAATCCCGGAATAAAAATACATTTTCCTTACCGTCATCTTTAAGTGCGCCCGCGAATTTATGAGCTAATTGCGCCTGGACTACAGCGTTATTGTATAAATCTATAAATACCGACGGGCTGATGTCGAGCTGGCCGGCAATATTTTCCAATTCCTCGCGCCCAAGGATCTTGCCGGATTCTTGCAATATCCCGTCAAACCAACGCATAAAGTTAATAAACGGTCCGCTGATTTCCTGTTTTGCGAGTTCTGCAACAGGAGAGCTAACGGGTTTATCCTGAACAGGAGGAGTTGTCCTTGATTGGATGAGTACCTTAAATGGCGACATCTTCATCCATTGCCCGTCGCTTAAGTGAATAACCACCCGGGAGGTTTTCTTCGCAGAACCTCCCTCAACAAATCCGCCTTTTTCTATAAACTCAGCTTGGTCAAATATCCCGGAATAATTGTACCGCAATGCATATTGACCAGACAAATAACCAAAATCAACCAGAGAGGTAATATTAACCGGCTCGGCATCCCGGATCTTCTGATAAATCTTCTCTACGCCCATACCGCTGTATTTGCCTGACCAAACAGCATCACCTTCCTGGCTAAAATTATGCTCAGCTTCCAGCCGATGATGCTGTTGGCTTAAATCCCCAAAGGCATAATCAATGGTGATAATCTCGCCGCGCTCGAGGCTGCGCTCCATCTCATCCTGCCAATCAAGAGACTCGAGATTTACCGCTATCTCCTTACCCGCCTTTAACTCAATGCCGTTTTTCTTAAGATAATCAAGGTAGGTATTGATGCGTGGATCGGATAGCGGACCCGGAGCATCATGCAACATGCCATTGCTATCGACTGTTACATATAATTCCTGCGGCTGACCGGCTGCATCAAACCTTACCCGATGGATTCCAAAATCATCGGGTAGTTCGTTAGAAAGAAACACCCCGGTGATCAAGCCGTATTCCTGCCGCAGAGAAGCTAAATTACGGGCATCAGAACCAACCCAGGAAACTTTCCCCTGGAATTCTCCAAGCTTATTTTCCTGAGTGATCCTTAAGTTAGCCTGGCTGATCTCCACGATAACATACCTCAAGGCTTTATAAAGAGTAGGTTCGGTTGCAGGAAATTTTTTATCCTGTTCCTTTAATTGATTCAGGATATTGAAAGCCAATGTCCCGTTACCGGCTCCCATTTCTACAATCGTAAATACAGAAGGCTGTCCAAGCATCAGCCATTTTTGCATTAAATGGTTTGCAATCGCCTGTGCCAATAACTCTCCTTCTTTGCCTTCGGCAAATGTTAAAAATCCATCCTCAACATCTTTCTCAATTTTTGCCCGGGAAGCATAATATCCGTATTTTGGATGGCCTTGGGCTATATTCATAAAATCAGCAAATGTTATTTTTTTATCCGGCGCCATCTCGATATATTCTGCGACCACATCGTATATATTGCTTGCCGAGGAAGAACCGAGAAAAGACAGGCCAGGTTCTTTTGTAATATTTACTTCTCCTGCGGACGAGCTAGACATGCCAACAAGGTAATCTTTTTTAGAAACGGGGTCTCCCTGCGGAGATTCTTTTACATTTATTACGTTATAGGGGCCGCTAATTGCTGGATCGGGACCTGTTGGCTGCTGCGGAAAAGGTTGCTCGGGAACAAGCTGTATCCCTCCGCTAAAATAACTTCTCGCAGACCGTCCATAAAGAGTTTGAACGGATTCTTTAAATTTGTATTCGCCATCTTTAAAAGAACTCTGGTATTGCTGAAAGTATTGTTGTTTAGACCAACTACCGGTTGAGATTAAACCGGCTAAGTCTCTCTTATCTATGCGCAAGCTGCAAAGACCCCCTTTGCCATAGAATCTGGCCTTAAACCACTGGGCAAGGATTAATGAATAATAAACTTGCCGCAATGCAGCATACTTCTTGGAGGTGTTTACTTCCTTAATAAGCTTGGGGATAATCTCTTCCTTGATCAACTGACTGGAATATTCGTTCAAAGTTTTTAACCTGGGGTCCTGGAAATTATAAGTAGCTGAACTCTTAAGGTAATCATCCTCAAGCATAACCTTTAAAGTAGCCTTGTAAATATAGGCGTTGTTTTCCGCTTCCCGGATGATAATCTCATCCGGGACTATCCAGGGCCTGACTAAAGTAGGAATAGTAATATTATCAGCACCGAGGAGTTCTTCGGCTTTTTTGTAGAGCTTATCCCAGTATTGTTTGCCTTCCGGTGTCTGAGGAGAGGTATAGGCTGCGGTATCCTTTTTAAGCTGGACATCGGCTTCTAACAGGATCCTGCCTACTTCGGTCTGCGCCAGGTAGTCATCAATAATATTATCCGCTGAATCCGGCCGAAGGTTAACCCAAAAACTATCATTGGGCAGGGTAATCCCGGTAAAAAAATAGTTCAAGAGTTCCCTGGCTGAATCCTTCAGGGTTGTTTCCGGTAATTGCCGGGAATCTCCTTTATCTAACAGGAGTTTAAAACTACTGTCCAGTTTATCATAAGAAAGATAACGTAAATGCACGGGCCTGAATTTATCCGCGGATAGAGGATTGCTTAAGGCGGAGAAATAACCGGAGACATCCAATTGGCCGGCTGACTGGGCAAATCCGGATTGCTCAAAAATAAGCAGGAAACAAAGTAAAAAATAAATTATCCTGGGAAATTTGTTTTTCATTATCTGATTTTTTAGCGCTCTTTTGCTTAATCGGCTTTAATATAATAAGTATGCTATATAGGTAAGCAATTACAAGGCTAAATATGAAGTCTTAAGAAAGCGCTTTCTAAAAAACCTTAAAATGCCCTTGATTTTTATTGTACATATGGCATGCTTGGGTTACTCTTTTTTGTTAACTGAAATGGAGGAGTCGATAGCGAAAGCCACAGAGGATTATCCCCTCCAAAAAGGACCCCAAGAGTCGGGGCCCTTTTTGTTTACAGGGATATTTAAGGCTGGTTTTATTTTACATACGCCCGGATTATTTTCTGCTCGCTAACCGGACGGTCTTCGGCATTAACCGGGGTATTTTCGATCTTCTGAACCACCTCTAAACCGGAAACCACTTCGCCAAATATAGTATGGCGCATATTCAACCAAGGTGTTTTCGCGCAGGTAATAAAAAACTGACTGCCGTTGGTATTCGGCCCGGCATTGGCCATAGCTAAGATCCCGGGGCCGTCAAATTTGGCTTGCGGGGTCACTTCATCTTCAAATGGCTTTCCCCAAATTGACTCCCCGCCCATTCCGGTTCCTGTAGGATCCCCGCCCTGGATCATAAAACCTTTGATTACACGATGAAATATCAAGCCGTTATAATAACCTTTTTCAGTTAGTTTAATAAAATTCTCACATGTCTTAGGGGCAACATCGGTTTTTAATTTTATCTCGATATTCCCTTGATTGGTTTCTAAAATTACTGACTGTTCATCCATAGCAAAGCTTCCTCCATAGCAGTTAATCAAACACAGGGTTAATAAAACAACTAGCAGTTTTTTCATGCCTTTTCTCCTTCTTCTTTTTGTTTTTGCTTTTCCAAATGATCTTTT
>JALNZI010000143.1 GCA_023229385.1 Candidatus Omnitrophota bacterium | reverse complement strand
TTCCAGCCGCGGGAATGCTTATCAAAGCAAGGGTGATTACGACAAGGCTATCGGTGATTTCTCTAAAGCCATTGAACTTAATCCCAATGTTGCCAATGCCTATTTGAGCCGGGGTAATGCTAATCAAAATAAAGGCGACTATAAACGGGCCATTGCTGATTATTCCAAAGCTGTTGAGCTTAATTCTGGTAACATCAGTATCTACTCTATCCGCGGCAATGCTTATTACCATGAAAAGGCATATGATAAGTCCTTAGCGGATATGCAAAAAATAGAGGAGCTTGGCGGTAAGCCTGATGCCGGTTTAATGGAAACACTCAAGAAACAATGCGGCAATAAGAAGGTAAACGTTTATCTTCTTTCTAAGTAGTTTCGCTGGTATTGATGGAATTTAAGCTGAAGGCTGAGTTTATAGAGTTGGATAATCTGCTTAAGGTATTGGAGCTTACCGTAAGCGGCGCTCAAGCCAAGCAGGAAATACTCTCAGGTTTGGTCAAAGTCAATGGAGTTGTTGAATCGCGTATCCGCCGGAAGTTGTATCCAGGGGATTGCGTGGAATTTGGTGGCCAAAAGATCAGTATCATTTCTTGAATAACAATATACCCGCAGCAAATCGCTCGCTAAGCTCGTTCCGTAAATTATCTGCTTATCAACAAAAAAGCCCCGTCTTTTCCCGGGGTTTCTTTGTAGGTGATAGGCCTAATAGCTTTCGCTATCGTTACTATCCTCCTCGTTGCTGTTCCGTTTCCTAATGCAATATAAGTATGCCATATAAATCGCAGGTTTTCAAGACCCCTTAAAAAATATTTTTGGACGGGGTTTTTGGTTTTATATAGTATAATAAATCCATGCAAGCTACATCCATTCAATATCTTAAAGGTATCGGCCCGAAGAGGAAAAAAAGTTTTTCCGATAAAGGGATAAATACTATTGAGGACTTGCTTTATTATTTTCCCCGGCGTTATGAGGATCGCACAAATTTTTCTAATATCTCGGGCCTTAAAGATGGAGAGATATATACTATAAAGACTCAAGTTTTGGCCGGCGGCCAGCGCAACTCCTGGCGCAGGCGATCTTTTAGTATAACCGAGGCAGTCCTTGTGGATAAAACCGGCAAGATCAATTGTGTCTGGTTTAATCAGCCATACTTAAAAGAGTATCTTAAGCCCGGGGTCTCTTTAATACTTTACGGTAAGGTTGAAATATATAACGGCAGAATGCAGATGAATAATCCGGAGTTTGAGTTTCTTGACAGCGAGGACGTGGATTCTTTAAACATCGGACGGATTGTCCCCATTTATACTTTACCCAAAGGTTTTTCCCAGCGCAGCATGCGTCATTTGATTAAAGGGGCCCTGGATGAATTTATGCCCAAGGTCAAAGATTATCTTCCTTTTGATTTACGCAGCCGCAACAACTTGCTTAATTTAGCGCAGAGCCTTATAAATATACATTTTCCGCAGGACCTTATCCTGCAGAAACAGGCGCTCCTGCGTTTGAGTTTTGAAGAGTTTTTTATTTTTCAACTTCCTCTTGTTTTGAGGAAGCTTAAGCGTAAAGAGAAAAAAGGGGTAAGTCATATTGTTAATGGTAAACTGGTTGAGGATTTTATTTCCCGCCTGCCTTTTAAATTAACTTTAGGGCAGCAAAAGGTATTAGCTGAAATAAAGTCGGATATGGCTTCAGCTCAAGCCATGCAGCGGCTTTTGCAGGGCGATGTGGGTTCAGGTAAAACCGTAGTCGCTACCCTGGCCTGCCTAATGTCAATCCAGGGTGGTTATCAGGCGGCTTTTATGGCGCCTACGGAAATACTTAGCCGTCAGCACTACGCTAAAATAACTTCTCAGCTATCCGGTTTAACTTTTAACGGGCGTAAACTGCGCGTGGGTTTATTAATTAGCCAGGATAAAGAAAAGGAAAGAATATATCAGGAGGTCAAGGAAGGAAAAATTGATTTGATTATCGGCACGCACGCCCTTTTGCAGGAGGGGTTAAGGTTTAAATCCTTAGGTTTTATTGTGATTGATGAACAGCACAAATTCGGAGTGGGGCAGCGGGCGCTGTTGCCAAAGAAAGGTAATAATCCGGATGTGTTGATCATGACCGCTACTCCAATTCCGCGCACTCTGGCGATTACACTCTATGGTGATTTGGATATTTCGGTAATTAACGAGCTTCCTGCCGGGCGTATCCCTGTAAAAACATTGCATTTTAGCCAGCAGGATAAAGAAAAAGGTTTTGCCCTTGCCAGGCAGGAACTTGAGCATGGCCGCCAGGCTTATATAATTTATCCGGTAATTGAGGAATCTTACGCTTTAGATATAGCCGGGGCAAAGAAAATGTTTGCCGAGCTAAAGGAGGGTGGGTTTAAAAATTTCAGGCTTGGTTTGGTTCATGGCAAGCTAAAAACAAAAGAGCAGGAAGAAGTTATGCTTAAATTCAGGAATAAAGAGCTGGATCTTTTGGTCTCAACCACTATTTTAGAAGTAGGCATTGACATTCCTAATGCAACTTGTATGATTGTTGCTCATGCCGAACGTTTTGGTTTAAGCCAGTTGCATCAACTGCGCGGAAGAATTGGCAGGGGGAGCCTGCAGTCGTTTTGCGTGCTTATCTCTGATGCCCAGACTGATGAGGCAAAGGCAAGGCTAAGGGCAATGGTTTTATCAAGCGATGGGTTCCGAATTTCAGAAGAAGATTTAAGAATCAGGGGGCCGGGTGAATTTTTTGGGCAGCGCCAGCACGGCCTGACAGAATTAAAGATCGCCAATCCTTTAACTCAATTGCAATTATTAAAAAAGGCAAGAGAAGAGGCATTGAGGCTTATCTCCGAAGATAATAACTTAACCTTACATCAGCATATCCAGCTGAAAGAACGGTTATTCCAAAGGTTTCCTGAATATGAAAGTTTTATGGCAGTGGCTTAAAGCGCCGATAAGTAAGATGCGCTTTGGTTTTATTTTATTATTTATTCTTGCGCTTGGCTTGGCCCTTCGGATGCATAACCTATCCGGCCGCTCCTTGTGGACTGATGAGTTTTTTACTCTCTTTTTGTCTAGCGGACATGGTGTTGATGTGGTAAAACTTGTAGACGGTTTTTCTAAACGAGAAACACCGCCTTTACTGAAATCTTCGGATTTCAGGTTATTTCTTGAGAATGATTCCACAAAACATATCAAAGATGTAACTATCGGGCTATTGGATACGGATACTCATCCGCCATTGTATTTTTGGATAATCTATATCTGGATGAAGTTATTCGGCAATGGCTTGTTTGTTTTGAGATTTTTTTCGGTTTTAATGGGGGTCTTTGCTATATTTCTATCATATAGGATAGGGGAGCGCCTTTTTAATCAACGTTCGGCAGTTTTTTGCGCCTTGTTTACTGCGATAAGCGCCTTTAGTGTCCGCTATTCGCAAGAGGCGCGTTCCTATAGTCTGATTATGGTAATCGGTTTATTATCTTCGCTGTTTTTATTAAAGTTGGAGAAGGATAATAAAAACCGGGATGCTTTTTGGTTTGCCGTTTTTAGCGCCCTGGGGTTATATACACATTATTTCTATGCTTTTGTCGCTATCGCGCATTTTCTTTATTTCAGTCTTGTCCATAAGCGCGAAAGTGTAATG
>JALNZI010000142.1 GCA_023229385.1 Candidatus Omnitrophota bacterium | reverse complement strand
AGGTCCGGGCAAGACGGATGCCTTACTTGCCGAAGCTACAGCGCAGTTATCAACTCCCGGATATCAAGCTATAATCTTCCGCAGGACCCAGCCAAAGTTAAGCGAAATTGTAGAGCGTTCATTCAAGGCTTTCCACGGATCAAGCGCTTCCTGGAATGGAGAGAAACTCCGTTGGACTTGGCCGAATAGAAACTTCATCGCTTTTGGATACTGCAAGGATGAAAAGGATAAATATAATTACCAGGGCCATGAATACGGATTTATCGGATTTGACCAGCTTGAGGAATTCACTTTGACGATGTATTTATTCTTGCTGGCCCAGAATAGAAGCTCGGCTAAAGGAATAAATTGCTATACTCGCTCAACCGCTAACCCGGGCAACATCGGCCATGCTTGGGTTAAGGACAGATTCATCGATCGCCTTGACGGTAACGGAACGCCTAAATTCTTTAAGCGTGTCAATGACGAGGATACCGAAACTACCCCAAATGATCCTATGGGCCTATCCAGGGCGTTTGTATTCGCTTCTGTTGAGGATAACCCGGCTCTTCTGACAAATGACCCGGATTACTTACGCCGGCTTGATATGCTTCCGGAAGTTGATAAGAAAGCCTTACGATATGGAGATTGGGATATTTTCTCCGGACAATTCTTTAAAGAGTTTGTCAAAAGGATCCATGTAATCCCCTCGGTATCTGATTGGGGTGTTCCAAATAATAGATTTTTTTCTCTTGATTATGGTTATGGACAGCCGGCAAGCGTTGGTTGGTATGCGAGCTTCCCGGAAGGAACGATTGTCCGTTATAAAGAGCTTTATGTCGAAGGATATACCTACGAGGATTTAGCGCGCAAGATTGTGGAAATGAATGGGAATGAACCGATTTCCTACGGTGTAGCTGACCCGGCGATATGGGGCGATAAACAACATCACTTTCAGAACGCTTTCAAACAGGAAGAATTAGCGGCTAAAGGGCCCAGCGGTGGAGAAACTATGCAGGCGGTATTTGGATCCAATCTCCCCTTACTCCGCGGAGATAACGCAAGAGTTATCGGCTGGGGAAAGATGAGGGAATATCTCAAGCCTTTCGTTAATGATTCCGGTAAAGAAACGGCTAAATTTTTGATCACGCAGAATTGCGTTAATGCTATCCGGACGCTGCCGGGATTAATCCACGATCAATCTATTCCGGAGGATTTAGACACAAATGGAGAAGATCACGCGGCTGACGAGATGCGCTACGCCTTAATGAGCCGTCCTCCATTACCGAAGGCTCCTGTTCCGGAAGAAACGCCTAATCAGGCCTTTTGGTCCAGGGTTAAAAAGGACATCAAAAAGAACTTTGTCGGAGCAGAAGAAGGCGGTTTAAGGACCATTTCTTGCGATGAAAATAGGGAGATTGTTTAGATGTTTAGTAAAGGGAAGGAAAGAATCTAATGTTATATAGCAAGCAAAAAGATAAATATAATAAGCGTGAAAGATATGTTCAAGATTTTGCTAAAAGTTGTGGGTATGATATTTTGTATAAAGGCTGGCCTGACTTTTTGTTTTATAAAAAAGTAAATGGTAAGTTAGAAGCTTTTTTTATAGAAATAAAACAAGATTTATCAAAAAACAGTAAGTATCTAAATACTTATCTTGGTAAACTTTCTCCTGAACAAGAAGAAATGCATAGAGTTTTAAAAGAACTTGGGTTAAATGTTAAGGTTATTAGAATTCCTTAACTCGTCGCTGTTGGTTTGAGGTCAAATTGAGGTCAATTAGAGGTCAAGTTGAGGACACCTAAGGGGTTAAAGACAAAGACAAAGACAAAGACATAAGAAAGGGGTTATAGGGGGAAACATGAAAAAGACAACCGTAAAGACAAAGGTTAAAGGCAAGGATAAAAAAACCGAGATTGCGCTTCCTCCCGGATTAACCGAAACTGATAAGCTTGCGATCAGGGTTGAAGAATTAGAGCATAAGCTCAAAGCCCTTGAGGAATTTGTGGCAAAGATCTATGAGAATTCTGGCAGGGTTATTAATCAGGACGAAACTTCCAAAGAGGAACCTGGAATTAAATACGGAGAATAATCGATATGGAAAAGCCTATCCAAAAAGAAGAAGAGCAGGATAAGAAAAACTCTGATTTAATCAAGAAATACACCGAAGAGAAAGATAAAATCCAGAGGAATCGCTCAATTCAGGAAAGGCAATGGCTTGTCAACCTGGCCTTCTTATTCGGCAAGCAGCATTTTGTAATAAACGGCAAGCCGGTAACTTCTGGTGGAGAAGAACGCATACTTTGGGAATTGCAAAGCGAGGATAGGAAGAAAAAAGTTAAGAAGACGGCTAATTATATCCTTCCGCTTTATCGATCGCTTTTAGCGAGAATGTTGTTGATGAAGGCCCATACTTCCGTTGAACCAACGACCAATTCAGACCGGGATAAGTCGGCCGCGCGCGTGGCAAGCGAGGCCTTAGAAGATTTCTGGCAGATGTGCAACAAGCATAATCCGGTATTAAGCCAGGAATATTCCGGCATGATGTTAATCTTGTGCAAGGTTTTTGGTTATGCCCTGGCAACCGGAAAAGGTTATCTTTATCCCTACTACAACAGCCGGACAGTCGCCAAGTATTATATGGCGGATCAGCTTAATGAGGGCGCGATTGGAGAGGCGGAATGTTTCATATTCAGCCAGTTTGATGTATTCGAGGATCCGCTAAAGAAATACAAAATTATCCAGCGCACGATGACGATTGAGGAAATCAAACAGCAGTATGGCGTTGATGTTCCTTCCGAAGATATATCCTTAAGCGATATCGAGCAACAGTTAATTAATATGCTTGAGGGAAAGAATGAAGAAAAGAATACTCTTGAAGGAGCTTGCCGAGTATTTGAGCGTTGGCAGGTTCCGGATAAAGACAATCCGGAAGGGAAGTATTCAATATTTACTTCAAAGAAGATGATTCTTGACACTTCTATTCCCTCCGAATACAAGGGCCGGATCCCGCTTTATTCATTAAGCTACCTGGATTTATTATTCTCCCAATACCCGCAAGGTATGATTGAACAGCTTATCAGCTTGCAGGAGGAATATAACTTTACCCTTACCCAAATTCATGCTTACAAAAAATGGCTTACCGGAAAGCTTAAGGTGCCGAAGGGGGCGGAGTTGGAAGTCAAGTATGACGAGGAAATCGGGCAGATTGTTTATTACGATAGACAAGGTGGAGAACCGCATTGGGAAGTTCCCCCCAGCCCGCCGACTTATCTCTGGACGGAGTTAGACCGCATACGCCGGGATATGGAAGATATCGCGGCTGTCCATGACGCTACCAAGTTTAATCAGGCGCAGACCAGGAGCGGAAAAGCGATTGAGAATCTTGACGACTTGGATAATAACGCTCTTTCTCCAATCCTTATCGGCATAGAGCAAAAACTTTCGTTCTTCGCTGAAACCGTGCTTGATATTGTCGAGGCTAAATACGCCGAACCCAGGCTCCTTGCGATTACCGGAGACCAGGAAGAGGCTGATGTAAAAACTTTCAAGGGAGACCAGGTTGTGGGTAACCGGAGAGTTAAGGTAAATATCGGAACCGGCATGCCTCTTAATAAAACCGATAGGCAGGCTTTTATTATGATGTTGGCGGATAAGGGTTATGTAGATAAGCCCAAGGCTTTAGAGTTAATGGA
>JALNZI010000141.1 GCA_023229385.1 Candidatus Omnitrophota bacterium | reverse complement strand
AACATCTATTGATATACCATATTCCCATGCTGCTTTTCTTGCCTGAGGAGTAGCGGTTAATCCGGGTATTGACCAGCCTGCCTTACGGAAATCATTTAAAACCCTGCTGTAACCCACCTGATTACCGCGCGGGCTGGTGACAATCAAATCATCGGCAACCTCAATCCCATATCTATGTAAATATAATTGCTGACGCATCGCCGCAAAATAAGGATCAGAAGGATTTGTGCTTGAACGATCTTCGCCCTGAGTCATTTCAATAATCCCCTTATCCACGGTATAATCGTGATCAGTTCCTCTCTTGGTAGGTATCAATTCTGCGGCGGTGTTTATAGCATGTAACTGATCCTGGCTCAAGCTATTAGCCGTTGCCTTAGGGCCTATCAATTCCTTTGCTATTTTATCCATTACAGGGGCATCAAACCTTCTTACCTCAAAATCTCCAGTCTTATGCAGATTATCACTTTGATCCTTTATTTCAGAAGCGAAGTCTTTTTCGCTTAATTTTAGTGTAGAGAATATAACAGTTCCGACCTCTTTGCTCACCTTATAAACTGCAGGATGAGATTCTTTCACAGACTTGGGTTGCTCACCAATTATTGTCGGAGGAGTTGCATATTGAGCTTCATCATGGATCATTACCTTCATACCTTTAAAATCTTTATGCAGTAATGCATTCACGGCTCTTTGGGAATTTACATCTCCCAAGGATGCCTGATTCTCCAAGAATCCTAAGGTAGTTTGACTAATTGCAATCTGGTTGGAATTTTCTATGCTGGCAATAAACCTTGCGGGATCTTGGCTTAAACCAAGATTCATATCCTCCTGGGAGATTATAATCCTATCCGGAGCCAATTTCTGCATAACCGGGTCAGTACGCAGAGTTTCCAAACCTGTATCAGTAGGAACAACGCGAACAGCCTTACCTCCTAAAAGTACAGTCGCTGTTTCTGTCATGGGGATAATAACCTTGGTTTTACCTCCTGAGGTAGATTGCGTATACATCATATCTTCGCCTTTAACAGCATTGAGAAGAATATCAGTAGAAGTACTCCGCTGTTCAGGACGGGCAGTAAAAGCTGACTCTCCCCTGGCTATCCCTAAGTTTATTTCAGCTTGCTTGACTGCTGCGTTTATTTCTACATTGCCTATAGAAGAAACAGGAACTCCAGTACTTATGGTTACTGTGGGCTGAGCCAATGGTGCCGGTTGCTGTTGCATAGGCTGTGATTTTATAGGTTCAATAACACCTTTTGCCGTAAGAATTCCATCGGCTCTTGCCCAAGCCTGTTCAGCAGACAGACCATTAATTTCCTGCTCTGATAATCCTTCCTGGGCTAAAAATGACTTCAGCCCTCTGGTAACAAACATAGGGATTGCAGCAGGATTATTCCTTAAATTGTTAACTCCATTGATAATTGATTGGTTTAACGAATTTAACTGATTTGATACTACATTATTCTGCATCCGCCAAGCAGTAGGTATTCTTCCTTGAGATAACTCGATTTGCGTCCTGGCAAAAATCGGGTCATAAACAGTAAGGCTTGTAGAAACAGAAACCTTAGTAACTATAGGTAAGGCACTTACTGCGGGTTGTACCGGCGTTGTTTTGGCAGCCTGAACTACATTGACCTGTTGCGGCTGCCAAATAGTAGGCATTCTTCCTTGAGACAACTCGATTTGCGTCCTGGCAAAAACCGGGTCATAAACAACAATACGGGTTTCTCCTGCATTAGATATAGGATAAGTTCCATTAAAATTCGTGTTTTTTGATGGGGCTGCTGTTGTATTGTAATTTGCCCTGGAAAATGAATTAGTCTTGCCGGTCAAAAATGCATAAGCACCATTAATCTCCGACATCTGTGCATTAGCTAATGGATTATTAGGATTTACATCAGGATGCATAGATCTGGCCAAATCCCTATAAGCCAATTTCATCTCATCAGCGCTAGCTCCCGATTTAAGCCCCAACACCTTAAGGGCTTCAGACATATCTTTTCCGCTTTCGGATAACTTATTTGAAGTAGGGTTCTTAGGGATACGAACCGGCATCATAAAGAACGGTAACCACTTAGCATATTCTCTCATGCCTTTTGACATATATCCGCGAGTAAACTGTCCAGATATTATATTGCCCTTGCTATCTTCAGCCTGTCTATATAATTTAGGATCGTCGAGAGCTACGCCAGGATTTGCCAACTTTAACATTTGATCGTCAATCATACCTACACCGGTATCTATAGCAGTGACAATTCCAGGCATTCTTATCACGCTTGAATATGTCCAACTAGCTCCTTTCTGGACATAGGTCAAAGCCTTTGCCAACCCAGGATGACTGATTGACAATTTTCCAAAGGCTGCTTTTGGCCCCGCTGTAATCTTCTCCCCAATCTTGTCTAATGATCTTCCTATAAGACCTGGTTGTTCTGTTTGGACCTGAGCTAGGCTAATCAATGGCTTCATCCACATACCGGAACGCGGGCCTTCAACTGCGCTTAAAAGCAAATCAGTACCAGTAAGGGAAGCAAGGTTGAGCTTCATCTTCCCTTCTTCTTCTGTATAATTACCTTTAATCAAAACCCAGGTACGCGGATCCCAAGACATATTATTTACCAGATTCTGAGAATCTGCGCTTAACCCGTTACCATAATATCCGGCTTTTGCCTTAACGCCCTCCCATAATCCTCCGCCAACAGTAAAAGCCGGAGAAATAATTACCCATTCCGCTGCCCCACGTACAGCAACATTATAAAGATTATTGCCTCCCATCGGTCCGGCGTAGTTCTGCAATCCCTTAACAATATTAGTTCCTTGTTTACCAACATATAAAGCAGTAAGCCCACCTATTGCAAAATTAGTCGCGGCATCAATACCAAGCCTATTCCAATTAAACGTATTATTTTCATCTCGATAATTACCTTTTAAGAGATTCACCCCTGTGCCTGCTGCATTGGCAACCACACCGCCAAGAATGAATCTTTTTAATCCTAATTTAAAAGCACCAGCAGTTGCCCCTTCAAGAGGCGCTTTCAATACACCGCTAAGAGGTACTTTAGGGATAGAGGTGTATCCTATCCCTAAACCTAATCCGATAATTCCACCAGTGACATAATTCCAGGGATTAGAATAGCTGTCGGCGAAACCTTTTAAACTTACATCTCCCCCAATAATTGTTTTTGCTGCGGGGAAGACTAACGCCCCGCCTACCGTAGGAACAGCTAAGCGGCCTGTAACCGAAAGAACTTTTAAAAGTTTAGGGCTTGCGGCTACAAACTGGCCTGCTTTTGATTTTATTAATGCCTGCCCTAACCTTGAACCTGTTATTTTTGCGCCTATTTGCGAACCTATCTTTGAATTTGCCGCCCATGCCGCACCACCAAACGCGGCTCCGGAAACTCCTCCAATAAGCAAACCCTGACTATAATTACCCCAGACTGAATCAAAACTAAGTTCTTTGCCACTATTATAACCACCAATGCCATCCATAGCTAAACCGGTCAAAAGATAAATTTCACCGCCAAGAGCAGCTTGAGATGCTACAGTGCCTACAAAACCAGCTAAGTTAGGAGCCTTGGCCGCAACAGTTCCAATCATCCGCGTAAATCTACCAGCGCTACTGGCCCAACTTCCACCCATAGCTACAGCTTTCCCAGTTGCAGCTACGCTGCCTAATTTTGATATTGAAGG
>JALNZI010000140.1 GCA_023229385.1 Candidatus Omnitrophota bacterium | reverse complement strand
CTGTTTTTAATATGGATATTAACCTTGTTCAGACACAAGTAGAAAACGATTTAGCTGCAGTTTCTTCTGTCCCCGAATTGGAATCAGTGCGGGTTAAATATTTGGGCAGAAAAGGGGTACTTGCGGAACTTACCGGTTTAATCGGAACTTTACCGGCAGGAGAAAGAGGCCCGTTTGGGAAACAAGCCAATTTTTTAAAGAATAAGCTGCTTGAGCTTTTTCAAGAAAAAGAAAAGACCCTGAAGATTCAAGGTAGTACCATAAATAAAAATACGCAGGATATCGGCCTGCCCGGGATCGCTCAGGAATTGGGGGGCAGCCATCCGATCATTCAGATTATTGACGAGATATGCGGGATATTTAACCGTCTGGGTTTTTCAATTGTCGAGGGGCCTGAAATCGAGACAGAGTATAATAATTTTACAGGCTTAAATATTCCCCTGGACCATCCTTCGCGCGACGCATTCGACACATTTTATTTAAAAAATTATCCCAAGCTTTTATTGCGCAGCCATACCTCTCCGGTGCAGGTGCGCGCGATGAAGGCGCATAAGCCGCCATTGGCAATAGTTGTTCCGGGCAGGGTATACCGTCCGGATGCCGTGGATGCCAGTCATCTTTTTATGTTTCATCAGATTGAAGGGTTTTTAGTGGACGAAAACATCAGCTTTGCGGATTTAAAGGGTATCTTAGGGCTTTTTATAAAAAGTGTTTTTGGGGAGGATATCAAAATGCGTTTTCGTCCTCATTTCTTCCCGTTTACCGAGCCTTCGGCAGAAGTAGATATCTCTTGCATCATTTGTAAAGGCAAAGGTTGCTCTGTTTGCGGCAGGAAAGGCTGGCTTGAGATTTTAGGTTCCGGCATGATCCACCCCAATGTTTTTAAACAAGTGGGTTATAAGCCCGGTAAATATACGGGTTTTGCCTTTGGCATGGGGGTGGAGAGAATTGCCATGTTAAAATACGGGATCAATGATATCCGCTTGTTTTTTGAGAACGACCTGAGATTTTTGAAACAGTTTTAAATTTTAAACGGAGGATCGTAACAAGGTGAAGGTAGCTTACAGCTGGTTAAAAGATTTTGTAGATATAAAAATATCCCCAAAGGAGTTAGCAGATAAATTAACCATGGCGGGGCTAGAGGTGGTTTCTCTGGAAGAGCTGGGAAAGCCTGCTTGTCCGGTAGGCAGGGATTTTGTTTTTGAAATTGAAATTACCTCTAATCGTCCTGACTGGTTGAGTATTTTAGGTGTTGCCCGGGAAATCAGCGCAATTACCGGTTCAAGGCTTAAATTAGCCAAGTCCCCGACGGTAAAATTAAAAGGCCTTAAACCTGTAGAGATTTCAGTGGCCGAGAGTACGGATTGCCCGTTCTATAGCGCAATGATAATTCGCGGAGTTAAGGTCGCTCCTTCGCCTGAATGGCTTAAGAAAAGACTGGAAGCGCTTGGCTGCCGCAGCGTAAATAACATTGTGGATATTACCAACTATGTTTTATTTGAGTCAGGCCAGCCATTGCATGCTTTTGATTTGGATAAATTAAGCCAGCAGGCTATCCATGTGCGCCGGGCCCGGCCAAATGAAAGCATAACTATTATCGATGGCCAGCAAAAAATACTAGATAATGAGATTTTAGTCATTGCGGATAAAAATAGGGCGGTGGCTATAGCCGGGGTTATGGGAGGCAAAGATACAGAGGTAACTGAGGCCACGTGTAATATTCTGCTGGAATCTGCGGTATTTAATCCTATTGTTGTGCGCCGGGTCAGGCAGAAATTAGGACTGCAATCTGAATCAGCCTATAGATTTGAAAGAGGGGTGGATTTGGAAAATGCCCAGAGCGCCACTTTTTCCGCGCTGAAATTAATTAGCGTCTTAGCTTTTGGAAAACCGTATGCTTATAAAAGCCTCAGGTCAATCAGACCAGCCAAATCAGCGATTAACCTGGAAATGGATTATATATCCAGGGTATTGGGGGTCAGCTTGTCGGTTTTGAAAGTTAAACAAATTTTGTCCGGATTAGGTTTTACTGTAAAGGCCCGGGGTAAAAATATTCTAACGGTTAAAATTCCCGGTTTTCGCCAGGATATAAAAACACAGATAGATTTAGTGGAAGAGGTCGCCCGTATTTATGGATATGAGAAGATTCCGCTCTCCCTGCCTGCGGTAAAGCCGCACAAAAGTATCCCCAGTAACCGGGAAGTTGTCTCCGGCATAAAGATTATACTGCAGGGGTTAGGTTTGCAGGAGGCGATTACTTATAGCTTAGTTGACCGTCTCCTGCTTGCAAAATCCGGGATTAAGAAGGACGCTCAGCCGGTTGAGATTTTAAACCCCTTAAGTAAAGAACAAGAGGTTTTGCGTTTTTCCCTTTTACCCAGTCTTATCCGTACCCTGGCCTATAATTTGAATCAACAGCAGGAGTATGTAAATATTTTTGAAGTAGCGAATGTATTCTCTGTTAAACCTGATTCTGCGCAGCACCCGACTCTATCGGATGAGCCGATGCGTGCCTCTGTGCAGGAAGAATTATCTTTAGGTATAGCTTTATGCGGAGCCAGGCCATTTTTTATTAAGCAGGGTTTAGTTAAGGATGAGGTTACTATCTTACATCTAAAGGGGATTCTGGAAAGCTTGCTCAATAAACTTGGGGTTAAGAGTTATGATTTCTCTTCCCCGGGGGAAAATCAGGTAAGGATTATTATTGATCAGCAGGAAGTAGGTTTTATAGCGAGTCTAAATGAGCAAATATTAAACTCCTTTGATATTAAAAATAAACAGGTTATTTTGGGTGAAATAAACCTGGCAAAATTATTTCCCCATATAAACCTGGCAAAAAAGTTTACGGCTATTCCTAAATATCCGGCAATTACCCGGGACATAAGTTTTGTGGTTAAGGAAGAGGTTTCCATAAGAGAATTGCTTACAGTAATAGAGGGTAAGGGCGCCCCATTATTATCCTTGGCAAAAGTTGTGGATTATTATCAGGGTAAGCAGATTCCTTCGGGATCTAGGGGATTAACCATATCTTGTACCTATAGGGCTTCTGAGCGTACATTGACCGAAGAAGAAATAGTCCCTCTGCATAATGCCATCTGCGCTTTACTGGAAGAGCGTTTTGGTATAAAATTACGTTAGAAAAACAGCAAAAACGCATCCGGGATTGATTTTAACTATAAATATGTGCTATACTTCTTTTAGATATCCCTGCGGTGCGCGTTGGAAATTTGATAATTATTGAACCAACACTTTTTTCAAGGGAGCCAATACTTCTTTCAAGCATACGTGCTTAAAGAGAGGCGCCCACCTGAAAGCAAACGGTTCAAACTATCTATCCAACGGCACTTCTGCGGGGATTTTTTTATGGATTTATTCTCCTCCCAAAAATTAAGCACCCAGGATAAAAATCTGCCTTTAGCTGTACGTATGCGGCCAGCCAACCTCAATGAATTAACTGGCCAGGAGCATATATTGGGCAAAGGGAAATTATTACGCCGCGCTATTGAAGCTGACCGGTTAAGTTCGCTTATTCTTTTTGGCCCTCCCGGATGCGGGAAAACTTCTCTTGCCTGGTGTATCGCAAATATTACCCAGGCAAATTATGTGGCGATAAACGCCACCACTTCAAATGCTGAAGAATTAAGAAAAATAATCGCTGCCTCTAAATTACGGTCGGCAAATCAAAAGACTATC
>JALNZI010000139.1 GCA_023229385.1 Candidatus Omnitrophota bacterium | reverse complement strand
GGGCTGCCAGGCTTCTGGGGGCAAAAAGGGGAAGGTTAATTAAATATCAAACTAGCGGCGATGCCAGTGGTGATATGAGCAGTGTTGTAGGCTACGCCGGAATCACAATCAATTAAACTATGGACGAGATTAATAAGCCAGAGGGCAATGGTTCGGCTTCCGATAGCCGAAGCCAGAAGAAAGTTGATGAGAGCTGGAAAGAAAAAGTAGAGAAAGAAAAGCAGGCTCCGAAAGAGGAGGGTAAATTTACTCCGCCTGAGCCGGACTTTAAATTCTTTATCACTACGTTGGCATTGCAGGTTTCTATTGCCTTAGGGCATATGGCCAATCCGGAGACTCAAAAAACCCAGAAAGATCCTGCCCAGGCAAAATTTATTATTGATACATTGGGTATGCTGCAGGAAAAAACCAAGGGTAACCTGACTCCTGAAGAAACCCAGCTTTTGGAAAATCTGCTTTATGAATTAAGGGTGGCTTATCTTGCTTTGGAAAAGGGGGAGAGCGCGCCATGATAGATAAAGAACTGATAGATATATTGGCCTGCCCGGCATGTAAGGCCGATGTGGAATTAAAAGAGAACAAGATTGTTTGTAAAAAATGCGGCCGGAAATATCCAGTGCGTGAAGGCATTCCGGTTATGTTGATTGATGAGGCAGAACAGGCATGAAAAAGATATTAGTTATTCACGGTCCTAATTTAAACCTTTTAGGTACAAGAGAACCGGCAGTCTATGGCCGGGTGACCTTAGTAAAGATTAACCAGATGCTTAAAGCCCAGGCCAAGAAAGATAAGGTTGTTTTAGTTATTAAGCAGTCTAACCATGAAGGCGAGATTGTGGATTTGATCGGTAATGCCGGGAAAAATAAATTTCAGGGTATTTTGATTAACCCGGCAGCTTATACTCATACAAGCGTGGCTGTACGGGATGCTATAGCCGCTTGTGGATTGATTGTGGTGGAAGTACACCTTTCCAATATTTATTCCCGCGAAGAGTTCAGGCACAAGTCTTTGATCAGCCCTGTAGCTAAGGGTACGATTATGGGCTTCGGGGCTAAAAGCTATAGCTTGGGCTTATCTGCTATCCTTGACCTTATCGAGGTAAAATGAGCTCCCGTTTAAATCACGTATATTCCCAATTGAAACAAAGAGGACTGGACGGTTTACTTGTTTCTGTCCCGGCAAATATCTCTTATCTTGCTGAATTCTTGAGCCGGGATGCTTATTTGTTGATTTCCGGAAAAAGGAATATCTATTTTACCGATTCCCGCTATACCGAGGAAGTTGGCAAATCTTTAAAACCGGGGTTTAAGCTTCAAGAGTGCAATGGTTCGGTTTTTAAACGGATTGCTGAAGTGTCTCTTAGTTTGGGATTAAAAAGGCTGGGGTTTGAGGAGAGGCACTTGCCGTTTGCCGAGTACAACAAGACCAGGGAGATTCTTAATGGCCGCCTTGAACTTATTCCTACGCATAGCATTGTTGAGGATATAAGGCAGGTTAAAGATGCCCGGGAGATCAGTACTATTAAACAAGCGGCTGAAATTACCCGCCTGGCTTTTGAGCATATTAAGAAATTCATTGCCTGCGGGGTAAAAGAGGTGGAGGTCGTCGCGGAGTTTGAACGTTTTATAAGATATCAGGGTTGTAATTCTTCCGCATTCGATATAATCGTAGCATCCGGGCCTAATTCCAGCCAACCGCACCACCTTTCCGGCCAAAGGATATTAAGAGAGAATGAGCCTGTGCTTATTGATTTTGGAGTTGATTATCAAGGATATAAATCCGACTTGACAAGGGTTTTATTTTTGGGTAAAATAAAAGTTCTTGTGCGTAAGGTTTACGACATCGTCCTTAAGGCCCAGGAATTAGCGATAAAAAAGGTGCGGCCTGGTGCAGAAATGGCTGCAATTGATAAAGTTGCGCGGGAATATATAGCTTCAAAAGGGTATGCAGGGTATTTTACCCATAACCTGGGCCATGGCCTGGGCCTGGAAGTACATGAGGATCCGCGTATTTCAGGCAATGAAGCCAGCGCTCTTAAGCCGGGGATGATCTTTACAATAGAGCCGGGGATATACTTACCCGGCAGATTTGGGATAAGAATAGAGGATATGATATTAGTAACCAATAAAGGATGCGAGGTCTTAAGTGGCACTATCAATTAATGAAATCAAATCAGGGGTAACTGTATTAGTGGATGATATTGTTTATGTCTGTGTTGATGCCCAGCATGTCAAGCCTGGCAAAGGCGCGGCTTTTGTACGCGCACGCTTACGCGATATGAAAACTAACAATATCCAGGAAAAAACCTTCCGTGGGGAAGAAAAGATAGAGCAGGCTTATGTGGAAGAGCGCAAACTGCAATATCAGTATTCAAGCAGCGGGATGTTCCATTTTATGGACCAGGAAAACTTTGAGGAGATCGCTATCTCTGATGAGATTATCGGGGATAAGGCGAAGTTATTGCAAGATAACCTGGAGATTATGGGATATTTCTTTAAAGGCGTTGCTTTATCCGTTACCCTTCCTAATTTTATTGAATTTAAGATAGTTGAAACTGAACCAGGTTTCAAAGGTGATTCGTCAAAGAGCGGAACCAAGCCGGCTAAAGTGGATACCGGAGCAATTATACAAGTTCCTTTATTCATTAACGTAGGGGATAGGATTAAAGTAGATACGCGTACCGGCGGTACCTATACCGAAAGAATTAACTAAGCAAGGAGCTCTTAAATGAACATCAAGGAAATAAAAGAAATGATTAATTTGATGAATGAAAACGGCCTTGTTGAGCTGGAGGTGGAGAAGGATGATATGCGTATCCGGCTTAAGAAGACAGCCAGCGGTATTGAGGGTTTTAACGGCCCGGTAGTCTTCCAGGGCCAGAATATTCCTCTGCCTCAAGACAAGTCTCAGAGTGCTCCTGCGGCAGAGGAGAAGCCTGTAATTAAGACCGTAGAAATTAAGGCTCCCATGGTCGGAACTTTTTACCGCGCTCCCAGCCCGGAATCACCGGCTTATGTTGAAGTTGGCCAGGTTATCGAGCCGGGGCAGGTAATTTGTATTATCGAAGCGATGAAATTAATGAACGAGATAAAGTCGGAGATTAAAGGCAAAATCCTTGAAATCTTGGTTGATAACGCTGAGCCTGTAGAATTTGGCCAGTCTTTATTCCTTATTGATCCGCTCTAAAGTTATAAAAGATGTTCTCTAAAATTCTCATTGCCAATAGAGGCGAAATCGCCTTAAGAATAATCCGCGCCTGTCATGAGATGGGTATCCGTACCGTAGCCGTCTATTCCCAGGCCGACCGTAACAGTCTGCATGTGCGTTTTGCTGACGAAGCAATCTGCATTGGCCAGGCATCTTCCGCTAACAGTTATCTTAATATTCCCGCAATTATCAGCGCAGCCGAAATTACCGATGTAGAGGCGATACATCCGGGTTATGGTTTCCTGGCTGAAAACGCCCATTTCGCTGAGATATGCGAATCCTGTAAAATTGCTTTTATCGGTCCGACTCCGGAGAATATCCGGCTGATGGGTGATAAGATGGCCGCGCGCACAAGCATGCAAAAGGCTGGTCTTCCTATTGTTCCGGGGAGTCGAGCGATTATCAAAAATAAACAAGAGGCGCTGAAAACCGCTAAAGAAATCGGTTATCCTGTGATTATTAAAGCCGCTGCCGGAGGCGGAGGCAAAGGGATG
>JALNZI010000138.1 GCA_023229385.1 Candidatus Omnitrophota bacterium | reverse complement strand
TATTCCCAGCAAAAGTATTTCTTGAGTATTATTGATATGTTCTACGGCATAGCCCTGATCCTATTCTTTTTAGGAACAGGGCTATGTTTATTTCTAGAGGATTTTATCAGGAATCTTGGCCTGCCTGCATATTTATCAACTTCCGTTTTTCTTTTAATCATCCTGCTTGTTTATTACTTTTTGAGCCTGCCGCTTAGTTTCTATGCCGGTTATACCCTGGAACATAAGTTTAATCTGTCTAAGCAAAAAACAGGCTCCTGGTGGATGGATCAATTAAAGTCCGGAGTGTTGGCATATATAATCCTTTTAATATTGATTTTATGCTTTTACTGGATTTTGGCTAAATTTGATCAGTGGTGGCTGGTTGTTTCAATTTTTTGGATCGTATTTAGCGTGGTCCTGGCCAAGTTAACCCCGGTTTTAATTATTCCGCTGTTCTTTAAGTATAAGAAATTGGAAGATGAGGTTTTGCGCCAGAGGATATTTAACCTGGCCCAGAAAATGCGGGTTAAGCTGCTGGATGTTTTTGAAATAGATTTCAGCAAGAAAACGCTTAAGGCCAACGCAGCCTTTACCGGTATGGGTAAGACCAAACGCGTTATTTTAGCCGATACCTTAAAAGATAAATATACCCATGACGAGGTTGAAGCAATATTGGCGCATGAATTCGCGCATTTTCAGCGTAAACACATCCTTAAGTTGATTGTTATAAATTCGCTTCTAACTTTGGGGCTATTCTATCTGATTTTTAAGACCAATATCTATTTCCTGGGTGCATTCAAATTAAACTCACTTGAGCAATTAGCCAGTCTGCCGTTGGTTTTTCTTTATTTTATGCTTTTCGGGGTTGTTTTGCAGCCCTTGGAGGCGTATGTGAGCCGCAGGTTTGAAAGAGAGGCGGATGCCCTTGCGCTTAAAACAACCCAGAACAAAGAAGCGTTTATCTCTTTAATGAATAAACTTGCCAGCCAAAATCTCGCTGATAGAAACCCGCATCCGCTAATCAAATTTTTCTTCTTTGACCACCCGCCTATTGATGAACGAATAAATGCTGCAAAATAAAATTTAATTTAGCGGGTCCTGTCAAGTCTTGTCTCTCGCTGCGCTTCGGCAAAAATTTCGCTCTGCCGAAACTCTATAGGGAGGCAACCATGCCCGCTCAATTTTTGAGATGCCGCTTGAGTCCAAGACTCGTCACCCGCTAAAAGACACCATAGAATGAACCTGGTAAATTTCTCGCTCAGCTCATGCTTTCGCAGTGGTGAAAGTACGACATTCGCTGCGAAAACTTTCCAGAGGCATTTTAATTTAATAGCAGATGGCTTGGTTTGATTCTGAGCAGGGCGTGGAGGCAAGCCTGCCTGCCGACAGGCAGGGAGCGGGCAGGGTTCACCGGCTATACAGGGACTAGTGAGAGCGACGCCAGCCGACCCGAGCGAGCGTCCCTGTGAAGAACAAACCAAAACAGACGGGGGTTAATTGATTATTTCTTGAGGAAGTCTAGAATGATTTTGGCGGCGCGTTCAGCTGCGCCAGGAATTCCGAGGCTAAGTTTTACAGAAGCCAGGTCTTCAAGCATTTGTTTGGCTTGAGCAGGATTTTGCAGGAATTCTAAAGCTGCCCGGGCAATCATTTCAGGCCGGGCATTAAATTGAATATATTCCGGGACAATTTTTCTCCCAGCTACAATATTGATTATCCCTATGCAGGGGATCTTTACCTGCGGACGGTAGAGCAGGTAATTAAACAAGTTCATTTTGTAAACAATCACAAATGGTTTTTCCATGATCGCTGTTTCTAATGTTGCCGTGCCTGAGCAGACAAGGCAGAAGTCGGCGATATTCAGGCAATCATAGGTTTTGCCGTCAATAATCTTCAGGTTTAAGTTGTATTTTTTGCATTCATCTTGGTATATACGGGTATCCAGGTTGGGGGATTTGGCGATAATAAATTGTGTATCGGGGATATTTTTATTGATAAGCTGGGCAGTTTTAAGCATCAATGGCAGGAGTATCCTGATTTCCTGTTTGCGTGAACCGGGCAAAAGGGCAATGACCTTTTGAGGCGGGTTAACCTGGAGATTTTTAAGCAGCTCTTGCTTATCTGCGTTTGAATGTACCAGACTTATTAAAGGATGCCCTACGCAATGTACTTTAATCCCGTGTTTTTTGTAAAACTCCTCTTCAAATTTAAAAAGCACAATCATTTTAGAGATATAATCTCTGATGCAATTTACCCTGTTTTCTCTTGAGGCCCAAACTTGCGGGCTTACGTAATAAATTGTTGGTATGCGTTTATTGATCGCCTTGGCCAGGCGCAGGTTAAATCCGGAGAAATCAACAAAGATTATAGCGTCGGGTTTGTCGGTGTTTATTTTTCTAAGAATTAACTGTTTTAACCCAAAAAACCTAGGAAGTTTCTTTAAAACATCAAAAAAACCCATTACGGATAATTCTTTAATGTCGTAAAAAATTTCCGTCCCGGATTTCTTTAGGAATGCGCCACCAACTCCCGCAATCTGGATTGTCGGGTCAAGCTTCTTTATTTCCTGGGCGAGGTCGCCGGCCAGCAGATCCCCGGAAGGTTCACCGCAAACAATAAATAACTTTTTTATTTTTTCCATATCTGATTTTGAATTTCCAAAGCTACCGCTAAAGCCTCTCTGGCGATAGGTCCGGAAACCAGCGGGGTCTTTTTGTTGATTACGCAGTCAATAAATGATGCCAGCTCTTTTTGTAAAGGCTGCTCTTTTTCAATAGGCAGGCGTTCTTTGGTAATCTTGCCTAGGGCCCTGCGGTATACCGAGGCCTCGGCATTTTTATAATCTAGGGAAATATAAGTATCTTCCTGGAATATGCGGATTTTGCGCATTACTTCATCGGAGACCCGGCTGGCGGTAAGATTGGCGATACAACCATTTTTAAAAGTCAGGCGGGCATTAGCAATATCTTCGAATTGGGTAAGTACATTTACGCCTACTGATTCTATGCGTTCTATTGGTGAATCCACCAGCCCTAAAACAATATCAATGTCGTGGATCATAATGTCCAGGACAGCTCCGACATCAAGCGAGCGGTTAGGAAAGCTGGAAAGGCGGTGGCATTCGATAAACTTCGGGTTTTTGATTATTTTCTGTGTGGCGCAAAAAGCGGAGTTAAACCTTTCAATGTGGCCTACTTGCAAGATGAGGTTTTTTTCTTTGGCAATCTCAATAAGATCGTCTGCTTGTTTAAGATCTACGGTAAATGGTTTTTCGACCAGAAGATGTACGTTATTTTCAAGAAAATCATGCGCTACCTGATGATGCAGGAGCGTAGGTACGGCAATGCTGGCAGCGTCAATTTTACCAAAGAGTTCATGATAATTGCTGTATCCGGGTACGCGCAGCGATCCTGAAACGGCTTTGAGGTTTGTAGGATTGGTATCGCAGACGCCTACCAGGGTGCAGGAGGGGATTTGCTTGTAAATTTTGGCGTGTATGCTGCCTAAATGGCCCGCTCCGATTACCGCTACCTTAAGTTTATCCATGCTGAAAATCATAGCAGACTGAAAGCCTGTTTGCAACTGATTTTATAAGCTTTCTGTCTTTTGCTTACGAGCACGTCAGATTTTCGCCGTGCACTGTAATACCTCTGTTAGTTTTCTCGCTCAGGTCGTGCTTTCGCAGAGGCGAAAGTACGACATTCGCTACGAAAACTATCAGAGGTATTGCAGTTGAAATGATTCGTGGA
>JALNZI010000137.1 GCA_023229385.1 Candidatus Omnitrophota bacterium | reverse complement strand
TCAAAAAGCAGCCATAGATTGGTTTAATAGCTTTATTCAGCTTAACTTAGATAAAGCAATTCGCCGCGAAGATGATGATGTGGTTGCTGCTCTCCTGAAGAAACTTATCAGCACCATCAAGACCCGTGGTTTGAACAACTTAAATGGACGTTATTTCCGCGCCGCCCGCTTAATCGCCCACAGATATGGACTTCCTTATGCTTCAATGGTTCAGCTTGAAGCCGCATTTATATTACTCAATGAGACAAATGACTTCATCGATGCCTTAAAAGAAGAGAAATTCGTAAGAGATGAATTAGCAGCCAAGGCAGCGGCTGATAAAGCAGCAGAAAATACCAACAATAAGTCAGGTAAGGTAGAAAATAAAACTTCAGCTTATGACATATTAAATAACGTTTTGAGCATCTTAAATAGCTCTGTAAATAAATATACATCAGGCGTAGGCATAGTTATAAATGCAGCGAAGATTGGACTTGGAGAGGTTAGAGCGGGCATTAGTAATATAGTTGCTGAGTTTGGGAATGACCAGTCCAGCCTTACACTATCAGAGATAGTGAATAATGTGATTAACATCTTAAAGGATTCTTTAGGCAGGTATGCATCAGGGCTAGGGGATGTGTTGAATGGGTTAAAGACTTGGTTTAGTGAGGCTCGAACAGGATTGAGCAACGCAATTGACAGATTATTGGCGGGTATATCCAGGGCGTCCAACAGCCTGGGTTCATTCTTTGCAAGACTGCTATCTTTAGCAGCTTCGGCATTTAGTTTAGGACAAGGCAAATTAACCAATTCACCGGTTCCAGGATCTGTAGCGTCTACTGTTGAATTGTCCGTTTCCTTGCCAGCTGCCCAGGATGCAGAGAATTATAGAAAGTCAATAAGATTAGCAGCACAGGTATCTGCCTTAGTCCATAACTTCATTGCTTCTGTGAGAAAAGTCTTAGGTGGTGTTTCCAAGTCTAGCGTAGTAAAAGACGCTGAATCATTAACCAAAGTCCAGTCAAATACCGGCAAGTCAATTTTCTCCTTAGCTCCTCCGCTTAAAGGTTTGATCGCAAGCTTCATCAACCTTTTAAAAGGAGGAATCAAGAATGGATATACACAAGAAAATAGAAACAGACATAGCAAGATTGGTGGAGATGAAGGAGAAAATGGCAGAACTGGAAAATCAATACCGGATACAAAGGCTTCAGGAGATCAGACAGGCAGCGGTGAGGGAGATGTTGAATCTAAGGAATTTATCAATAGAAAAGCTGATCAATTAATACCCCGTCTTTATATCAAACTTGGCAATTCAGCTAAGCTTGGCGCACATCCTGTGCGCGCTCCACCGTTTAAGAAACTCATAGCTGTTTTAGCCGCAGGCCTCACCGTATTAACCTTCCAAATCGCAGTAACTCTCAGTCAAATCACTTTAACTTTGCCGTTAATTGTTGTTTCCGTATTATCGGGAATAGCAGTTGCGGCCATTATTATTAAAGGAGGTGCACTATGTGCCCTATTAAATTCGAAGGTCTCAATTTTGACCACCTCGTTGAGTTTACAAAAGATTCAACAGTATTTGCAGCAGCTCGGGAAGACACTGGAAACCTCAGGCTTTTCCTTATCCACCAGAGCACGGGCAATGTTTACACGCGTAACGGCAGGGCAGAATCGTGGGAACAATTATACGGCGGAGCCCGCTACAGCATCATCGCCAGATTCCTGCATGCGCGCAACAATAATGCGCCAGTCTTCAAGATTAACGGCACAAGCGAAGAATACGCTGCATAAAAAAGGCGGGCTGTGGGCCGTGGCAGCCGCAGCCTGCCTTTTTGCCGGTAGATTGTTTGCGGCAGCAGGGTCAGTGGTAAAAGGCAATAAAATCGCCCGTATCGGTAAAGAAAGCCAGGAAGACGCTTTCACCGCAAGAGTCAACGTAGCTTTTATCGTACGGGCTGGCAAACCTTATCGCTACATACAGACCATAGCTTTGTTTACTTGTGTTGCGGTTATTCTGTACGACAAGACGACAAAGACAGGTATTCTTGCGCATCTTCCTTATGCCCCTATGGCTGCTGAATCGATAGAAAAAATGATTCAGGCTTTGGAAAAACTGGGGGTTAAGAGAGAAAATCTTGATGCCAGGGTTATCGGCGGCAAGAAAGATCCGGAAAATAAGAGACAGCAATCCGAAGATTTGGTTGATAACATTCGCGATTATTTGAAAGCACAAAAAATAGCGATTGTTGACGAAGAGATACTGCTTGAAACAACCGATATATATACTAACGGGGTTGTTATTACTAAGGATATAATTTTCGATTCAGAAGATGGCAGGGTTTATGATCTTAAGGATCAGGATCGCACTTCTCACGGATTCTATTGCAAGGCTTCTTCTCCTTTTGCAGTGGTGGAGATAAAAACAGCCGAAGATGTAGCTGCTGAAAAGCTGGGCATCGAGAATTTCTTCTCCACAGATGATCTATCTTGTTCCGCTCTTGGTTCTATCAAATACGGCATCAAATTAGGCAGTATATCTTTGATCCGCCAGGGGGTAAATATCGCCCTTGCTTTCATCAAGGAATACGGATTAATCAGAGGGTTGCCGAAGTCATTAAGAGAGCCGATTGCTACTCCGACTTCCCGCAATCTCGCCTTCAAGAAATTGCCTGCTGCTGTCCAGGAATCCATCGATCTTCACGAAGAAGCCCATCAAAATGGCGCTGAGGAAAAAGAAGCCTACAAGGCGCAAATCCAGGCGAATAAGAAACAGATCAAAAACAATCAGGCTTCAACAGCAGACAAAAAAGTTCATGGTAGATCTAAGGGTTTAAACACGGTTAGAAAGATCTTTGGTTTTGTGGTTATCTCCGTTGGTGTTCTGGTTGGCGTAGCTACTCCTTACGGACTTATTTTGATTGCAGCCGGTGCTTATTTTATCGCCCATGCAAAAGCTATAGACCGCAGCTTTAAGGCAAAGGAGAGCAAGCCTGCCGATGAGAAAGATAACAGTGAAATTCTTGTGCCCACAACTTTTGAAGAGGAATGTTTAAATGAAATAAAGCCCCAGGTAGAGAAATATATGGCTGAAATAGAAAAGAGGTCGTTTGATCCAAAGGTTTGGGAAGACCAGTTACAATTTGCTTTGTATTTAAGCAGAAGCGCGAAGGATATTTACCGTTTTGCGCAGATGCCCTGCGCAAAGGGAAAGACTATTGGTTATATAGTCGCGGCCTATCTTTTATACAATAAAGAGGTTAAAGAGAATAACGTAGAAAATCCTTTAATATTTGTTTTTGAACCGGATTACCATTTTGCCAATAAGCACGGGAAGATTGCCGAGTATATTCTTTCTGGTTTAAAAACCAAAATCAACGTAGGTTATCTCGATGAGAATTCTGTAAATACCAAGAAAGAAGAAAGGAATAAATTATATAGGAACTGCAATATTATCTATACCATCCCCAGCGTTCCCGCGTTTGATTATCTCATAGAAGAGTTGGCCTTAAGTTCAAAGGAGCAAGTTCTGATAAATGAAATAAAAGCAAGGGGCGTAAGCTCAATGTTTGATGAGCTCCAGAAGACTATAGGGGATGAAGCGCTCACCCCTTTAATTATCACAGGCGGGAAGATTATTGACCCTGAATTTAAAGAATTTGCCGAGACCAGCGGATTGAAGGGCGCGGAATTAGAAGAGGCGTTTACCAAGTTCCTTAATGATAGATGCGCGGAGGCTAAAAAATAAGCTCAGGAACTG
>JALNZI010000136.1 GCA_023229385.1 Candidatus Omnitrophota bacterium | reverse complement strand
ACCATGTTAAAGCAACTTTCTATTAAAAATTATCAATCACATCAAAATACTGTATTAAATTTTGATGATGGTGTTAATATTATTGTTGGAAAAACTGATTCTGGTAAAACTGCAATAATACGGGCTTTATTATTGCTTATAAACAATAAGCCCGGTGGTGAAGCATTTCGTTCATATTGGGGTGGTAATACCATAGTAAAAGGTATTTTTGATGATGAACAAATTGTAATAAGAAAAAAAGGAACTACAAATGAATATATTTGTAATGGCACACATTATATTGATTTTGGTGCAAATGTTCCAGAAGATGTGCAAAAAGCATTAAATATTGATGAAGTTAATATTCAACAACAAGGGGATGAACCTTTTCTTTTAAGTAAAACACCGGGAAAACTTACAGAATATTTTAATAAAATAGCTAATATTGATTTAATTAACACAGGGATTACCAATGCACAAAAAGAAATTCGTAGTTACAAAAAATTAAATCAAATTAGAAGACAAGATTTAAAAGAAAAGAAAAAACAATTACAAAAATATGATAATATTGAAACAATTGAGCAAGAATTAAATGTTATAGAAAAGAAACAAAAAAAATTAGATAAACAAACTAATGAAAAAATAACAATTGAAAATATTGTTCAAAATATTAAAGATGTTGAAATAAAAATAAAAAAACAAAAACAAATTTTAAAATATGAAACTTTAGTTAATTCTATTTTAGAAAAAATTGAAAGACAAAAAACATCAGCTAATACCGTCTTTAAAATAACAAAGTTAAAAAATTCAATTGAATCAATAGATAAAATACTTAATAAGAATAACAAATTAATTAAATTTGAAAAAACTGTTGTTACACTACAACAAAAAACAGCCCTGTACAAGCAATGTAAAGCCAAAATAGCCACTTTAACGGGTTTAGTAGCTAAATATGTTACTTTAAATAATAAGTACAAAGAAACAAATGACAATGTATTAAAATTACAAAAAGTATTTGAAAAAAATCTTATTGTTTGCCCTTTATGTGGAACTAAAATAAAAAATAAATAAAAACCGTAATGAATAAAAATGTAAAAGCCTATATGCTTTCACCTAAACAGAATATACCATCTATTGAAAATTGGTTAATAAAACATTATGGATTTTCAATAACAACAGAACAAAAATTAAAAGGCTTTGGAGAATATTGTTTTAAATTTAATATTAATAAAATTTTTGTAAATGTAAAAATAAAATGAAACAAGTTAATGCAATATTTTCTGCGGATTTTCATTTACGTGAAGAAATTCCTATTTGTCGTACAGATAATTTTTGGGAAACACAATGGAAAAAAGTTGATTTTATTTCTGAATTACAAAAGAAGTATAATTGCCCTGTTATACATTCTGGAGATTTATTTCATCACTGGAAGCCTAGTCCTTATTTATTATCAACAACAATAGAACATATACCAAATAAATTTTATACAATTTATGGTAATCACGATTTACCACAACATAATTTAGAACTTGCTGAAAAATGTGGAATAAATGTACTTATACGTGCAAGAAGTATAAATATGCTATCAGGGGTTCACTGGGGACAAGAAATTAAAGCAATAGATACTTGTATGATACAAAGCAATGATTATCCAAATTATACTAATAATGATTTAGAAGTTTTATCATCTTTAAAAAGAACACTTGTTTGGCATATAATGACTTATAAAAATGAATTACCTTATTATGGTTGTACAGCAATGTCAGCGAAAGCAATCCTTAAAAAATATAAACAATTTGATTTGATAGTAACAGGTGATAATCATCAAACTTTTGTTGAAGAATATAATGGAAGATTACTTGTTAATCCCGGTAGTTTAATGCGTCAAAGTGCTGCACAAATTGATTTTAAACCGAGTGTGTTTTTATGGTATGCTAAAACAAATACTGTTGAACAAGTTTTTATACCAATAGAAAAAAATGTAATAAGTAGGGAACATATTGATATAAAAGAAAAAAGGAATAATCGTATAGACGCTTTTATTTCTGGTTTAAATACAGATTGGAAATCAAATATTTCATTTCAAGCAAACTTATTAAAATTTTATGATAAAAACAAAACAAAAAAAGTAGTTAAAGAATTAATTCAAAAATTTATTGAAACTAAAAAATTATGAATGAAAAACAAATAATATCGTATAATGAGATACAACAAAGACTTAATTGGACTTTATTACAAAAAATTGATCATTCATTAGGAACAATTGAATCTTTTTTAAATCAATTTCCAAATTCAGTTATTAGTTTCTCTGGTGGCATAGATAGTGTAGTTATGCTATTTTTGGTTAGAATGATTGATAAAAATAGAAAAGGTGTGTTTGTAAATACAACAAATGAATTTTCAGAAATAATAAATTTTGTTAAATGTGTTGAAAATATTGAAATAATTCAACCAGAAATTAATTTTATACAAGTAGTAGAAAAATATGGCTTTCCTTTAATTAGTAAACAACAAGCTAGAATAATTAACACATTAAAATACCCAACAGAAAAAAATGAAAAAACAAGAATCCATTTTTTACGTACAGACACATATTTCAAATTAAGTAAAAAATATGAACATCTTATTTATGCTCCTTTTGATATATCTGATAAATGTTGTTATTATTTAAAAAAGAAACCTTTTAATCAATTAAATAAACAAGGTGCTTTAGTAGGAATAAAAGCAACAGATTCACAATTAAGAACAATATCATATCAAAAATTTGGGTGTATAAATGTTGGAAAAAAACAAGCATTACCTTTATCTATTTGGACTAAAGATGATATTTGGAATTTTATAAAACAAAACAGTATTCCTTATTGTAATATTTATGATAAAGGGGAAAAGTCAACAGGTTGTGCTTATTGTGGATTTGGTTGTTCGTTTGACACAACAAGATTTGCAAGGTTAAAAGAAAGAGAGCCAAAACGGTATAAAATTATGATGAGCATTAAAAACAATGGTATTACTTATGCCCATGCCATAAAATTAGCTTTAAATATTAATATTGAATCATATATTCATCCATTATTTTTAACAAGTTATCAAGAAAAATTAATAAGAAAATAAATTTATTGAAACTAAAAATTAATAAAAATGAAAAAGTTAAAAGTACATATAAAAGAAGGTAAAAAAGATTGGGGAATCTTTGATATTACAAGAATAGATTGGAATAAACATAATGATAAAATATATTATATTGAAGTTGATTGGTTTAAAAAAGGTGTTGATTATTTAGGTATGTTTGATTTTGTAGGCAATGGTATATTTTATACTGATACTGGTAATTTAAATGGAACAATCATAGAATAAAAATTTATTAAAAACTAAAAACTAAGAAAAATGGAAACAACAGAAATTATTGATCAACCAAAAAGAATGAAAGAATTACAAGAAACATTTCCTTTAAGAACAGAAATTGAAAATAGTGTGACTGCTTTTAACAAAATCTTAAAAGATGAAGTTAAATATATGCCACTTTATATTTTACTTTGTAATTGTCATCCTTTATATAGAAAGGATTATGCAATACGATTACATAAAATGGGTAAAATGAATGAAATAACAGCAAGAAAATTTTATTATGATAAATTTAATTTTTGAAATAAAATGACACACGAAGAAAAAATAAATTATATGAGAATTGCAGCAGGAATTTGTTGCTACTCATTTAAAAAGGAACATCTTGATTTGCTTGTAAGTTTATATGAACTTGTAACAAAGAAAGAAGGTAAAACCAATGTAGATGAAATTGTTGATGTTGAATTAGCTGTAAAAGAA
>JALNZI010000025.1 GCA_023229385.1 Candidatus Omnitrophota bacterium | reverse complement strand
TAACTTCTATAACAACTGGAGCAAACTATACAATAAATGTAAACAATTCAGATTATTTAAGAGGATATAGTCCAACTACTTTAAGGTCTTGGATGGAATCTTATTTTAATGGAGTTTATGTTCAATTAACTGAATTAACTAATTTAGTAGGAAATTGGTCAGCTGATAAACCAAATTATTATACAAAAACAGAAATAAATAATTCTTATGTTCCTTACTTAGGAGCAAATCAGAATATTAATTTAGGAAATAATAATTTAACAATTAATGGAACAACATTATATATAGACACAAATAATTCAAGAGTTGGAATTGGGACAACAAGTCCTACAACTCCTCTACAAGTTTTAGGGAAAATAAATTCAATTACCAGTGTATCAAGAGGAACAAGTGTGGAATTTGTAGGACAAGACCCAAATGATTTAGCGGCTTATCCAAGAGCATACTTTTATGGACATAGTGGAAGTGCAATAACTAATTTTGGATTATATACTGCATCTGGAGATGCTATCTCAACAACACAAACACCTGTATTTATGGGTGTTTCAACAAATTCAAATGTTAAACAAGCAAGTTCTGTGCAGGGATTAATTTATTTAGATACAACAAAGATGGTAATTTACAACTTAGGTGCTGAATCTTCTGCACGTGCAGTTCCAATATACTTTGGAGCAAGTTCAAATCCTGATATGATTATTACAACAACAAGTAGAGTCGGAATAGGAACAACAAATCCAAAATATAAATTAGAAGTTAATGGAAATTTCTCTGCTAATAATACTCAAATAAATGGAAATGCAACTATATTAGGAGATTTAACAATAAATAATCAATTAGGAATAACAATAAATAAATCAATGTTAAATTCTTCAAGTATTACTTGTTGGATGAATTATACAAGTGGAATATTAACTTGGAGTGATTGCTAATGTTCAGACAATTAAACAAGTGTTCAATAAATTAAACAATGAAAGATTTAATACAAATAGAAAATAAGTTAATAGATAACTTAGAAGATAGTTTAAATAAATTGGAAAATAATTTTAATCCAAGAGAATTAATCTTTGTAGAAACAGATTTAAAGTTTTTAAGAAATCATATAGAGGGTTATGGTTCTCATAATATAGAAAAGTATTGTGAATTAGTAAATAAATATAATCAAATAATTGGAGTAATGAGATGAAAAATAAAATAATATTATTTGTTATTTTAAGCTTATTTTTAGTTGGAACTTTTGGTTTGACAAGTGCTTCTCTTGGAACATTTCCACCTAATACTTGTGTAAATATTCAAACAAACTTAAATACAAGTGAAGTAACATTAGGAAGATTAGATTATCCAAATTCTACTAAAGTATTAGGAATTACTAATATGGAAAAAGATGGATTAACTTTTAATTATACGTTCTGTAATACTTCAACTTTTGGAAAATATATTTATAATTATAATGATACAGAAGGAAATGTTTACGTAAATGATTTTATAATAGGATATGAGTTTAATTCTTCAACTGCAATTTTAAGTATATTTATTTTATCTTTATTAATTGGAGCATTAGTATTTTCAATAAAGGGATTATTTAAAGCACAAGAAGGAGCATGGCAGATATTTTATACTTGTATATCTTATGTTTTATTATTTTCAACATTCTTTTTATTATGGTTATTTAGTAAATATTATCTAACAGATATTCAAATATTAACAAGTATATTTTGGATAATTTGGTTTATCTTAGCTATTCTATTCTTTCCTTTTATGATTGCTATTTCTGGATATGTATTAAAGAAGCAATTAGAATCAACACTCGAAGAGGATTATGTAAAACAGGGTTACACTCGTGAAGAAGCCAAAGATATGGCTAAAAGAAAGAAATAATGATTAATCAAGAAGAAAGACCAGTAACAGTAGCAGTACACCCAAGATTGATAGAAGAGCTTAAGAAAAGAAAGGAACAAATAGAATTAGAAACAGGAAGAAAGATGTGGGGGGGTTTAACTAAATCTTCAGAAATGGCTTCTATGGAATTAAAAGAAATAAGAAAATCTGGGGATGATTTAATGAAAGATATATTAAAAGAATGTAATTATAAAGAATTACCAATAAAAAAAATAGTAGAAGGAAACATAGAAAAAGAATATGTTCCTTATGAAATATTTAAAAAATTGCATAGAATGGTTGCAGTTTTAAGTAAAAAGAAAGACCAAACGCAAATACAATTAGAAGTAACAAAGATGAGAGGTATAAAAAAGAACGAAATTATATGCTTTTGGAAGTAACTTTTTTTTAAAAAAATTTAAATAATAACAAAATGAACAATAAAGTAAATGAAAAAGAAGTATTTTGATAATTTTATAAGAAATAAAAGAGGTTCTTTAGTTGACCCAATTTTTAGTTCTGCATATATTCTTAAAATTGTAATAGTAATATTAATAGCACTAGTTATATGGACAGAATTTAGTAATGTAATGTCAACAATTATTTCTGGAACATCTTCAGAATCGGTTTTAACTCCAGTAATAAGTATGTTAACAAATGCTTATTTATCAATGGATTATATGTTTCCTATTCTAGTTGGGGGATTAATTATAGTTTCAACTATTTTTGCATTTAAAACAGGAGCAAATATTGCTTGGGGAATATTAAGTATAATTCTATGGGCTTTAGCTTGGTTATTAGCAACAGTATTTACTAATGTTTATATTTCTATAACAAATGAATTTCCACTTATTTATGTTCAATTTCCTATAATGGATGCAATAATGATGAATATGCGTTGGGTTGTATTAGCTTGGATTGCAGTAATTTCAGCAGTAATGTTTAGAAAAAATAATCAAGAAGATGAATATTCTGAAGCACAAAGGAGAGCATACGGATGAAAATACATATAAAATATAAAAAGAAAATACCTTATGGATTTATAGGAATGAATAGAGAAGCTTCTGGACATTGTAAAGTTAAATGGAAAAATAATAATCATACAATAGAAATAAAAAAAGGATTACCTAAAGGAGTTAATAAATCAACTATTGCTCACGAAAAATGTGAATTATATTTAATGAAGAATAAAAATTATAATTATAAAAAAGCACATAAATTAGCATTAAACTTTGAAAAATTAGAAATACCATTTCCAAGTAAAAATATTAAACAAAAATTAAAAAAGGTAAAATTCAAATATGAAGAATAAATTATTATTTTTATTAATTGGAACATTTATTATAATTAGTAGTTTAGGAATAATTAGTGCAGGTGAAATAACAGAAGATAACCACCTTCAATATTTAGATTCTACTTATGCGAGTATGACTTCAGAAACAGGTTTAAAGTTTGTAGCAAATTATAATGTATCTTTAATAAGAGTGACTACTTCAAATACAACAATAGCAACTAAAGCTTATTTATGGAATAGTGCTAAAGGTGAGTTAGCAAGTGCATCTATAAGTGGAAATAACGCAACATTTAATTACTATAATTTAACAGAAGGAACAACATATTATATAGTAGTAGATGGAGAAGAATCAACTTATACAAGAGCAGAAAAGTGTTCTGGAGTTACATATCCATATAATTTAACAAATATTAATATAATTGGAGGATTAACAAATGGAGCTACAGATTTTTTAACGTGTTTAGAAAGTATTCAAAGTATAACAACAGATGATACTACTAAAGCTGTTCCATCAATATTAGTTAATTTAACATCTCCAGCAAATAACTCAGTTATTTCATCAAGTTTAATAAATTTTTCAGCATCATTAAATATTACAGGAACTAATTTAAGTTATCAATGGAAAAATATAACTTACGATATTTGGTGGAGTAATGGAACATTATTTAATTCGACACTTAATAATAGTTTATCAGGTAATGTTACAAATGTAGCACAAAATATAAGTGGATTTGATTTAGGAAATTATAAATGGGATACTTATTCTTGTTATGGAAATACAACTTTTTCTAATTGTACATGGTCGTATAATGGAAACTTTAGTTTTGGTGTAGGTTTAGCAGTATCAAATGTTACCTTTAATTCAACAACAATTCCAACAGCGAGTGAATCATTTATTTTACAAGGAGTAAAAACAACATTTACTTCATCAGTGAGTGCAGTATTAGTTTATAATGGAACAAGTTATCCTTCCACAGTTACAATTTCAGGAAATAATGTAAATATAACAAATTCAGTAACAATACCAGCAAATGCTTTAGGGAATACAACATTTTATTGGACAATTACTTCATTTGGTACTTTAGGAAGTATATCTCAAAATTCTTCTACTTATGGGCAAGTAGTTGGAAATTTATCTATTTATGCTTGTACAAGTCCACCATCTTCTGGATTAGCTTTAAATTTTACATTATATGATGAATCAACTAAATTAAAATTAAATGGCTCTTTAGAAACAACTTTTACATATTTCGCTTATGGAGGAAGTGGTGTAATTTTGAAAACATATAATTTTGAATCAATAAATTTAAGTAAAAATAATTGGATGTTTTGTATAAATTCAAGTGGTAATGCTTCTTTTAGTGGATATGCAAGTTATTATGCAGATTATTACGATAGAAGAGAATATATTTTTAACAATGCAACAGTTGGAAATTTTACACAAAATATTCCTCTTTATCTTTCTCTAATTGCAGATACAGATGTTGTAACAGTAATAGTAACAGATGAAAATTATAATCCAATTACAAATGCTCTAGTTAATGTTCAAGAATGGAATGTTGGAACAAATACTTATTCAACCATTGGAATGTTTTATGTAGATAGTAGTGGAAATGGAATTATTAATTTAGAATTATATAATTTATGGTATAGAGCGATAGTAACAGTTAATGGACAAATCGTAAAAACAACAGATGTTAAAAAATTAGCAAGTACAACATGGGCTATAATAGTTGATTCAATAAGTGCAGATTCTTATACTTTATTTAGTTCAATAAGTCATGGATTAGTTTTTGATAATGTTACTAATATTACAACATTTTCTTGGGTAGATAGTTCTGGTTATATAAATTATGGATGTTTAGATATTAGAAATAAAACATCAACAGGATATAAAAATTTAAGTACAGAATGTACAACAAGTTCAGCAGGAACAATAAATTATCAATTAGTTGGAAATGGAGATTATGAAGTAATTGGAACAATTTATTTATTACCAATTTATAATGTTTCTAAAGTAACAGATGTAAAATATATTAGATTAGGAACTCCTGCATTAACTTCAACAGTTTCAAAATATGGAAAAGTATTAAGTTTTATATTTATAGGAGTAGCAACTGGACTAGGAGTAGCTGCATCAAGTCCAATTTGGGGTGGAATTTTATTAATAGGTTCAATATTTATATCTGGAAAATTAGGATGGTTAAATATTACAGAATCAATTTTATTTATGTTACTTTCAATAACAATAGTAATAATAATAAGACAAACAAGGAAATAAAATGGCAGGAAATCCAACACTAACAAAAATATTAATAGGTTCATTAGTTGGAACTTTCTTAATTAGTTTATTATTTGTTTCTTATTCTGAATTTGTTGTATTAAATAATGTTACTTTAGAAGATAAATATGCAACTGCATTTTCAAGTATAGCAAATCAGTATTCAAATTTTGGCTCAATAGCAGAAAATAATGTTTCAGACCAAAGCTTAGTTAGAAATATTTTAGATGTAGGAAAAAGTGGAATTACATCAGCAATGAATGTATTTGTAGTTGGATTAGATGCTATAGGTGGTTTCTTCTCAATGATTCCAATAATTAAAAATATAATAGAAGCAATATCAACAGCAATACCAGAATTTCAAGCATTACTAGGATTAGCGACTATAATAATAGTGCTTTACTTTTCAATGGCTTATATTAAAGCCGTTTCCAATAAACAGGATTTACCTTAAAATGAAATACAAAAAATTAAATAATATAAAAAGAGTAAAATAAAATGACAAGAGCATTATTAACATATTTTAATAGTTCAACTTCAGGAGAAGGACTAGAAGGTCTTATAAATTTTTCCAATAATGCTTCAAATAATTTATTAATTCCTTTATTTTTATTTGTATTTTATTCAGCAATGATTTACGTTGCATCTAAAAATGAATATAAATTAGGAGGACAAGTATTACTTATAAGTTTTGCATTTTTTATATTAACTATGATTGCTCAAACATTTGCAACATTTAATCAAATGGTTTTATTTATTTTTGCTATAGGAATGATTGTAGGTTTAGTAATAAGTATAGTAGAAAATTCAAATTAATTATAAGGAGGTTAAAAAAATGACAGAAGCATATTGTGTAAAATGTAAAAAGAAAGTGGAAATTAAAGACGGAGTTAAAACAAAAACAAAAAAAGGAGTTCCTATGTTAAAAGGAAAATGTCCTAATTGTAATACTAAAGTTTGTAGGATAGGAGGATTTTAATGGTAAAAAATGAATTAATAAATGAATGTTGTAAGTGTGGTCATAGATGGAAAAGAAGAAATAAAAAAGTAATTCCTAAAATATGCCCTATATGTAAAAGTAAAAAATGGAATAGAGAAAATAATAATAGAATTAATGATATAATTAAAGTTATAATTGGAAGATAAGTTTATTTGATTTCTTTATATTATCTTTTTTAGGAAGCCATTGAAGATTAGAAGGACTAAAGCATTTTCTTACTTCTTCTACTTTATTTAAATCAAAAGAAGCACAAGGGATAATATGGTCTATATCCCATTCTTCTCTTTTTACAGGACATTGTCCAAGTTTTTTACAAATTAAATTAAAATCTATTCCATATTTACTTGAATTAAATTTTTTACCTTGCCCATATAAATTTAATGAATTATAAAGCAAACATCTTAATCTAGATTTAATTAAAAAGTTATTATCAGTTATTCTACGAATTTTATTCCTTGCTTTTTTAAGTTCGTTAAGATGATTTTTATTTTCTTCATCTTCACGATAATTCCTCATATTAATTAATTGTTGTTCTCTATGTTCTATATAATATTTTTTACTTCTTTCATTCTCTTGCTTTTTGTGTTCATAATGAAATTTTTTATTCTCTAATTTTCTTCTCTCTAAATATTTTTCATCATTTTTATGTTTTTCTCTAAATATTTTCATTCTTATTCTTGTAGATTCTCTTCTTTTTATTGGGTCTTTATATGGCATTATATAATAAGAGTTACACCATTTATAAATATTGCTATAAGTAAGATTTCTATAGGTAATTTTTTTATTTGAATTTGTTTATATAATAATATTTGTTGAATTTTTTAATTAAATATGAAAAACCTCAAACATGGCAGCATTTAATCTACAGTCATTTATAATCTCTGTAGTAATTGTTGGAGTGACTTTAGTCATAGGAATTTATATATCTGACCAAATTGGCACTCAGATGGTCAACGACTCTGCAGCCCAAAATGCTGCTGAAGCTGTTGTATCCGCCTTGAGTACAGGAACATCATGGATTTCAATCCTTGTTGTTGTTGGATTCGCAACAATCATCTTGACAATGTTGACTAGCGGTCTTGGAAGTGCAGCAGAATCTGCTGGAACTCCTTACTACTAATCATCTAAGAGATTATGTTAATGGGTTGTGTTGCTCCTACAATCAAAATCAAAGGAGAACTGGCTACGCTGGGAATAATATTAAAAAAATAAAATGGAAAACAAACTAAGCCCCTTTAACTTGAATAAGTTTATAATTTCAGTAGTAATCGTAGGAATAACTTTAGTTCTTGGAATATTTATAAATTCAACAATAGCAGATACATTAGATAAACCTTTAACTGTTATAGTAGTAACTAATGAATCAGTAGCATGGGTAAATCAAACTAATTATACAACTGGAGCATTAACAACTCTTAAAGAATATGGTGGATTTACTGTAACACAAGCTTATAATGTTTCATCTAAGACATTAATTCCTTTAGCAAATATAACAAGTTATGCAGATGGAGTTATAAGAACTGCAGATTATCTTTATAATTCAACTAATGTAACTTTAAGTTATAGATATACATATACAGCAGAAAGTTATGCTTCAAATGCTGGAATAGATGTTGTAAGTGCATTAAGTACAGGAACAAGTTGGATAAGTATATTAGTAGTAGTTGGATTTGCAGTTGTTGTATTAACAATGCTCACTGAAGGATTAGGTGGAGCAGCAGCAGGAAGGAGAGAAGAAATTCCTTATTATTAAAATGGGGAATGATTATGTTTTTGGAGAAGACCCAAAGATGGACTTACTAAGAGCAAGTCACAACATATCAGAAGTTCTAACAGGTAAATGTGGTAGGAAAAAGAAAAGAAATAAAAAGGGAGTTTACTTTAAAGGACTATAATGGTAAATAAATGGATTCAAAGAGTTAAACCAAAAAAGGGAGTTCTAAGTAAACAATTAGGTATTCCAGAAAGAAAAAATATTCCTATGATTTTATTAAATAAAATAATTAGTGCTAAAGCTGGACAAACAATTAGAAATCCTACTAAATTAGGTAAAAGGAGAATTAAAGTTACAAGATTGCTAGAAAGAAGAAGTATATTAGCTAGAAATCTTAAAAATATAAGATGATAAAAAGAAAATATCCAAGAAAAATGTATGAAGAATCTTTAGTTTTACAATCAGTTCCAAAATTAAGTAATATAATTAGTTTAAGTACATCAAGTGTATTAAGTCAAACAAAACCAAAAAAAAGAGTAAATAATTCTAATTGTATAAATGTTAATAAGAGGAGAGGCAGATGATTAAAAGAAAAAAGAAAGATTTAGTTTCAGTAAGATTATTAGACCCATCTTGTAAAAGAAGAAAATATGTTGTAATTAAAGGAGAAAATTATGAAGAAGTACAAAATGAAGCAAAAAGGAGAGGATTAATTTAAAATGAATATTAAACAAAAAAATAAAAAAGCAATAATTAAGGCATTTAAACAAACTGGTAAGTGGTTAAAAAAAGGATACTTAGAAGGAAAAGAAGCATTAGAATATGCTGCTCCAAGAGTTAATAGATTTAGTAATTTAACTGGAAGAGGTATTCAAGAATCATTTAGAGTTAGACCCTCTCAATCAGATTTATATTTAGATTTTACTCAACCAAAGAGAGTAATGAAAAGAGTTCCACAAAGAAAGAGAGTTAATGTAGATTGGAACAACTTAGGAATTGATATTTAAATTAGAAATATTTATTCCTGTAACTATTTGATTAATTACTTCATTATCATTAACTTTTAAACTAGAACATTTTTGAGTATTATAATTAGCTAAATTAGTAGAATAATTTTCAAATAAATTAGGATTATTTATTATAAAACTACTTTCAAAATATTGACATTCACATTTTTTAAGAGAATATTCTCCACATAAATAACAATATCCATCACTTCCATATTCATCTATTATTTCATTATAATTATTAACTGCTTTAAATTGAACAAATCCTATCCAAAATAAAACAAAAATACAAATTAAAGCCAAAGACCTAGTTAGAATAATTGTTAATTTCTTTCTTTTTTCAACAGATTTATTAAACTCGAAAGTAAGATAATCTTTTTCTTCTTGACTTAATTTAAGCCATTCTTCTTTACTAACTTTTTTGAAACTCATTTTAAAATAAATAAATTAAAAATTAAATATATTTATAGATTTTTTAATCTAAAGAGTGTTGCTTCTATTGAATTAAGTCTTTGTTCAAAGTTCTTAAGATATGTAACAACAACTTCTTCAGTTAATCCTTCACTTTGTTCTCCAGAATCTCCATATTCTACGTTTTCCTCACTTTCTTCGTTTTCTTCATATTCTGGTACTTCCTCTACTTCTACTGCTTCAATTTGCTTAGGAGAAGACTTTGGAAGAGGTTTTGGAACTGGAGTGGGTACTTCTTCTTTCTTTTTACCAAACATTTTTATACTTTAAGACCTCCTTTTTCCTTATCTTGATTTTCTTCTATTTTTTTAAGAATATCATCTACTGTTTCTTTAGTATTAGCTGGGCAATAATTAATAGTATGAGGATATTTTTTATAATAATCTATTTTCTTTTTAGCCATAGGTATAGTTTGATAAATTTTCCAACAAATAAAAGCCATTATTCCAATCATAAATGCTTTACCTATAGTTCCCATTAATCCAACAGCAGCATAATTTTTAACCATTTTAAAAGTCATATAAATTAAATAAGGAATAAGTAATCCAATAATTATTTTTCTTGCCTTATAAGCTAATGTTAAACTAGCAAAAGGAGAAGCTCTTACTTTATTCCAATTTTTTTTAGTATTTCTTATATTTCTCCACCAATTTAAGAATAAACTTTTAATTGTTTTTTTTGGTTTAATTTTATATTCAGAATAAATTCCTTCATTAACTTTTAAGAAATCATCTAATTGTTTTTGATTTTCAAATGTTTTATATTCCCATTTATCTTCTTTTTTAAATTTTACTTCTATCATCTTGGCATACAAATCATAGAACCCAATGAATCTGCCATCCTTTGAAATGGTTCTCCTGGATTTCTTCTTTTTTGATTGGGAGGAACTCCAGGGGGAGTTCCAACAGGATTTTCTCTAGTTTCTGGCTCTGCGTAATCAGAACACCAGAACACTCTCTCGTATTTAATTGCTAGAGAACCATGAGAATATAATTCTAATATTTTGATTATTTCTCTACTTTTTAAATTTGTTATATCTATATCTATTTTATTTACCTCTCTCAAAATTTTTAATTTGATTTATTATATAATGAACTCCACCAAAAACTATAACTCCTGGAATTAAAGCAATCCCAAGTGTAGGAACTAAAACACTTGCTCCTAAAAATCCCAAAGTTCCAAAACCCATGCTTTCGAATAATTTACTTATTTCACTTACTTTTTTTTCAATTCCTTTTTCTAAAGAATCTATTTGTAAAATTAATTTTCCACTATAAAAAACTTTAACCTTTTTATCCTCTTGACTTATAATATACGCAGTTGTTCCTTTATTCATTGAAGCACTAATTGCAGCAGAATGCCTTGTTCCAAAATTAGGTAAAATATTATTTGAATTAATCTTTGCTCCATAAACTTCTAAAATTCCTGAAGAATTTAAAACGACTGCTCCATCCATTAAAATTAATGATTCTAAAAGTTTTGGATTATCTATAACATTAAAAGGTTTAACATCTTGTTTTACTAATGGTTTATATTTACAATTACCAACTATAACTAAACCGCCTTCTCCTCTTCTTGCTACCTTTATTCCTACTTCTAAAATTACTTCATTAAGCTTTTCCATATTCTTTTTTTTTATTTTTAATTATCATACCTACAATAGCAACTATTAAACCTATTACTATACTCATTAGATGGAATGGTGGATAAAATCCAAAAATTATTAAGATTATTCCAATTACTATTATCCATGTTTTCATTTTTTTCTCCTGTCTTCATTTGAAAATTTTATTAAATGCCACATTATCCAAAATGTAAAACTTATAGCAAATGCTATAAATCCTCCAAGAATTATATCATCGTTTACAATTATACATCCAATTAACATTGTTATCCAACTTAAAGCATTGGAAGTCATAAATATTAAATCACAAGTATCGGATTTCATTTTAATCTTTTAATATCCTCCATCCTCCACCATATAAAATTAAACCTGCAATAAATGAAATTACTCTTTCTATAGTTAATGTATCTTTTACATAATAGAAAGGAACAACCAAAAATACTAATCCTATCAGTATCATTATTATACCACCTAAATTTATTTTTCTTTTATTTTTCATTCCATTCCCTCTCTTTGTAACATTTGATTTTCAATTTGTTTAGAAGTTAAATCTTCTAACATTCTAATATATTCTTGTGAACATTCTTTTGAATCATAAAATTCATAACCTAAAGCTTCAAACATTTTAAACATAGCTTTGATATGTCCTTCAGCATCTTGTTTATGTTCTTTAATTTCTTCTTTACTCCAGAGAGTACAAACCCAATCCCCTCTTGGTTCTGCACTTCTATCAAAATGTCTAAAATTTAATGGGTCAATAACTATCTCTCTAAGTGTAGCTAACATAATAAAAGGAGTTCTTGTTTTCTTAAGTAATTGAAGTGTTTTATACATCATTGGATGAAGTGAAGTATCTTCTTCCATTAATACTTTTAATTGAGTTAAATAAATATGAGGAGATTTACCTTCTTTTAATTTTAAAGAAACTCTAAATGGTTTTTGTATATTCATATTCACCCCAAAGTATAAATTAATTAAATAATCATTCTTTTTAAACATAGCGAATTATACTTTCACTATATTTAAAAATAAGATATTCTTAATAATTAAAAAGAAGATGAAAATAAGATTAAGTAAAAGTATGATTAAATGTATAGAAGATATGAAGAGTGAATCAATAGAAGTTATTAAAGGAATTAAAAATTTAGAAACAATTAAGATAAAAAGAAAGCCAACTAAAAAGAAAATTATTGAATTTCATATAATGGGATTTCAAGATAATCCTTTTATTCAAGTATTCATAAATGAAAAATTCTATGAAACACTTTTTATTAAAGATGGAAATTGGGTTGAAGAAAGGAAAGATTTTGAAAATTGAATTAATCGGTCGTTTATTGAAAAGTCAAATATTGAAAAATTGTCCTATATAAAATTATTAATTAACAGGGGGGGATTTTTTAAATGGTCTTCCAAGCTTCTTTCCTTCGGTTCTTGCTCTATCTAATCCAGCCATAGTTCTTTCTCTTATTATATCTCTTTCAAATTGGGCAAATGAAGAAAGTATATTTATCATTAAATTATTTGTTGGATTATTATCTAAGCATAAGTTTTCTTTTAGAGTTCTAAATTGAACATTATTTTGTCTAAGAAGTTCTAAATCATTAATTAATTCTTGCATACTTCTAGCCCATCTATCTAATTTCCATACCAATATTAAATCCCATTTTTTCTGTAAAGCTTCTTGAAATAGATTATTTTTTATTGGTCTTGTCTTTCTTGTAGATTCTTGTTCTTCAAATATAGAATAATTATAATTCATGGCTTTTGCAAAATGTTCTAATTCTAATTTTTGATTTTCTGGGTTCTGTTCTGTTTTACTTGTTCTACAATATATAGCTACTTTCATTTTGTACCAAAACCTATTAATCCTTTCTTAGGTTCTATATCTCCTTTATTTTCTTTACCTACTTGTAAACCAGCTTCAGCTGCCATCCTATCTACTTTATTAAAGTATTTAAGTAATGCAACTTTTAATTCTCTATCAATAGTTGTTTGCCCTTCTATATTCATTTGATTTCTAAAATCTCTATCTCTTATTTTAGATAAAAAATCTTCAACCTTTTCCCCCAAGTCTAACCATAAATTAGTTAATTCTTCTTCAGTAGATTCAGTATAAAAACTAAACACTTGTTGAGCCATAGAATAAAGAGCTGAGTGATATTCGGACAAAGAAACTATTGAAAGATTAATATCATTACCTAAAACATTCTTTCCAAGTCTTATACATTCATCCCTATATTTAGAGTAAGCACTATAGAACTGCATCCAACCACTATGGGTTGCTGTTCCTTCTTGTTCAATCGGTTCTTCTTTTATTTTTTTTACTTGTTCACTCATTTTTTATTATTCATTTATGATATTTTTTAAGTTAGTTGTTGGATTTTTTCTCTACAAAATACACTTCTAACAAATTAAATTAATAAATAGTGTATTAGACTATGTATATATAACCTACAAACTACACTACTAAATGAATATTACCCCCTTTTTCCTCATAGATTTCTTGTTTCTTGAAACTTTCCCATAATCAGAATAGAAATTCATAGCTTTGAGTTCTCTATCTAAGTCTTTTGTCTTCTTTATTCCTTTACTCATTAATTCATAGATTGCTTTTTGGTAATCAGATAAAGTATCTACTACAGCTTGTTCTACTTTAACTTGTGGTTCTTCATCTTCTCCATCTTCTTTAGATAATTCTTTTGATATTCTTTTATATAACTTTCTTTTAAATTCTGCTTTTAATCTTTCAAATATATCTATAATATCTTGACTAGGTCTAGGTATATCCCAATAAGATAATTTTCTAGATTTAGTAATTCCAGTATCTTCATCTTTAAAAGTAATTATTAATCTCTTTCTATATTCTTTATCTTTCTTAGTTCTTGAATACTCTACAAATCTAGGTGTAGAACGAACTGTGTTTGTATTAAGATTTGCTCCATGACATTCAATTTCAACATGATAAAATCTTCTAAGTCTTTTTAATTCCATATCAGAAAAAGGTAAAGTTGTAACTATAATGTATCTATTTGAACGAACAGTTGAAAAGAAAATAGAATAAGCTTCTGCTCTTTTAGATTGATGATTTTTAGAACTAGCTTCTACTTGTTGTTCATCTATAAAAAAAATAGTTCCAGGTGGGGGTTCATTTTCTGCTACATCATCTATTACATTCTTAATTGAAAAATAAATATTTTTTTCTCCAAATTTCTTTCCTAACATTCTAGCACATATTTCACAAAAAGATAAAGCAGACCATGATTTACCTTCTCCAGTTCCACCAGTAAATCTTAAATTAACAGAATTATTTCTTCTCTTAACTCTAAATACAGACCATCTACACCAACTATTTTTTTTTGGTTTTCCTTTGTATATAACTCTTGGGGGCTTATTCATCTTCTTCCTCTTCTAAATCTTCTATAGCATCCATACTATTGCTATCTACTACATCTGGAGTATCGCCAAATGTATCTCCATTTAAGAAATCATTATCTTTAAATAATTTAATTAATTCTCTAAATGTCTTTCTAGCTTCTTTAACTTTAAAATTTAATAAAAAAATATTTATTTCATTTGTTAATTTTTTAGATTCAATTTCTTTTTTAATATCTTTCTTTATATCTAGATTAAAATTTTCACTAACAAGTTTTTCAAAGTCTTTATCTTTTAATGCTTCAGATAATTCCATATCATATAGATTACAAAAGTAATAAAAATTAGTTGCTACATTTTCTATCTTTTCATCTTTACTTAATTTAGGAAAGTATGGATATAACAAAGAACCCAATACATCAACACTTTGTAAGAAACTATACCTAGTATCTTCTCCTTCAATAGTTTGTTCCCCAATCATATTCTTTACAATCTTTTGTCCATCTCTTAACTCTTTAGAATTAATATTTTGTATAATCTTAATCTGTTCCATAATAAGTTGGGGATAAGTAATTTTATTGTTATCGTAATAATTAGCCATCTTTTTTGTAGGTAGAGAGTTAACTTATATAGTATTATTTCTTTTTAAACATAGCGATTAGAAAATATTTAACTCAACATTTCTTTATACTTTTTATTAAAAATTGTTTTTAGAAGCCAATAAGAAATAAATATAATAATTCCAAAATAAACTATAATTCCTTCATACTTATTATGAGCAAATTTAAATAAGAGAATACTAACAACTAATTGAGTACAAATTAAATAATCAATAATTTCAGAAAACTTTACCATTCTTCAGATTTTGGTTGGTCTTTTTTATTTAAAGAACCAAGAAACTTATATGCACAAAAGAATATAGAAATTGCATTAATTATTAAAACAGCTACTACCCACCAAAATTTAACTAATTGTCCAGCTGCTTGAACTACTTTAAAATTATGCCATGTAAAAGGTAAAACAACAACCATTGCTAATCCTAAAATTAATGTAAACCATTTAGAACCTAAGAATTTTAAAATATTATCTCCAAGTGACATACTTAATTTAATAATTCGTACTTTTTAAACATAGCGAAATTTTTGAAAGTTCCATAAGAAATTAAGGTGTCGGTTGGTTAAGGGAACAACATTAACTCTTTGTTCTAAAATGAAGTTCCCTACCTTCCTTTTCTAACGTAGTTATTAAACACTACAAACTACTTAAATCTTTCTATTTTACTTTTTTTAAGTTACAACTAATATTTAAATAGTTTTTATTTTTAAATTGATAATGAAAGAGGAAAAAGAAGTGAGAGAAGTTAAAACACAAGTTGAAGAAGTTAAAAATAATTTTGAACTTGATATAATAACTTTACTTAAAAAAGGATTAAACCCTTCTAAGATTGCAACTCATTTAAATATTTCTTTACCAAGATTATCTTATCATTTATCCTCATTAAAAAAACAAAATGTAATTAAAAAAATAGG